>CAYNPS010000123.1:0-10680 GCA_964399125.1 uncultured Terriglobales bacterium
CCTGGGTGAGATCTGTACTGAGCTGCGAGAGCCGCTGCTCCACCACGCTTTCTTTTTCATCGACATTGACGATCGCGTTCTTCCGTTGATAATCGACTAAGTCTCTCTGCGATTTCTCGACTTTGGCTTTCAGCTCATCGAGCTGTTGCTCCATACGGCCTGCCGCCTGGCGCATCGCATCATATTTTTGACGGAAATTGTAATCTGTATAGTTGTCAACTAAAGCGTTCGCCACCCTTGACGCGAGGTGCGGGTCCGTGCTTTCGAAGCTGACCAGAATGATGCGGCTTTCTGGAACCAATTCCACTTTTAACTGCTTTTTGAAATTGCGGATCAGCTGCATCTTCCTGAGTTCCTGGTCCACAGGCTTCTTGCTCGGCACTGGCGAGAAAGCAGTATTTTCGGACAATCCTAACTGCTCAATCGTTCGCCACGCGAGATTGTCGGTTCGAAGGATCTCGATCTGCGTGCGCAGTGAGTCCTGATCATTCTCTACCTGCTGATATGCTGCGCTTTCATTGAGCGTCTGATTCTGTGAATCGGCTTCAACTTCGATGCGGGCGGTCGCCTTATAGACCGGTTTCATCTTAAAGGAAGCGAGTGCCGCCAGGACGAAAAATGCGGCAAGGACAGCAACGACGGTCCACCTGCGACGTAGCAGGATTTGCCAATACGCAGCAAGAGAGACGTCATCACCAAACTCTTCCGGTTGATAGGGAAGCTGCATCGGCTCTGCTTGAGGCCAATCGACTAGTTTTCGGATTGCATGATCCGCTGAAGGTGGCAACTGCTGTCTCATAATTGACCTGCTTAATATGTGGGATGATAAACGGCGATTCCTGTCGCGGCCTGTATGACTGCTTCCGCTCCCCGCTGCACGGCCCTCTTACCACCGCTGTCGGGAACGAACAGAATATCATTCGCTTGCATTGCGATATCGGGACTCTTGCCTTTTAAAATGTTTTTGAGATTGACTGCAATCTCCTGCCTATCCTGCGTACCCGAGGTTCCTTGCCGAATGATCATTGCATTCTCACGTCGAGCAGTATTCTTGAGATCCTCTGCCAACGCCAATGCCTGTAATACAGTAACGTGCTCACGGCTTGTCGTCAGCATGAATCCGCCCGATTTATTCACTGCACCTATCACGTACACTACCGAGGCGGGAGGCACTGTTACCCAATCCCCAGGATAAACGTCAATATTCAAACTTTCATCCTTACCGGCGAAGAGATCATTCAGATTAATGGCGATCGTTTGTCCATCATTTGCACGATTATCCTCGGATGACCTTATTGTCGGATTTTGGGGAGCCTTGTTGGCTGCACCGCGCATGATCTTCACAATGCAGCCAGCATTATCCGAAAGACCCTCTGCTTGAGAGAGTACCGCAAGCAGCTTCGTTTTGCCAAAGACAGGATAGATCTGGGCTTTCTTTACCGCACCCGTAACGGATACGGAGTGCAGACGCGATTCCTTTATGCTTACGTTCACTTGCGGATGAGTCAGGGTTCCACTCGAGCGCAATTCACTCGACAGCAACTGCGAAAACTGCGTAAGGTTGAGACCAGCGGCGGAGAGCGGTTTCGAGATCAACGGAAAAGCAACCTGACCCGACATGCTGACGCGATACGTCCTTGAAAGCTCCGGAACATCCAGAATGTAGACTTCAAGCAAATCATCCGGTGAGATCAAATAATCCGGCGACGCATTGCCTGCTTGAGATGACTGTGGAGCTTGCTCGATTGGCGGTTGCGCATTTGGACTAGTTTGGGCAAACAAGAAGTTTGCCAGAACGAGCGTCAATACTGTAGCGAAGCATTTCGAAATCGACAGCGCGAACTGAGATCTCGTGGCTGGATGATTTTGCATATATAGCCTTTCAGCATTGCAACAGGAAAAATCTGGAGAAAAGCGAGGCACAAGCTGCACGCTGAGATCCTAAATAGAATTTGGCCTTTCGAAGTCCGCTTCGGCGTGCCAAGCTGGGCTGGGTGGAAGGTTTGGCCAGTCTATTTTTCCTTTACTTGAGTGTCAAGAAAAGATTTTAGAGCGACTTAATCGGTTTAACAAGCAGGTGTCGGCAGTGACAGTATCAATGATTTCTTCACCGGACGCTCTTTAAAGGTAGATGGGCTGACGCGGACGTCGCTCCCCTGAGGAGCCGGGAAATGATAATTGCAAAACCAAGCGCTGAAGGCATGAGGCTGTGAAGCGCATGCGCGTGCAATTAGAATTGCATTCACCCATAGGGGCTAAAGCAATTATTTTCTTGACTTCAAGGCCAGAACCGATTAAAAACGCTCTCCTAGCCTGGTTATCCACCGGGCTTTTGCGGCAGGAAATCCGAGAAGCAGCTCTGGTGCCGCCAGTTCGGACCCTTCGGGCCGAAATGAATAACAGCAATTGGCAGGTTTCCACATTGTAAGTGGCTGAAAACATTCATTTACATTCGCATTCCTGATTGGGATGAATGAGGCGAAGCTATGTTTATGTCAGTAATTACGGCTACACCTGAGACTGAGGTTACGGAGCCCCGGCAGGCTTGCCGGAAGTGGTACGCGGTATACACCAGCGTCAATCAAGAAAAGATTGTAGCCCAACGATTAGCGCAGCTTGGCATTGAGCGCTATTTGCCTTTGTATAACACTGTTCGTCAGCGAAGTGATCGACGCGTGAACCTTAGCCGGCCGCTCTTCCCCGGCTATCTCTTCGTGAGAATTCCTCTCACAGAGAGGCTAACGGTTTTAGATGTTCCGCGAGTAGTTCGGCTGATCTGTTTCAATTCCATTCCGCTGCCTGTTCCAGATGAGGAAATTGAGCTGCTTAAGAAGGGTCTTAGTGGTCCAAGCGAGATCCAGCCTTGCAGTTATTTGAGTAAAGGTTGCAGGGTGCGCATTATAAGAGGGCCGTTTTTAGGAGCTGAAGGCATACTCCTGAATCGCAAGCAGTCCTTTCGCGTTGTACTCTCTATGGCTACTATAATGCAATCATTTACGCTTGAGCTGGGAGAAGAGGAAGTGGAGCGAATTTCCGCTCCAAGAAGCAGCCCCACGCCGGTCCCAATAGCTCGGAAAAGAGCATCCTCGGTACAGATCGCGCCGACTCAGATGCGACAATGGAACTAAGGATCTCCCTAAACTTCTCCGGAGAATGCCGCACGTCAGACTGTACACGAAGTCTGAATCAAAATGGATCATGCGACACTCAGGCCGTGATGCTCTGTCTATCAATTAAAAATAGAGATGAGGGGATGGGAGATTGAAATGAGCGACCTAGGTAGTAGAGGGCACAAAAGTCTGGCTACACCTCAGTCCGACGCTTGTGATGCGAAGCTCATCGCACTATATCGCTTTAGTGTAGGGAGACGCCGTTTACGTGGACTTGGCGGTGGCTGGTTAAAGATACTGGGCGCTTTGCTCGTTGGATACGCGTTTTTAGGCCGAAGATTTGCCGGAATAGGTATCGGTCCAGTGTATGTCGGTGAAATCGTACTGGTATTAGGTCTCCCTTTTTTATTGCTCAGGCAGTCTATTCTGAGACTTCCGCGGATAAGTTTTTTTTGGACGTGGCTGGCATTCGCACTCGTTGGATTTAATGCGACTATTCCGTATGTCCAGCAATATGGGACAGACGCCCTGCGGGACGCCGTTATTTGGGGCTATGGTTTGTTTGCCGTTATAGTCTGCCTGGTGCTTTTGCACCAGAAATCCGTTGAAACTGTGCCATTTGCGTTTCAGTATTTCATACAACCTTTTTTAATATGGGTGCCGATCGCGACCTTCTTACAGTGGCAGTTTTCCTCAATATACTCTGGCGGGGTACTACTGTTGAAATCCGGGGATGCGGCCGTACATGTGGCTGGATCTACGGCCTTTGTCCTTTTGGGATTGCAGTCGCGCACCGGTCCGATCCGGAAAACACTTTTTGTTATCTTGTTTTTCGCAGCATTTTTTTTGCTTAGCTCCCAAAGCCGTGGCGCTTTTATCACTATGCTTGTCGGAATTGCTGTAGTAGCGGTGGGGGATTTAAAACGGACACTTCTCAAAGTATTAATCGGAGGAGCTGTTGCTTTGACTGCAGTCCTCGCGATCATGCTAATAGAACCGGAGGCACGAGTTGGCCCCACACAGCGCGCGGTTTCTTTTGAACAAATTAAGGCCAATGCTCTCAGCATCTTTAGCAGTTCGGATGAGCCGTATCTCAACGGAACCAAGTCTTGGCGCCTGCTTTGGTGGCGCGACATTGTCAATTACACCATCTATGGAGACTATATTTGGACGGGCAAAGGCTTCGGTCGTAATCTCGCTGACGAAGATGGATATCAAGTAACTGCAGATCACTCCCTTCGTTCCCCTCATAACGCTGGAATGACAGTTCTCGCCCGAATGGGGTTACCCGGATTGGCCACTTGGGTATTGTTGCAAGCTACATTTTCGGGGCGTCTCATCATCCTATTTCGAAGGTCGAATAACCTGGGTGATGTGTTCTTTGCTCGTTTAACTCTTTGGGTGCTTGCATACTGGGCAGCGGCAATTGTAAACATGTCGTTCGATCCTTATTTAGAAAGTCCTTATGGCGGAATCTGGTTTTGGAGCATCATGGGATTTGGAACCGCTCTCGTTGAATGTCACCGCTACCGAAGAGATCGTTTCGGTTTAGGGGCCTCCCTACCGGCACACTGATGACTGAAATTGTGCCTAATTCCAGAAATCCTGTTTTTCGCAAGGCCTTGTGCTTCCTCTCAAGCCCAGGCCTCTGGGCAATTTATGATCAAGGCTTTGTCAGCCTTGGAAACTTTCTGACGAACATCTTATTAGCCAGAGCCCTGGCACCTTCTGATTACGGCGTCTTTGCACTGCTTTTTGGGACAATGCTTCTTCTCAACAACGCACATGCCTCGCTGGTGACGTATCCGTTGTCCGTGCAGGAGGAAAATGACGTTAGCGCCCTGGCGACCTCATGTTTGCTGCTGACTCTATTGTGCGCTTCTCCTTCGGCGATAGTATTAACAGCGGCGTGTTGGATCCTTCATAGACCTGATTTGGCGCTCCCCAGTGTGGCCGCGCTCGTGTGCTGGCAATTGCAAGAGACGATGCGACGCACTCTGATGGTTCAATTGCGTTACCGTGATGCTATATGGGGAGACGCAATCAGTTACTTGGGCCAAGCATCTTTGGTGCTGCTGCTCATTGCCACTCGACGGATTTCGCTCCTCGGAGCTTTTGCGTTCATCGGAGTGACTTCGCTTCTGGGGATGATCCTGCAGATAGTCCAGATTCGGGTAAAGGGTATTCGAGTCCAGGACTTGTCGGGTCTGGCGAGCAGCTTCTGGCGCTTGGGAAAACTCGCCCTCCTGACAAACGTGGGGGCAGTTCTCATATTTCAGGCTTTTCCTTGGACACTCGCTTTTATGCATGGTGCCAGCGAAGCAGCGGCCTTCGCGGTTGTTTTTAATCTCGTCGCGCTAACACACCCGCTTTTGTTCAGCTTCAATAGTCTTGTAATCCCATTGGCGGCTCGAGCGAACCGACAAGGCGGATTAGCAGCGGCTAAGCGAGTAGTCGTTCGGCAGGCAAAAGTCTTTTCAATTTTTCTCCTCCCTTATTGCGCGACACTCCTGTTATTCCCGGGTCGACTGCTGGTGACGTTCTATGGTGCCGCAACCTCGTATAGCGGCCTGCGCATTCCGCTCCAGTTTGTCGCCGCAAGTTACATCCTCTTTTTTGGCACTCAGATACTCTGGGTTCTGTTTAATTCCATTCAACAAACGGGAGCAGCTCTTCGTGTGCAGATTGCTGGCGCTCTCTCCATTTGCCTCTTTCTTGTACCTCTTATCGCATGGAATGGAATAGTTGGCGCAAGTATCGGCTTTTTTGTGTTGAATGTTATCCGCATCGCATCGGCGTATCTGCTTCTTATGAAAATGCAAAAGATCGTTTCTTCCGGTGATTTCAATCAGACCGCTATTTTTAGGCCGAGTGTTGGACTAAAACATCAGCTGCTCGACGTAGGTCAGTGCGCTGAAACCCCCACGCACCAAAGCCGCTCTCTGAAAGAAGCATAATCATGAGCCACTTCAAATTGCCGAAATCGCTCGTTAATAGGGAACAATTCCTGCTCTCGCTTTCCGCTCATCGCACGGTTCTACATCTGGGATGTGCTGATTTTCCTTATACCGAGGAACAAATTTCCTCTGGCAGGTGGCTGCACAATAAACTTTGTAGCGTGGCCTCCACTTGCACCGGCGTGGACCTAAATTTGCAAGCCATTACGCTTCTCAAAGAGAAGCATGGAGTGCACAACATCATCGAGGGCAACGTCGAGAATTTGGAGGTGCTTGGCCTGAAGCCGTTCGATTTGGTAGTGGCGGGAGAAATCATCGAACACTTGAATAATCCTGGATTATTTTTGAACTCGGTCCGCTCTGTGCTGAGGGCCGACGGCAACCTTGTGGTCACTACTACAAATGCCTTCTGCTTTCGCCGTTTCGTTCGCATACCATTCGGATCAGAGAGCGTTCATCCGGATCATACATATTATTATTCTCATACGACGTTGAAGACGCTCGCCTCTCGCTTCGGATTCAATTTGATCGAAGCTGTTGCCTATGGAATTCCAGAAGACGGTCCCGTAATACCGTATTTCCTAGACCGAATGGCTGCTGCTATCACTCCAAACTGGGCAGAAGGAATTATTCATGTATATGGTTTATCAGGCAATTATACAGATTAAACCGCGCCTCACGGGGCAGCTGTGTCGTCGCGGCGTAATATCCGGCAGTGAGCTTACACTTTGAGGATTCTATTAGTTAATAATCTTTATCAGATCGCCGGTGGCGAAGCCTCTGTTGTGCGCGACGAACTTAGATTGTTGCGAGAGTATGGCCACGATGTATTTTTGCTGGAAGCAGATAATAGGGACATTGTGACCCACATAGATCGGCTCAAAACTGCCGCCACTGCCGTCTATTCTTTTCAGTCAAAGAAGCGGGTAGCTGCGATGATCGCATCTTTTGGGCCGCACGTCGTACATGTGCACAATACTTTTCCCAAGCTTTCGCCCGCTGTCTACTATGCTTGTCACGATGCCCGTATTCCTGTAGTCCAGACGCTTCACAATTATCGTCTGCTCTGCGCAAATGCACTCCTTTTTCGAGACGGTAAGATCTGCGAGGATTGCCTGCGAACGACGGTTCCCTGGCCCGGAGTTCTACGCGGATGTTATCGCAATAGTCAAATGGGAACTCTTGCGGTAGCCGGAATGATTGTCACTCATCGCCTACTTCGCACTTGGCAGAGGAAAGTCAGCATGTACATTGTGCTTACTGAGTTTGCACGAAAGAAGTTTGTGGCGGGAGGGTTGCCTGCAGAGAAGATAGTCGTTAAACCGAATTTCATTGATCCCGATCCCGGCTACGGCAGGGGGAATGGCGGCTACGTACTCTTTGCTGGCCGTTTGGCCGAGGAAAAGGGGTTACGAACCTTACTGAGTGCCTGGCAGCAGAAATCTCTGCCCTGCCGATTAAAGATTGCGGGCGGCGGGCCGCTGGAAGCTGAAGTGCAGCGGCGGCATGGAGGAGAGATAGAGTTTATTGGCTCCAAATCGTCGACAGAGATATTTGAATTAATGGGAGAAGCCAGCGCGCTTGTAGTCCCATCAGAATGCTACGAGGGCATGCCACGAATTATTGTCGAGTCTTTTGCAAAGGGTACGCCTGTTATCGGGTCCAAACTGGGAGCAATGGAATCAATGATTGAGCACCAGCGGACGGGGCTCCATTTTGAGGCCGGCAACTCCACCGACCTCGCAACACAGGTACAGTGGATGTTGACCCACAATACAGAGTGGCAGCAGATGCGTCGGGAGGCCCGGGCTGAGTACGAGGCCAAATACACTGGCGCCAAGAATTATGAGATTCTCAGAGCAATCTATGAACGCGCCGTGCAAGCACCGAAGCCCTGCAGGGAACCAATTCTCGAAACACAGCGATATAACGGGGAATGAAAGCTTTTCACGTTAACAGAACAAGCATTACCTTTTGTTTCATGCACCTTCAACAACAGAGTAAATGACCATTAACCGTCGTTCGAACGCTAACACCCTTGGATAATAATCATGAGTACCTCTGTCGCATTAAAACCAGATCGTGTTTCTCCACAAAACATTCGTTTGATCGAGCCACCTCTCCGGCGCACAGACCGCATCATCCGATTTGAACGGATTGTAACCGCATTCGAGATGGTGGCAGATTTAGGTACCGTAACTGCTGCAATAATTTTTGCCTATGCTTTCTACCGCCATTTCGCCTTGGGCAAGAGCATCTACTATACGCCGTCTGTTGTCGCGGCTGCCGCATTTATTCTCGGATTGATCTTTGTGCTTCGGATGCATGCTGATGGCGCATACCTGCCAGGCAAAAGTCTGCTCGGTGTTCGAGAAACGGAGCGAATGCTGCGCTTTTCGCTTCAGCTGGTTCTGCTTGTATTTGCCTATGGTGTACTGACCAGCTTTCTGATCTCCCGTCTGGTCTTGTTTTTGGCATCTATGTCAGTTCCCATCTTTTTGCTTGTACAAAAAGAGATCACCTCTGGCTTGCTTCAGCTGTTGCGTTCAAAAGGCTATGGGGTACGGAAGGTCATCATTTATGGTTCGGGGCCTGTTGGACGAAGGATTTTCTCTACCCTGGTACGTTCGCCGAAACTTGGCTTGGATCCAGTTGCGGTTATCGACGAAGACCCGCAAAAAGTCGGCAGTATCGTATATGAGGCGTCATACAGCAGGAAAAGGTCCGCAGTTGTGAAACCAGGACCCTTGACCCAGGAATTCATCCGGTCACTGGCAGCGGAAGAAGTCATTGTGGCGATTCCGGGGCTACTCCCGTCTAAGTTGGCTGTAATCATTGCGGAAAGCGCCGCAGCAGGAGCCCACGTGAGCTTTGCACCCCAGCATGAGATAGAACACGATGTCTGGATTACCTACACCAATTTGGACGGTATTCTCTTGGCGTCATTGCGGAGCCCGCGCAAGCGAGCGTCCTATGAGCTTTTCAAGCGTGTTTTTGACCTACTCTTCTCTTCGTTGATTTTGATGCTAGGTTTACCTATCTTCCTATTGATTGCACTTTTGATTTCGTTAGAATCTCACGGAAATGTAATCTTTGTTCAAGACAGGATAGGTAAGAATGGCCAACTTTTCCGAATGTACAAATTCCGAACTATGTATCTCAATGCGAAGATATATGACTACTCTCCTAAAGAACGCTCCGACCCGCGTATTACCCGAATGGGTCGATTCTTGCGAAAGACGAGTTTGGATGAATTGCCACAACTCCTCAATGTTTTGAAGGGCGATATGGCCCTGGTTGGGCCGCGTCCTGAGATGCCCTTCATCGTGGAACAGTACACCCCTTTACAACGAAGACGTCTGGAAGTGAAGCCGGGTCTTACAGGTTTATGGCAATTGAGCGCCGATCGCGCTTATTTAATCCATGAAAACATCGAATATGACCTTTATTACATACGAAACAGGAACTGTTTTATGGACTTCGCAGTCCTCTTACATACGGCGTTGTTTGCCATGAAAGGCGTTTGAAGGTTGTTTTGCGCCACGCACCATTGACAGTGTCGTACTGTAAGCAATAGAAAATCACATCAATCTAATACTGCAGATTTCTGAGGAATCCCCACATGTCGACCGCTGAAGCAGTATCAACTAATTCCGACTCGCATCCAGCTTTTTGCGTACTTGGCGTCCGTATTGATGCCCTCCAGATTCAGGACGTAATCAGTCAAATGGAACAGTGGATCACACAACGCGATGCCTGTCGATTTATCGCTGTGACGAATGTGCATGTAGTGATGGAGGCCCAACACGACTTATCATTCCGAAGGATACTCGGTACCGCCGATCTTTGCGTTCCTGACGGTATGCCGCTTGTGTGGCTTGGTCAGTTTCGCGGTTATCCGCTGAAAGAAAGGGTTTATGGGCCGGACCTGCTCCTCAGGTTCTGTGGTGACACAAACAGCAAATGCGTTCGTCATTTTTTTTATGGCGGAGCTGCGGGAGTTCCAGAGGCACTAGCGTCGGCGTTGCGATCTCGGTTTCCGATGCTCGTAATTGCTGGCACCTACTCGCCTCCTTTTCGTCCCCTCACGCCTGAAGAGGACGCCAGCGTAGTGGCAATGATCAACAGAACGGAAGCAGACGTTCTCTGGGTGGGATTGGGTTGTCCAAAACAGGAACGATGGATGTACGAACATCGCGACAAGCTTAATGTTCCAGTGCTGGTTGGGATTGGACAAGCTTTCGATATTCATGCGGGGAGACTGAAGCAAGCACCTATTTGGATGCGCGAGCGCGGATTGGAATGGCTCTTTCGTTTGGCTTCGGAGCCTAGACGGCTTTGGCGGCGATACCTGATCCTAAATACGAAATTTATTGTTGGTTTGATCCAGGAAGCCGTGCGAAGGAACCGAGATTCGAAGTAGCAAGCAATAACGGGGCGGCACAAGAATTTCCCACCGCCTCCGGTTAATTTTTTTTGCATCGAGATATAAATGAAAAAAGCACTCATCACAGGCGTTACCGGACAGGATGGCTCCTATCTGGCCGAGTTGTTGCTATCAAAAGACTATGAAGTGCACGGCATTAAGCGCCGCACTTCCCTGTTTAACACCG
>CAYNPS010000124.1:0-10659 GCA_964399125.1 uncultured Terriglobales bacterium
CTTCAGCGTCGTCTATAAAAAAGTAAATGAATTGCGCTTTAGCGCAGGCGCACGCGCGAAGCGCGCATGCGTGGACCGGCGCTAAAGCGCGGCTGCTGCAAGAGCGCTACTGACGCGAAGCTTGAAAAGCCTCGCGCCCCCGACTAAAGTCGGCGGCTTCCACCCAAAACAAAGCCGAGTGCCGACCGCTCATCCCCTACTGCTACTCTTACTTCATGCTCCGCAATTCTCTTCGCCAGTTTCGCGCTGAGGCGCCGGCTGTGTTTACGCTGGCGTGGCCGCTGGTGCTTGCGGAAATTGGGTGGATGGCGATGGGCATCGTCGACACCATCATGGTGGGCCGCATGCGCAACAGTGCGGAGGCGATCGGCGGAGTCAGCCTCGGTGGCGTCATCTTTTACACGGCGGCGATCTTCGGCGGAAGCCTGCTCTACTCGCTCGACACTAAAGTCTCGCAGTCGTTCGGCGCGGGCGATCTGGAAGACGCAAACCATTCGCTGCTGAACGGGCTTTATATTCTCGTGCCGCTCACGCCGCTGCTTATGTTGTTTATTTGGCTCGCAGGCAGGCTTCTTCCCAATATGGGAGTTAATCCCGGAGTGCTAGGTCAGACGCTTCCATTCCTGGAGGCGATGAACTGGAGCACACCGCCGCTGCTGCTCTATTTTGCGTTTCGGCGATATCTGCAGGCGGTCGATCTGGTGAAGCCGGTGACGTTCGCGCTGATCTCGGCGAACATCGTGAACGCCGTGGGAGATTGGGTGCTGATCTACGGCCATTGGGGCTCGCCTGCATTTGGCGTCGCGGGATCGGGATGGTCTACGTGTCTTTCGCGGATATACATGGCGGCAGTGCTCTTCGTTGCTGTCGTGAGGCAACATCGGAGGCAGAAGCTGCCGTTGTTTCAGTCGCCGTATCGTCCTGATTTGGAACGAATCTTCGAACTCCTGCGCATTGGCTTTCCGGCGGCGACGCAGGTCTTTTTCGAAATTGGCGTCTTTGCTGCGGTCACGGCGCTGATCGCGAAATTCGATGCGGCCTCGGTCGCGGCACATCAGATCGCGCTGAACTGCGCGGCGTTCACATATATGGTCCCGCTGGGCATCAGCTCGGCTGCGGCAGTTCGCGTTGGGCAAGGAATCGGACGGGGAGATCCCGCAGGCGCTGGTCGGGCCGGCTGGACGGCGATCGCGATGGGAGCCACTTTCATGAGCTGCGCTGCGGTGGTGCTCGTGCTGGCTCCGCACCTGATCGTGCGCGTGTTCACGCCTGATCCGCAGGTCATGCGCATCGGAGTGAATCTGTTATTTGTCGCGGCGGCGTTTCAGCTCTTCGATGGCCTTCAGACCGTAGCCACCGGCGCTCTACGCGGCGCAGGCGAAACGCGCATACCGATGTTCAGTTCGTTCGTTGCGTACTGGGTGATCGGATTGCCGCTTGGCTACTATCTCGGGTTCCCGCGCCGGCTCGGCGCTCTGGGATTGTGGGCTGCGTTGGCGATCTCGCTCATGGTGATTGGGACCGCGTTAGTATTCGCGTGGCGCGTGAAGGTGCGGGAGCTTGAGGACCGACGCGCGCCCTCGCGCGGGTTTTTGTTTTCACGAGCGAGAGGGTAAGTACTATTTTTGACGGGTCCCAAACAAAAAACCCGGCCGAGGGCGGCCGCCGGTCCTACGGTCCTCAGGTTTCGGCCTTCCGTCGATCTTTTAATCTTCCTCCAGCAGCGCGTTCACGATGTCGTCGATCATCTGCTTGGATTTGGTGTTGCCCATGGTGTGGTGGTTGATGATGATGGAGAATGCGATGTTATGTCCCAATTTGGTAACCGCGTAGCCGGTAAGTGAGTTGTCGCCGCCGATCTGTCCGGTTTTGGCTTCGACGTGGTCGGCGGCAAAAGTTCCTTTGAAGCGCGTAGAGAGCGAGCCGTCTTCGCCGGCGATGGGCAGGGTGTCGCGGAACTGAGCCGCCCAGGGCTGCGCGTAGATATATTGAAGCAGCTGCGTGAAGGCGTGCGGCGTCGCCAGCCCGGATCGGGAAAGTCCGGAGCCGTCGTAGAGTTCGAACTCTGAAGGATCGATGTGGACCTGCTCGGTGAGGAACCTGCTCTCGGCATCGAGTCCTCCCGAAACGGAACCCGAGGGGCCTTTGAGTTTGCCGATCAGACGCAGCATCAGTTCGACGTGAAGGTTCTGGCTGACTTTGTTGATGACCTGCAGATCCTGAATGAGCGGCACGGACTGATGCTGCGCCAGCACGACGCGTGCGGGCGTCTGCACGGCAGGAACGACGAGCGGCTGATCGTGCTCTGGAACCGGATACTGGTACGGCTCTGAGTGTTGCGCGCGCGCTTTGCCGCGCACAACGATTCCGCGCTGCTGCAGCAGCGTGCGAAAGAACTGCGCGTTGCAGGTGGCAGGCTCTTCGATCGCGAGCGCTTCGTCGTCGCCGGCATCGCCGATGGGAATCGTGCCCCAGAAGGTGAGTTCGAGCGAGCCTGGCTCGCGCAGCACGCCGATATTGCGCAGCGTGCCTCGGGCCGAAGTTGTCACGAAATTGCGGACACTGTAGTAGTCGGTGTAGGGATCGAGCGTGAGCTGCGCGCGTTCGCCGAGACGAGTGCTCGGCTTGATGTTCGCGAACACAAGATTGTCGTTGACGGTGAGCGCCGAGGCGGGCGCGCCGTAGTCCCACATCAGGTCGTCCTGCGTCCAGCCTTCGCCGTAGCGCTCATAGACGAAGTAGCTATCGTCGCCGACGATGTCACCATCGATGACTTTCACTCCCGCCAGCGCGACCTCATCGGCGAGCTCTTCGAGAATGCGGGTGTGCGGAGTGAGCCGCTCGGTCTTCTTCACGTAGGGCAACACGCGTCCAGAGAGATTGGGATCGCCGCGCCCGACGAGGAACAGATCGCCAGTCACGCGACCGTTCTTATCCGGACGCTTCGCGCTCTCGACCGTGGTGAGGAATTTGTAGTCGGGACCGAGGAGCGCGAGCGTAGTTGCAGTCGTGAACAGCTTTGTGTTTGATGCCGGATGCAGCATCTTGTCAGTGTTCTCCGCATAGAGAGAACTCCCGGTAGCGAGATCGACAACGCTGATTCCCCAAATGGCATGAGCAGAACGCGGGTCGGCAGCGCGAATGGCATTGATGCGCGCGGCAAGCCGCGTGCCAAGGTCCTGCATGGCTTGCGGCGAGACCGCTGGCGTAGGTGCGACAGGCGCGGGTTGCGGAGGCGGTGCCGGCTGCGTTGGCGATGGTTGCGTGCTCGGCGTGGGAGCAGATTGTGCTTGTGGATAGGTTGCGCTTGCGAGGAATGATGTCAGTGCCAGAACGAGAAGAGTGCGTTTGATCATTGCGCCGGATTGTACAACCACGCTCGTTGACGCGAGTATGCGACAAAGCAAAACACGACACGGATCGCACGGATTCTACGGATCTCACGGATACTGCAAACTGAGGTCGCGGCAAGCCCCAGAGCGGATCCTCGCCTGATTTATCCGTGTAATCCGTGACATCCGTGCGATCCGTGTCGTGTTTTGGTTTGTCGCCGATACAATCCTCTACATGCATCCGACGTTCGAATGGAAGGTGCGCTCACGGTCGCTCAAACTCGGCGAGCGCACGCTGATCATGGGCATCGTGAACGTCACGCCCGATTCGTTCTCGGACGGCGGAGAGTTCTTCGATACCGATCGCGCGGTTGAGCATGCGCTGGCGATGCTCGCCGAAGGCGCTGACATTCTCGACATCGGCGGGGAATCCACACGTCCAGGAAAAAAAGATCCAGTGAGCGCGGAGGAAGAAAAACGACGCGTGCTGCCGGTGCTCGACGGCGTTCGCGCTCAGGTTCACGACGCGATTATCTCTATCGATACTTACAAGGCGGAAACGGCAGAGGCGGCGTGCGATCGCGGCGCCGACATCATCAATGACGTTAGCGGCCTCACGTGGGACGACAGGATGGCTTCCCTGCTCGCGTCTTCCGACTGCGGCTGCGTATTGATGCACACGCGCGGACGTCCGGAACAATGGTCGAGCCTGCCGGCGCTGGCAGCTGCAGAGGTTGTGCCGCTCGTCAGTGATGGCCTGCGCGCGGTTGCTCAGCATGCGACCAGTGCCGGAATTGCTCGTGAGCGCATCGTGCTCGATCCTGGATTCGGATTCGGGAAGCGCATGGAAGAAAACTTTCCTTTATTGGGAAGGCTCGCAGAATTGCATCAGCTCGGATTTCCGCTGCTCAGTGGAACGTCGCGGAAATCATTCGTGGCGCGACAAGCCGCAAATGCGAGTGACGGCTCATCGAGGCTGGCGGGCAGCTTGGCGGCGATGACCGCCAGCATTCTGGCCGGCGCTCATATTGTGAGAGTGCATGACGTGAAGGAAGCAGTTGCGGCGGCGAAGGTGGCGGATGCGGTCTTGCGCGCAACTCCGCGGTCAACTCCCTGAATTATTTTCTGGCTATAAAACACTCAGAGAACACTCGGCTTGCAAAGAAAGGCGATCCTCTGAATTCCAACCGATTGCAGGCAAGCAATAACTTCTTTCACGCTCCGATACGACATATTCTCTTCCACGCTTAAATAGATCTTTTGATCCGATCCGTGCCTTAGGTCTTCAAGAAGTCTGGTGCGAAGGATAGGGATAAGAACGCGATCGCCGCGATACAAAATCCTCCCGCCATCAATTTGAATCACGATTGCGCCGGGCCGGTCTGCCTCAGGCATCCAGATTGAATGCTTTGCTGTTGGCAACCCGAGGGCGTAGTGAAAAGGTGGTGCGCTTAAAAACTGCAGCAATAGAAGGCAAAGAGCTACAACAAGCATCACCAAATTGAAGACGCCGATGTTAATGCCGCTGATGATCGGATTCCGGGCTGACCTGGCTCGCCGCATGCGAAGAATTGCTGAATGCTAGTTGACACCGCCGACTCAAGAAAAGATTCCAGACGTAATCAAGAATGTCAGCGGCACAATTCCCGAAATAGAACGACCTTTGGCATCCAACTTGCTCATCGCACGCTCAAAATCGTTCTCACTTTTATCTTGACGAATTTCCCAAAATCGCATAGCACAGAAAGTGTAGTCAGTTGATACGGACTCGGTAGACAGACGGCCGAGGCGAGGACATCACGAGAACTCGGCGGAGATCAAACTCCGCTGACCACCGGCAGGAGCGGCGCTGCCAATCTGTTTCACGGAACGATTCTCTTCCATACGGCCTGCACCTTACATCGTTGGCGGAGTCGTGTATTTCGAGGCTGGGCTGTCGGCTCTCGGCTCTCGGCTTTCGGCCAGCAACGTCTTTCATATCAACACGAAAGGCTAATTGGCCGAACGCCAACAGCCAATAGCCGAAAGCCATCTTCAAATGACACACCAGCGCTCGAACCATCACGTTCCTGTGTTTCGTCT
The DNA here is from genome assembly GCA_964399125.1 of uncultured Terriglobales bacterium. Lineage (GTDB taxonomy): Bacteria > Acidobacteriota > Terriglobia > Terriglobales > Acidobacteriaceae > Gp1-AA112. The sequence goes on from CAYNPS010000124.1 coordinate 5,415, forward strand.
CTTTCAACCCACGTGGAGCGAGCCCGCGTACTACGTAATGCGCGACGTGGCCGTGCGCATGGTGCGTGATCGCGCGGCGACGTGCATTAATCGCGGCAAGGCGATTCGCTTGACTTTTCATCGTCCCGAGAATTTGCGAGACGAGAGCGCGCGCATTGGTCCGGCGACGATGCATGCATATGCGTGTGGATCGCGGCGGGCGTTTGCGGCGGTGGAAGGATGGAATGATTCTTCTTTGTCATTCCGAACGTAGTGAGGAATCCCTATAAGACCAATAATGCATCGGCATAGTAGGGATTCCTCGCTTCGCTCGGAATGACAAGACAAAAAAGACCAGGCTCTCCCGCACAACCTACTCCGGCGGCGCAGTCTTTGATTAACCCGTCATGATTGTTTGTCGCCGGAGTGCCCGCCTCCCCGATTCGAGGAGGGAGCTTCTTGAGCTCGTCGCCGAACTCAAACAGTCACAGCTCAAGCTTCACCGCGTCGAGCTGGAGCGCGACCTGCGAGCCTTTGTGAAGCACTTCTGGACCATTTTGGAACCGACCACGCCGCTCCAATGGAATTGGCATCTCGACCTGCTCTGCGAGTACCTCACGCAGGTAGCAGAAGGCAAGTGCCGGCGGCTGATCATCAATGTCCCTCCGCGGAGCATGAAATCGCTGCTGTGTACGGTGTTCTATCCCGTCTGGAGATGGATCAGCGCGCCGCAGCAGCGGTTCATGTTCGTCAGCTACTCGGAGAAGCTGAGCACCGACCATTCGGTTTTTCGACGCAACGTGCTCACCTCGCAGCGCTACCGCAGGTGTTGGGGAAATCGCGTTCGGCTCGCCCGGGACCAGAACCTGAAGACGCAATACGAGAACACGCAACGCGGCGTGATGTATGCAACTTCGATTACCGGATCGGCGACAGGCAAGGGATGCGACGTGCTGATCGTCGACGATCCGCTCAGTGCGAAGGACGCCTTCAGCGACAAAGAGCGTGAGACCACGAACCGCAATTTCGACGCTACGTTTCGTTCACGGCTTAACAACCCCGCAACCGGAGGCATCGTCGTCGTAATGCAGCGCCTGCATGAAGACGACCTGACCGGACATCTTCTCGCACGCGAGCCAGGAGCATGGACGCACATCAAGCTCTCGGCCGAAGCGAAGTTCCTGAAGTCTGGACGTTTCCCATTTCGGACCGCGAGCCGCAGGAGCGCAGACCCGGCGATCTGCTATGGCCGGAACGTTTCCCGCGCGAGGTGCTCGATGGACTCAAGACTGCATTGGGATCATGGGCGTATGCAGGACAGTATCAACAGAATCCGGCGCCGTTCGAAGGCGGCATCATCAAGCGCGATTGGATCAAGTACTACCGCGAGCTTCCGGAGGGCAAAGGTAAGTGGATCCAGAGCTGGGATTGCAGCTTCAAAGATGCGCGCGATTCCGACTACGTGGTTGGGCAGGTCTGGGTGAAGTTCGAGGCGCATTATTACCTGGTCGATCAGGTGCGGGAGCGCATGGACTTTGTGCGCACACGGCAAGCAATTCGCGAGATGACGCGCAAATATCCCCAGGCTACAGCCAAGCTGGTTGAGGACACAGCGAATGGGCCGGCGGTGATTCAATCGTTGCGGGAGCACATCAGCGGCATCATTCCGAGAACGCCCAAGGATCCTAAATCGGGAAGACTGAACTCTGTCGCGCCGTTGTTCGAAGCCGGCAACATCCTCTTGCCTGATCGAGCTGCGTGGGTAGGCGATTTCGTCCAGGAACTGCTGCATTTTCCCAACGCCGCCAATGACGACCAGGTCGATGCCTGCACTCAGGCGCTCGGATACCTACATCGACCGCTGAGCGGAATTGAGCAGTACTACAAACAAGAGGCGGAGAAGGCGCGGGCCGTGGCGGGCATTCAGGAGAAAATACGATAAGCAGCGACTTCGAATTTGCGCTCTTTCTAAACCCGGTGCATTCTGCGATGCTATACGCATGGCAAACAAAAACGCTCCAAAACGCGAGAAGAAAAAACCAAAAAAGAACAAGAGCTAAGCCGGTCCGCGAGGACATGCGGCTTGCTTTTGTCAGTGCCGTTCTACAAAAAAGCGGCTCGACACATGTCGAGCCGCGAGTCGTCTGCAGGGTTGTTAAATTCGATTTTTGAATCGCCGCATCGCGAAACCAACGAGACCGGTACCGAGCAACAATACAGAAGACGGTTCCGGAACGCCGCGAGGCGCTTCGTTGAAACTGTAGCTGACGCTGGTCAGACTTGCACTAGTACTGCCGCTGGTGGTTTGCGCAGCCAGCTCAAATCCTGCCTGGCCCACGGCAGAGACCTGCGGAGTTGCAAATGTCCCTCCGGAGGTTAAGTTCACCGGGCCCTGCGAGGTTGTGCATCCTGTGGGACCAGCCGGAACCTGGCACTGTAAGAACACTTCGACAGACGCACCAGACATTGATCCGAGAAAGTTTGTCGCGTCTGAAATTGTGTTATCACCAGTCAATCCAGTTAATTTCACCGTAGCTCCTGACAAGGTGAAGCTTTGTCCCAGCAGGCTTGCACTGCCATCCGTTACTGACACGGTGTAGTTCACTCCCACATTAATCAACTCATTGCTATTTGCACCTGGTGTGGCCGCCAAGCTGATCGGGCCACCCGTAGCTGAAGAGAACGAGAAGCCGGGGCTCAGTGGATCGCTGGTGTTCGTAGTGAAGAGAATTTGTGCTGCCGAAATTCCAGTGAACTGGTCTTGAGCAGCAGAGCTAAAGCTGAAGGTCTTGTCTCCGATCGTGCAAGTTGTACCGAGGATATTGCTCAGGCTGCCGGTTGCGCACGTATCAGCGTGAGTCAGCACCGGTGACGCGAGGCAACTCAGTACGCAGACAGTTACCAAGAGTCGCATGTTTTTCATTTCGCCTCCTTAGGCTTTGTTTAGCGAACGTTAACGTTGGTTCTGTCGGTTGGAGGCCACGACGAAAAGCTGGGGATTCGAGTTTCTTGCTTTGGGCCGTGACTCTGAATCGCCTAGGGCGAGTGAGCCTGTCGAGCCACACTTCGAGCGGGGGACTGCTCTTCTTCTATATGCGGAATCGAGCGAGAAAGTAGCTCATTGTTCCTGGGCTTCTTCGCGCCAAATTGGGAACTGTATGCAAGAATTTGCACTTTAGTTAATCTGCCGGCGCTCGCTCTCAACCTCTCACCGACCCGTTTCTCTACATCTTCGTCACCTCTATGCGACAAATTGTCATTTTCATTCTGCTGGCAGTGCAGTCAGGAAACGTCGTCTATGTTGTCGCGCTCACGCCGGAAGGATTCCTCAATGCCAGCGTGCCAAACGGCGTTCCCCAATCGGTATCGCGCACGAACATCGATGGCAGTTCCGACTCTTACGGTGGCGGATCATCGAACGTCTCGGCAGCCTCCAAGGCGATCACAACCACTTCCGGAAATCAGACGATCACCGCAACTGTGACGGCTGTTCCCGGTGCGGCAGGATACGCCTGGTATCTGGGAACATCTGCGTCGAACGCTGTGCTGGCGCAGATCACCACCGTGAACAGAGTCACGCTCTCAGCAAACGGCGCAGGCACGCAGACTGCGAGCCAGATCACAGCCGACAACAGCAAGAACGCGCTGCTGTTCGACGGCTTCCTGACGCAGATCGTGAACAACTACAACGGCGGCGGCAACGCTTATTACAAGTCGCTCGATGGCGGTTTTCTCACTTCCGACGGCGCGAGCGGAATCCTTGAGATCGACGCCGCGCTGAAAGCGCAGTGGGACACGAATCGTCTGTCGCCCTCGAAGATCTGGGTCAGCTCGCAAGAGGCGGCAAACATCAACAAGAAAGTTCTGGCGGCGACTGGCGTGCCGCTCTTCCGCATTAACCTCGACATCGAGAGCAAGCCGGCGGTGATCGGCGGATCGATGGTCGCGGGCTACTTCAACAAGTTCGCACCCGGCGGCGGACAGGTGATCCCGATGGAGATTCATCCGTACCTCACCGCAGGCACGCTGCTCATGCAGACCGAGCGCCTGCCGTATCCGCTCTCGAACGTGAACAACGTCGCACAGATCAAATGCCGCCGCGACTACCACCAGGTCGATTGGCCGATCACCAGCCGCGTGTACCAATTCGGCGTCTACGTCGATGAGGTACTGCAGGTCTTCGGGCCATTCTCGTTCTGCCTGTTGCAGAACATTGGGAATGGGTAACAAGCTGCTAGCCGCTAGCTTCCAGCAAAAGCAAAAACAAAAACTTAACACGGAGGGCACGGAGGAAACGGAGGTCTGTTGGTTTTCGGTTTTCCCACCGCCGTGACAAGCGCCACCCTCATGGTGTAGCAGGCAGTGGGCAGAACCCAGCAGCCGCCCTTTTCCTCTGTGCCCTCCGTGTCCTCCGTGTTCAATCTTTTTCTTTTATGCCTCCATCGCCCGACGATCTCTGCGTACTCGCCGATCTCAAAGCCTGGCTCAACATCCAGACCAACGCCGAAGACGCGCTGCTGCAAAACCTGATCACCCGCGGCTCGCTGCAGATGCTGCGCTGGATTTATCGCGATCATCTCATCGCGACCTCGTGCACGGAGAATCGCGACGGCAACGATGCGCTCTTCATCCTGCCGCGCAATTTCCCGCTGATCTCGGTGAGCAGCGTGATGGTGAATGGTGTCTCGATTCCGGCAGCCGTCGATCAACTCAGCGCCGGCTTCGTCTTCGACGCGCGCAAGATCATGCTTCGAGGAGGATCGACTGCGTTCTACTCGCTAGGTCCGTACAGCAGCCAATATCAATATCGCTTCATGCGCGGATTCCAGAATGTCCAGCTCGTCTATCAGGCGGGATACGCAACGCTGCCACTAGATCTGCAGCAAGCCGCAATCGAAGGCTTCGCCTACATCTATCGTCGCCGCACGCACATCGGCGAAGATTCCAATTCCGCAAATGGGCAAGTAACGATCAACTTCTCCCGCGAGATGCTCCCCGCGAGCGTGCAGTTGACGCTAGAGCAGTACACGAGGCGCGCTCTCGCGTGAGCGCGCGGCGATCGGCTGTCGGCCTGCAATTTTTTCCTTTTGCGAAGGAAAAGCGAGGAGCACCGATGTCCGCGAGGATCACGAAGAGCCAGCTCCGAAGGAGCGGAATGTATTAGCCCACGCGCGTAAGCCGTGGGCGAAGGCATTGCGCAACGGGAGCCCCGAAGGGGCGGCATAGATCCGCGGATGGAGCGAACCTATGCCGCCCTTTCAGGGCT
>CAYNPS010000125.1:0-10645 GCA_964399125.1 uncultured Terriglobales bacterium
TTACTGAGTATGCAGATTTCGATTCCGCTTTGCGGGTCATTCGAAACTAGGTTGACGATTCCTTCGTAAAGTCAACCAATCTGGGAAAGCGTGTGACAAGGTTCTCACAAAGGATTGATGAACCAGGGCAGATTTCCTATGGACCTCTGAAGCAGATTTCGCCGCACTGCAGAAACGCTCGCCCGATATCGTCCCGCAGTTCACGGAAAAATTTCCGGGCACATCCCAGCGCAGTCAGATGGTTCAAAACCAGTATCTGGTGATCGCAATTAGGTTCTGCGCCAATGCCAATTGCTTTAGAAAATCCTATGCAGTCACAAAAGTAATAGGCTGCGCGCCTTTCCTGGAGCGAAGCAGCTCTGGTGTGATCCCGGATTGGGAATTAAATTCTTTGTTCCTGTACACGCTGGCTGAACATCGGCGCGCAGCAACTGTGCGATCTCGCCTGGGTATACGGTAAGTGACGTTCGCTGCCAAAGCTATTCACGACTAACGATAAGTCACCCGTTGCCAACCCGCACTTTCGATCAGCCAACTGCCGCCTTGCGCGAAGTTGCGCGACTGCAGTTGTTAATTAGAACTTCGAGGTCGCGAATTCCTTTCTTGATGACTTCGGGCGTAAATGCAGCAAAGCCCAGCAGCAAGCCGCCACGAGGAGGAGCTTGCAGGGCGAATTGTGAGACTGGGCTAATGTTCAAGCCGGCGGAGGCAGCGGCGTCGGCCACGCAAGTGTCCTCGACATGTGGCGGAAGCCACGTGATGGTATGCATTCCAGCCCCGGAATCCCATGTTTCCAGCCAGGTACCGAAGTGCTCCTGAAGGGCTGCCAGAATTGCTGAGCGACGCTCCATGTAAAGCGCGCGCATGCGCCGGATATGGCTGGCAAAATGTCCTTCCGAGATGAAGTCCGCCAATGCTGCCTGTTCGATGAGTGGCGAGCAGCGGTCGGTAATCCAACGGGCTGCGACAAAAGCATCGAGCAGGTCTCCTGGAACAATGACGTAGCCCAGGCGAAGCGTCGGGAATAATACTTTGCTAAAGGTGCCCAGATAAATTACGCGACTGTTCTGATCTAGTCCTTGCAGTGCCGGAATAGGTTTGCTTTCGTATCGATACTCGCTGTCGAAGTCATCCTCCAAAATCCACGCGCCGGCCTGTGCCGCCCAATCCAGTAACTCGAGCCGATTGGCCAGGCTGAGAACAACTCCCAAAGGAAATTGATGGGAAGGTGTAACGTAAACAAGTCTTGCTTTCAAGTGCTTTGTCGAAAGCAATTCAACCCGCAGGCCGTCCTTTCCGACTTTGATTGGCAATAATTTCATTCCTGCTGCTTGGAGAGCGGAGCGTGCTCCCGTGTAACCCGGATCCTCGATAATGGCAACGTCGCCAGGATCGGCGAGCACGCGCGCGGCCAGATCGATCGCCTGCTGAGACCCGTTCACGATGATGACCTGCGCGGGATCGCATCGCACCCCTCGTGCTACTCCTACATAAGAAGCGATTGCTTCACGCAGGGTGCGAAGTCCAGCCGGATCACCATGTACGGCGACCTCGATCGAAGCCTTGCGGCAGTGTCGAGCGAGAAACCTTCCCCAAAGTTCAAGCGGCAGATGATCCAGTGCAGGCAGCCCAAAACGGAAAGGGGCATAGCGCAATCTAGCATTCGAAGGGGCGACGACAGGACAGAGGCTCCGAATTACACTCCCGCGCTCTGACAAGGACCTGTTTTCATCCACCGCGTGACTTTGAATCTGAAGAACTTCTTCGGGCAACGTCTTTGTAACGAAAGTGCCCGCGCCCGTCCTGCATTCGACGTAGCCTTCGGCCATCAACTGCTCAAACGCAATGACCACAATGTTCCGTGAAACCCGTAGCTCCGTTGCGAGGCTGCGGGTAGAGGGCAAGCGCAATCCCTTTCTGAGCGTGCCCTGCAGAATCGCCTGCCGAATTCCGTCGTATAGCTGCCTATATAAAGGTGAACACGAGCTCCGGTCTAAACTGATTGCCGGAATAAAGACCCCGGGCGTACTCTTCGACATGCGGTAATGGTACCACCAAGATGTAATTCAATGGCATCTCTCTGGGGCCATTACCCTGAATGCGGTCACAGCGCGATCGGCGACTTGGCAGCCCCTAGCTCTTACGGGGCTTCAATTTCTGTTCGTAAAATTGGATCGGAAGAATCTGCCGTCATTTCTCTCCCGCGCAAATCACAGTTTTCAACCTACAAAGCTGAGGCTTTACGGTTACGGCCCTTAAAGCAGCAAGATTTCACAAGACCGGCGGCATTCCCATGGCTCATTCTGCGATTCGGTCTATCTCAGGGGAGAATACCGGCAAATGAGGCGAATCACCTCCGAGCAACCAGACCACCTCGGTCGGACGTGATGAAGCCTAAAACGCCCGGTTGCCTGACATGGCAGTTATCGTCTCAGAGTGAAATTTGATCAATTTTTTTTCGCAGCACGCAACAGCCACATGAAGATTACCGAAAAGCGGGTTCCAGGCTACGAGCGGGTGTTGTTTGGTGAAGATAAGAGCATCGGATATCGCGGCATAATCGCCGTGCATTCAACTGTCCGTGGACCAGCTCTCGGAGGAATCCGCTTCTGGAACTATCGCGATGAGGACCAGGCGTTGCACGATGTCTTGCGGCTTGCCCGCGGCATGACTTACAAGAATGCGTTGGCCGATTTACCAGCAGGCGGAGGAAAATCGGTCATCTTCAATCACGCTGGCGTAGGCCATCGGGCGGACATCTTTCATGCCCATGGCGAGATGATTGACGCAATAGCTGGACTTTATATCGCTGCGGAAGACGTGGGCACGGGCCCGGCCGACATGAATTATGTCGGTCAACAAACAGCATTTGTTGTGGGACTCGACGCGGGATCCGGAGACCCAAGCCCAAGCACGGCTTGCGGCGTCTTGCGTGCACTGCAGGCCGCTGCCTTAGAGCGCTGGGGCAGATCTGACCTCTCCGGACGGACCGTCGTAGTTCAGGGATGCGGGCATGTGGGCTCGTATCTCGCGAACGAACTCCGCAATCTCGGTGCCGATCTTGTCGTCAGTGATATCGATTCGGAAAAAGCAGAACGCCTCTCCTCTACATTAGGTGCTAAAACCGTTGTTGCTGAAGAGGTTTACTCGGTACGCGCGGATGTCTTCGCGCCTTGCGCGCTTGGTGGTGTATTGAATGATCGGACAATTCCTCGGCTTAAGGTCGAAATCATTTGTGGAGGCGCTAATAATCAGTTGCTGGAACTCCGTCATGGCGACATCCTCGAAGAACAGCATAGAACCTATGTTCCTGATTACGCAGCTAACGCAGGAGGAGTGATCAATCTGTGCTGCAGTGAAATACTGAAATGGGAATCCGCACGCACAAGGAAAAAGCTCGATGGCATCTACGACACCGTGCTGGAAATATTTCAGCTCGCTAAGAAAGAGCGCATCCCGAGCTACCAGGCAGCGGACAAGTTGGCCGAAGCACGGCTCAAACCAAAGAGGTGAGTGCGCATAATGAACTCTGCGATTCTGGTGTAGTGCCAGATTGTCATGAAGTATCGACTCAAGCACCGGTTGTAGCTTAGCTCCGCAACTCATTGTCGCGCGGCTGGCAAGGCTTGACTCACGATTGATAAAAAGCCTGCATATTTCCAAATCTCTCCAGAGTAAGTGAGACCATATAAGTCGGGATCGACCCATTCCGAGATCAGTTCTTCCACCGGAATGTGCCCGATTCTCGGATGCGCTCCGCCGGCTCTCTAAGTCGGGTTGGCTCAGGGTCTCTACAAATGCGATGTTGACCGTGCGCATGCGACCGGATTGTGGCATTAGTTCTTTTAGATGTTTCTCGCAATCACTCCTGTCCCTGCGACGTCGTCCCGATCACTAATGGAGAGAGAAGATTCATGCTCATCGAGCAATTCACAAGACCGCTAACAATCTGTTTGATACGCCACTTTCCCGATGTCAGGATAGTGTTCGCAACGTCAGCCCGGCAGCTAAGTTCCTGAGCGCGATAGGCGTGCATTTGAGAAAGTTCGCGAGTTCGTCGGCATCGGGGAAGTGTTCATGTTTGTCTAGCAAAGCACAGGCGCACAAATGTTCCCAGCCGACTTGCGGTGTCCCTGGCAGAAGGTCAACGGTCTCTGCTGCTTTCATCGCGTGCTTCTTCTTGAAGCGGAAGAAGGTTCAAAGCTCCAGCCGATCCCGCTGATCCCGACATGTTCTGCTGTGTGACCTAGGTTGCTAGTTCTTTCTGAGAGAAATCTGAGATCGGCTCTCCCACTCTATGCCCCTTCCACGGATCGATCCAGCAACTTCTAATAGACGGGAATAATTCGCGATGGTGCCATCGGAAACTCATAATTGGAACTTCGCTATTCAACAGCGTGCAGTTAGAAATTCCTCATGTGCATAAGGGAAAGCGGCGCAAGAATACGAGAAGCTGTCCCAGAAGACGCAGCAGCGATTAAGGGGATTCTGCGGCGCGCTTTCGCCGAATACGAACACTGCTATACCAAAGAAGGATACGCAGCCACTACACCTGGTAAGGACGGCATCCTCCAAAGAATGAAGCAAGGCCCAACATTGGTCGCAATCGTTGAAAACAAGATCGTGGGGACCGCTTCCGCGGTTCACAAGGGATCTGGCTGTTATGTTCGGGGCATGGCCGTTTTGCCCGAGGCGAGGGGCCTTGGGATCGGTTATCTCTTGCTGAAACAAATCGAGGTGTTGGCCGCTCACAGTGGAAGTGAACGTTTGTACTTATGTACGACACCATTTCTGCTTTCTGCCATCTCGCTATATCGGCGATTTGGCTTCGAAAGAAGCAATGAGCGCCCTCACGATCTTTTTGGTACTCCTCTCTTTACCATGGAAAAGAAACTCACGTGTCGGGACACTTATCAATCCGGGCCAGGCACAGATCAATGGACCGCTCTTAAGGTCGTAAATGGTCCTTCCCGTGTTGGGCGACAGAGAAGAGGATGATTTTGCAGCTGTAGATTTAGGGAAAAGAGGCGCTGTCCTCCATGAATCGAGCTTTAGGTGCCGAGTGCAAGGAATGGTCAAGGTACTTCCACGGTCCAAACCTGCAGGATATAGAAGCGCTGCACGCGCACTTCATTGGACATCGATATGCGCGCCACACTCATGATTACTTCGTGGTCGCCCTGGTAGAACGCGGCGCCGCGTCATATTGGTATCGTGGTTCGAAGCATCTCGCGGCATCAGGTCACGTTTTTGTGCTGAATCCGAGCGAGTCGCATACTGGAGATCCCGCGACACCCGACGGGTATACATATAGGGTTCTTTATCCTCGTCCCGAGTATCTCACTCGTGTAGCGTCGGACCTTGGAAACAGGAGCAGCGTCGTGTTTTTCAAAGATACTGTCTTACAGGACTCTCGGCTTGCAGCTCTGCTGTCGGCTGTTCACCGATGTTTGGCTCAACAAGGACTCGCTCTCGAATGCGAAGCGCTGCTGCTGCACGGGCTCGCGCACTTGATCACCCACCATGCGGACTCTAAGCTGACGGCACGTTCAATTGGCAGGGAGAGTCCAGCGGTAAAAAAGGCCCGCGATTACATGGAAACCCATTTTGCTGAGGACGTTTCGCTTTCCAAGCTGGCGAGTTTGGTTTCGTTGAGTCCTTATTACTTTGCGCACGCATTTGAAAGAGAAACCGGGCTTCCGCCGCATGCGTATTTAGAAACCGTTCGCATTCGAAAGGCGCGTGAATTCCTCGATCACGGCCAGACGCTCGTCTCGGCTGCCTTATCGGCGGGATATGTCGATCAGAGCCATCTGACCCACCGCTTTAAGCGGTTCCTCGGTGTAACCCCTGGACGGTATGTCGAAGGATGCAAGTTTTAACGAAAATCGAAATCGCTCTGGGCGCTAGCTTGGATACCTAATCGGACTTTCAAGTTTACGAGAGCCTTAAGGGGTGACTGAATGCGAATCCTTGATGCGTGCCGCACGGCCAGGCTTGATGTTTGGCGTGTAAACCGTAGACAGAATCTAAACAGTCGTCATCCGCCTATGCCGGGCACTTACTGCCAAATCTAGCGAACTCGACCTCATCTGAGCGGTAAGAGCTGAAGGGAGAAGCAGTGGAGATAGAAGGGTTTTTCGTTCGTCTGGAACCGCTCGATCACGGACATGTCGACGGTCTTGCTGCAGCCTCTGCCGTAGCCCCGTCTCTATATCAGTGGAGTCCGGTACCCCAAGGAAAATTGGAGGCAGCAAAGTACGTAGAGACCGCGATGGAGTGGCGAGAAGCTGGAACAGCAGTACCGTTTGCGATTATCCGCAAAGAAAACTGCACAGTCATTGGATCCACGCGTTTTTGGAACCTGGAGCGATGGGCATGGCCTCCTCGTCACGAACGGCACGGACGCGATGCTCCCGATGCCTGTGAAATTGGATACACCTGGCTGACGCGTGATGCAATTAGAACTGCCGCCAATACAGAGTCTAAGTTGCTCATGCTGACTCACGCCTTCGAAGAATGGCAGGTATTACGTGTTTGCTTGCACACCGACGTGCGCAACGAGCGCTCACGCGCGGCACTGGAAAGGCTCGGCGCAAAATTCGAAGGGGTTCTTCGGTCGCACAGAATGGCGGCTGACTTCATTGCTCGTGACTCTGCCCGCTATTCAGTCGTGGACGAGGAGTGGCCCGCGGTCAAGCGCAGGCTTATTGCATTTCTGAATCGAACAAACTAAATAGAGAAATGGAAGCGAAACCCAGAGAAGCGAACGATGCCAATGGCTGCGGTTGTCCTGGGATGCGGATCTTGGAGGAACACGATTTAGCTGGGTTTCGACTTCGATGGTTTCATCTTTTGCCAATCATTCTCGCTGAGCGTCCGACCGAGCGCGCTGAATTCCCCGGCACCATAAAGCCATTCGCCACCGTCAAGCGTGATTACCTCCCCATTAACAAAGCCAGAGCTGTCGCTGACCAGGAAAGCGGCAAGATTGGCAAACTCGCCCAGAGTACCAAATCTCCCCAACGGTACTCGGTCCTTCGCTTTGCTCTCCAACTCGGGGCGGGGCAGCAATCGTGAGAAGGCGCCCTCCGTTGGAATCGGGCCCGGTGCAATGGCGTTCATGCGAATCTGTCGGTTCCCCCACTCTACAGCCAGACTGCGCGTGAGCGTCTGCACCCCTGCCTTAGCAACAGCAGAGGGCACAACATAAGCTGATCCCGTATGCGCGTAGGTAGTGACAACATTGAGAACGACAGCCGGATGACGCTGGGCAAGCCACCGCTTTCCGCATTCGAGTGTCGCGTGGAGGGTGCCCATTAGAACAATGCCAATTACCGCTTCGAAAGCACGCAATGAAACATCTTCGGTGCGAGCCAGAAAATTGCCAGCCGCATTATTCATTAGCACATCGAGCGGCCCATCCTGCCATATCCAATCGATCATTTTTTCAACTGCGGCAGCATTACGAACATCGCATGGACAAGAATGAATTCGGCCTCCTGTGTGGCTCTGCAGTTCCTTTTCGGCACTTACCAGTACCTCCTGACGGCGTCCGCAAATATACACTTCAGCCCCGAGTTCGAGAAATCGCGATGCTGTTGCTTTACCCAGGCCCGTACCTCCTCCCGTAATCAAGATACGTTTGTTGTGCAAAAGATCTCTCTGAAACATGTTCTAAGATTCCTTCAGTGCGTGAGAGCATTTTTGATTTATTGCCGTCGGCAATGGACTCCTGAACGAAACCCTGTTCTTCGCAGCTGCCATTGGCAACTCCCGACAATCTGTGGCACACCCGCCAGCGGGCGCGCCGTCTTCTCGACTAAGGCAGTACATTGTGCCCAAGAGAAAGAAGTTCCGCAATTGCCATTTACTTTGCCCTAACTCCACTGGTCTAGGTACAAGATCGCATCCGTGTTCTGGAGACTCATCAAACAATGGCGCATCTTGTTTCCCCGAAGCAGACAAGCCTGCCCGAGCTTTTCAGAGGCTAGTTATTACGTGCTCGATATCCGTATCACAACGATCAATGCCAACAGCAAGATTTTGCAAGACAGGCTGAGAACGGAGCTTGACGATTGAAGCGATTGTGCAGGCCATATATGTTTCCCGGAGCAGCACGGGAGCTATCTGAAATCGAACAGGATCCTACAGCACTAACTCGGGCGTACTTGAGGCGTCGCAGGTGCCTTCGGCTTGCAACTCTCAGTTCTACGTTTATGGCTGACTCGCGTGCCATCTTCCATCAAACAAGCTCAATGCGAACGGAACCTGTCCAGATCGTTCACACGCGCGTCTTTGCCATTGGGATACGAGGGGGCAATCCGTGCCCGGTCGTTCCGTTTGCTGACCGAATCGCAGATGATTTCATGCAAGCGCTTGCACGTCGTACTGGACTGGACACCGTATTTATCTTGAAACCTACATCCGCAGTGGCCGACATTCGCCTCCGCTATTTCGTGCCAGAGCACGAGATGGGTGTCTCTGGGCACGCGACGATTGCAGCCATTACTGTCGCGCTGCTGAACAATATTTTGAAGTCCGATCGTATTCGGGTTGAAACCATTACAGGAATATTTCACATTCAAGCGGTGCGAAATGGCGAAGAACTGCTCGTTACCCTTGAGCAAAGCAAACCAGTTTTTGGCGAAACAGCGAGTTCAGACGCAGTTGCTCATGCTCTTAGAATCGAGAATGATCACATTGTGCTGGAAAAGGGTCCAGTTCAATCAGTTTCCGTCTCACGCCCAAAACTTCTTATTCCCCTCGACAATGGACGAACGTTGAATCATCTAAATCCCGATTACGAAGAGCTTTGGGGTCTATGTGACCGCCTGCACGTTTCCGGGTTTTATCCGTTTACACGCCAAACTGATAAACCAAATGTGCACGTAGAGGCTCGCCAGTTTCCTCTGCGAGCCGGGTTCCGGGAGGACGCGGCGACCGGTGTCGCGGCAGCTGCACTCGCCGCATACCTCGCAACTTACGACCGACACTGTCAAGCGGGACGACATATTTTGCGAATCGCGCAGGGATACGCGATGGGAGCACCGAGTTTGATTGAAGCAATCGTAGAATGCAGGGAAGGCAGAGTAGTGAAAACCGCCGTCCGCGGAAGGGCTCAAGTGGTGAGGAGCGAGTACCTTTCCTTAGATTAAGACATAAGTTTGACGGGTACTCCGACCCATTTCTGCTAACGAGAAACAATGATCCGACGGCAGCCTGATTGCGACCCTGCCCGGCTGGGGACGAGATCAGTTCAGTAGTGTATATCGATCCTCACTTGTCCATAGTCTTGCTATCGCTTGGAACCCCACGCTCTTGAGCTGGGCGATATGGAAGAAAATAGCAATCATCCGGTGTGGAAGACGCTGCTGGCCTTCGCCATTATTTACATTATCTGGGGATCGACTTTCCTTGCTATTCGGGTTGGAGTTCGAGAGATCCCTCCTTTTTTGTTTGCGGCGATCCGTTTCTTGCTTGCCGGACTCCTTCTTTGCGGTTGGTTACTGGCGCACGGCGAACCTTTACCAGAGTTTCGCGAGTGGATTTCTGTGATGCTGGTCGCATTGATGCTGTTTCCCTTCGATTACGGGCTTCTGTTCTGGGCTGAGCAACGCGTGGCTTCGGGGATTGCTGCCGTTATGATGGCCACGATTCCTATTTTCATGGCGCTCTCCGAGATGGTTTTCCTTCGAACCCAACGGCTCACTTTTCGGTTGCTCCTGGGGCTGTTCACCGGGATAGCCGGAGTGGCCGTATTAATGAGCCATTCCCTCAAAGTTGGCGGAACACCGATCGACAGGGCAGGTGCCATCGCACTGATCATTGCTGCGATGAATTGGTCAGTGGGTTCGGTTCTATCGCGCAGACTGTCTTTGCCGTCATCGAAGCTTATGAGCTCGGGTACAGAAATGTTCGCAGGGGGAGCATTGCTGGTTATTGCCGCGGTGATTTTGGGAGAATTTCACCGCTTCGATCTGTCGGCTCTGTCAGGGCGCACCTGGTTCGCATTGTTTTATTTGGTTTTTGCCGGATCTATCCTCGCCTTCAGCGCTTATGTGTGGCTCCTTCATCACGAATCACCTACAAAAGTGGGAACCTACGCCTACGTGAACCCCGCAGTCGCAGTTTTAATTGGATATTTCTTCGGCGGCGAAAGGATTGATGTTCGTACAATCATCGGCACCGTCTGCGTTCTGATGAGCGTTTTGATAATTACGACCACCGACCTCAAGTTCCTGCCGAAGTTCGCGCAGCATCGGCAATGAGCTGATTACTGCACTGCCATCAAAATCGCAAGATTCTGCAAGATCAAAAGCAACCGATGGCGCAACATTAGCTATCGCGCTCGTCCGGGGTACGCCAGATGATCAACATCATCATGTGCCTGCGTTCTTTTCGAAGAGGTTCGACAAAGGGTCTAGTGAGACGGAGAGCTTGGGGTTCAACAGCTTCGGCGGCGCCGATGCGTTTACGGCCGACGGATACATTCGCAGAGCGCACAATCCCGAATGGCTCTCGCTCGCGTCCTGTCTTCGCCCACGTGATTTCATCCTCTTGTCATTTCGGGGCCGCAGTGGCAACGAAATCGTCCGACATCAAACTTCGAGATGTACAGGTAAATTATGGCAGTTTATTCAGT
>CAYNPS010000126.1:0-3545 GCA_964399125.1 uncultured Terriglobales bacterium
GACCGGCGAAGGATTCCCAGATCGATGCGGGCGCCGCCGCCGGAACAAGACTCGATCTCCAGCTTGGGATGCCTGGCGCGCAAGCGATCCAGAATCTCGTAGAGGTTCTGCACGTAGCGAACCCATATCCTCTTCTGGTCTGCGACTGGGACTTCTGGCCATCCCGGTTCTGTCCAGTTTCGGTTGTAATCCCATTTCAGGAGAGCGATATCGTTCTCGGTGACAAGCCGGTCGAGCCATGCGTAGGTGTACTCCTTCACATCGTCGCGGGCCAGATTGAGAACATAGTGTCCACCGACCTCGATCTGAGGCCGGCCGGGAAAGTTCATGATCCAGTCCGGATGCCGGCGGTAGAGATCGCTGTTTTTAGAGATGCTCTCCGGCTCGACCCACAGGCCGAAGTCCATGCCGAGCGCGTGTACACGATCGATCAAAGGCTTCAATCCATGGGGGAACTTCTGCGGGTTTACGTTCCAGTCGCCAAGCTGCCCGCGCCCACCGGGTGAGCCAAACCATCCCGCATCGACGACATATCGTTCCACGCCGAGCTTTGCCGCCTTTTCCGCCATGGCAATCTGGGCACTCTCTTCCACGGGTGTGCGCGCCTCCCATGAGTTGTACAGAATCGGCCGAAGCTTGGCCTGGCTACCTCCCAGAAGGATGTGAGACAACTCGAAACGATGCATCAGTCGCGATGCTTCGCCGATTCCATTGGCGCTGAATCCTGCATAGAACGGCGGTGTGTCGAGAGATTCCCCGGGCGCGAGCCTATAGTCAAAATCAAAAGTATTGAAACCGCCGGTCACGCGTACTTGTGCGGTGATCGATCGCTCGATGGTGATCCGCCAGCTTCCACTCCAGCCAAGCGCACCGAACCATACGCGTCCGTGTTCTTCATCTGCGCCATTCTCAGCAATCGCAAACCACGGATTTACTTCGGCTCCGGTGCTTCCGCGACGACTCTCCAGCACACGCGTGCCAGTGGGCAAAGTGTCTGATTGTGATTGGAACTCGCCTGCCCACGCTCCTGTTAAGTAATGCAACCTGGCGCCGACGCCAGGGGAGAACGTCCACGCTGCCGACTGAGCACTCTCTAGCGTCACCGGCTCGGTCGTGCGGTTCTCAATGCGCGTACTGCGCTCGATCACTCCAGTTTTCGCATCCACGCGATAACGAAGCACGACGCTTAAGGCCGAGCCCACGTCTTTAAGAGTGATCTCCAGTGAGTCTTTGCTCAGGCGTTGATCGACATAGTGCAGCACGACTTCGCGGTTGCCATTAGGAGAGGTAGCCTTCAGCGCTGGCTCGACGTATAAGGATGCGCCCCAACCGGGATATTCCTGCGGCGTCGCGGTCGTGGTGGGTTCGAAGGATGACCATCCCGGCAAAGAGTGCGCGGCGGCAAAGTCCTCCGTTCGCAACCGCTCGCCCCAGTATGCGCTTTGCAACTCTTCGCGCTCGTTCACGCCAAACACATAGCTTTCATCTCCGACCTGTATAACCCACAGTTTCTTATCGGGAATGAACTGAATGGCGTCAGCCGCACGTGCTGTAGGGCCCAGAGCGGCAATAAAGATCGCAAGCAAAAGCAGGAGCCAGAACGAAGACGGGTTCAGACCATCGGCACAGCTCCGAAGATAAACTCTTGCATGTTTAATGCCCTTGCGAACAGAACCGAACTGACTTGGATAGCGCGTCGTTGTGGCACCAAATGGGAGTTTGATTCGCATAATCAGTCCCTTCCGTGTGAGTTCGGTATCGTACACGTATTTTTCGTGAGATACTCGGGAACTAACGAGCAGCGAAAGCTCATGATTTCAATTATCAGGCTCGTAATCTTCGCCTGTTTTATTTTGGTGGTAGGCGCGGCCTCTTCCCAAGTTGCCACTCAACCGAATGCGCACGCGATATCGCGGCCCGGCGATTTTGAACAGGCCAAGCGTCTGGTTTCACAGGGTTCGTTGGAAGCAGCGGTTGAGGAGATCAAGCGCGAGCTACCGGGCTCGGCGCACAAAATCGCAGGGCTCAACTTGCTGGGCGTTGTCTACGACCAGCAAGGAAGACATGAAAGCGCAATCGCCACGTTCAAACAGGCACTGCAGATTGATCCTCGCTCCGTCGATACCCTAGACAATCTGGCCACGAGCTACGCTTCGCATGGCAACATTGATCTTGCCGACATGACGTTCCGCCGTGCACTGCGCCTCCAGCCACAAAACCGAACGGCCAACTACAATCTCGCAATCCTGCTGCTTAGTCAAAAGCGGGCTAAAGAAGCCATTACGTGGCTTGCGCGGATTCCTTCTCCGGATATTGCCACACGCTTAAGCCTGGTTCGCGCCTACCTTGAGGCCGAAATGACATCTTCCGGTTTGAACGCAGCCGCAAAGCTGTCTCGCGAGAACGTCAAGGAAACCGGCGTCCACTTTTCTCTTGGCGTGCAGTTAGCTTCGGGTCACCAATATTCCGCCGCAGCACACGAGTTTGAACTCGCCAATGCCCTGCAACCGGGAACATTCGACATCCTGCACAACCTGGGCCAGGCCTATTTGCGGAACGCCCAACCCGCAAAGGCGCAAGAGGTTCTGAATGAGGCGCTGCGCTTACAGCCCGAGTCTGCCGACACTCTGTATTTAGCAGCACAGGCCGCAGCGGATATGCAACAGGAAGTTGACGCGTTGGAACTCCTTGTCCGCGCACGAAAGCTTGCCCCGAAAAATACCGATGTTCTGCTCCTCATGGCCCGTCTCAGCATGCAGCAGTCGTTCTTCGAAGATGCAATTGAGCTCCTGAAAGAAGCGTTGAAGATTGACTCCGTTCGTGCTGATCTGCACGCGACTTTGGGAGAAAGTTACTTCACCGTCGGAAAGGTGGATGAGGCGATACAGGAATTCAGGACACTGCTGACGTTAGATCCGTCTCCACGCTCTTACGCTCTGATGGGCTTGTGCTACCGGCATCTTGGGCAATACGACGAAGCTAAACGATACCTGGATCGCGCTCTCGAGGGCGATCCGAAGAATTTACCGGCGCTGTTCAACCTGGCTTTCGTGGCCCGAAGGCAGGGCAATCAGACCCAAGCCGAGCAATATCTGCAGCGCTCTTTGCACATCGATCCCAATTACGCGGACGCATTATTTGAACTTGCCAGTCTCAAAATGGAACAGAAGAAATATGAGGAAGCCATTCCCTTGCTTCGGCGTTCGTCCCAAGTGAGCCCAAAAACAGCAGAAGTCCATTACAAACTAGCGATTGCAGAACGCAGTACACACCGGCTCGATGCCGCGCAGCGCGACATGAACATCTTCAAGACGCTGGCGAAGAACCCGAATCCCGGCCCGTATCCGCTGCAGCATGTGTTCGACTACTTGGAGCGCAGAAATTCACTCTCCCCAGACCAGCAGAAGGAAAGCGACCTCAAAGACCTCGAGGCCGAAGTACAGCGGCATCCAGACCGCCCCCGGAGTTTGTATCTCTTAGCGGAAGCGCTCTTAAAGTCGGGACGGGCGGATGACGCGCTGACGGTCATCAAGCGGCTTGACCAC
>CAYNPS010000126.1:3645-5685 GCA_964399125.1 uncultured Terriglobales bacterium
CTTAAAGTCGGGACGGGCGGATGACGCGCTGACGGTCATCAAGCGGCTTGACCACGTCAGTGAAGGAGACTTTCGGACGGTGTTGAATACGGGAGTGCTGCTGGGCAGGTTTCACTTGTATTCCCAGGCCATTCAATATTTCGAAACGGCGACGAAGATCGATCCTTCCTCAGACGAGGCAAAGTACGATCTTGCAAATGCTCGATTCCAGAATCGGGATTATGACGGAGCTCTGCGCGCCGCGGAGTCAATCTCACCCGAAGGCCAGAAAGACAGCTCCTGGTTCGCGCTCATTGCCGATATCTACCTGCATTCGAATCGCGGCGAAGATGCGGTGCAGGCATTACAACAAGCGCTTGTGCGTTCTCCGGATAATGAACAGTACTATGTGTCGCTTGCCTTGGCACAGCTCCAGATAGGGGATACGGAGCATGCCGACCGCACGCTCCGTCAGGGATTAGGTCGTATTCCCGATTCGGGCTTCCTCTATTGGGCTGCAGGCGTTGCGGCTGTGGTTCGCGGGAGCCAGCGAGACGCAGAAGCCAATCTTAAAAAAGCGGCGGAACTTATGCCTTCGCGCGAAACGCCTCTAGCCAGCCTTGGAGTTTTTTATTACGAGGCTGGCCGCATCGGAGATGCCAGAGAGATTCTTCAGCGCTGCGCGGAGATGTTTCCGCAGGGCACCCTCGATATCGAGAGGGTCGAGGCCGCATTGGACGCGGCTGGGTCAAGTCCAAAATCGTCGTCGCACACCTCTCCTGAACTCTCGCTTCAGGCACGCAGGGAGTTTTATCAATTGGCTGTAGCAATGGCTGACGGTGACCGTTAGAGTGAATTTTCACCATTTGTATCCTGATCATTAACGGCGGGCTGCGACGCGGACTATTAACAAACCTCAACCCATACCGACTTCGAGTGATGTCTCCTGGACCCGCATGCGTTTCTTTTTGAGAACCGTTGCGTTGGGACTTCTCGCAGTCGCTTTGATAAGCGCGGCGCAGAATAAAAGCTCCTCCCAACAGATCTCCGCTTCGGCGGGAAAATTCGTGGATGTCACCTCCGCACTCGGAGTGCACTTCCAACACATGGCTCCGCATACTTCAAAGAAATACCTTCTCGAGACCATGGGTTCGGGAGTCGCTCTGTTCGATTACGACAACGATGGCCGTCTCGATCTCTTTCTCGTGAACGGCGCTGAAATCAATGATCCCACTGCTCCTGGCGCAATTCCCAAAAAGACTGGACCGAAATATTGGAATCGTCTGTACCACCAGAAGTCCGATGGTACGTTCGAGGATGTCACCGACAAATCCGGGTTGCAGGGCGCCGGCTATGGAATGGGAGTCGCGGTCGGTGATTATGACAACGATGGCTACGAAGATTTGTATGTAACTGCATATGGAAGAAACCAGCTTTATCACAACAACGGTAACGGCACTTTTACTGATGTTACCGACAAAGCTGGCATCGCCGGGGGCGGCTGGTCCACGAGTGCGGCATGGGTTGACTTGGACGGCGACGGGTTGCTCGATCTGGTCGTACTGCGGTATTTGCGGTGGGACTTTAACGATATCTGGTGCGGAGAACGCAAGGAGGGATATCGCTCGTTTTGCCATCCCGACCAGTTTCAACCCATCGCACCGATCGTTTATCACAATGACGGGAATGGCCATTTCACAGACGTAACCAGGCAGGCGGGTTTTGCCAAGCCGGGAAAGGGCTTGGGCATCGCAATCGCCGACTTTAATCGCGATGGACGGATCGATGTATTCATCGCGAATGATTCCATTCCGGAATTCCTCTATCAGAATAAGGGTGACGGGACCTTCGAAGACGTTGGTCTATTTTCAGGGGTGGGCGTTGATGGGGATGGACACGCCTATGCTGGAATGGGCGTCGACTTCGCCGATTACGACAACGATGGTTTGCCCGATCTGGCAATAAGCGATCTTGCCTACCAAAAATATGCTCTGTACAGAAACCTTGGCGACGGCACCTTCGCATATACAACCGACAGTTCGGGAATGGGACCGATGACTT
>CAYNPS010000126.1:5785-8536 GCA_964399125.1 uncultured Terriglobales bacterium
CCGGTCAGAATCGGAGCGTACATTGTGAGCGTGGAATCGGCAGGTTTCAGCCAGGAGACTACACACGTAGTAGTCAATGTACAACAACAGGCACGAGCTGACTTTCACCTGAAAGCAGGCGCTGTAACCACCACGGTTGAAGTAACGGAAACGGCTCCGCAGTTGCAGACGCAAGATGCGTCCGTGGGCGTCGTAGCGACCGGGATTCAAATCAATGATCTTCCGCTGAATGGACGCAACTACACATTCCTGGCGCAGCTTGGCGCCGGCGTCACCAGCCTGAATCCCACTCGCGGGCTGGATACCACAGGCAGTTTTGTGGCAAACGGACTAGCGACGGTCCACAACAACTATCTGCTCGATGGGATCGACAACAATAATGATACAGTGGATTTCCTGAACGGGGCGGCGTACGCAAACCTGCCACCGCCGGACGCAATTCAGGAATTCAAGGTACAGACCAGCAACTTCAGTGCAGAGTTCGGACGCGCTGGGGGAGCCGTGGTCAATGCCGCCGTAAAGTCTGGAACCAATTGGTTCCATGGTAGCGTCTGGGAATTCCTCCGTAACGACAAACTTGATGCCATCGATGTCGATCAGTACTTCACACCCACCAATCTCAAGAAAAAAGGAGAGCTCAGAAGAAACCAATTTGGCGCCGCAGCGGGCGGTCCGATCTTTAAGAACAAGCTCTTCTTTTTTGGAGATTACGAAGGCACGCGGATTCGCACGGGCAAGGAAGTAACAGCATCGGTGCCTACGGCAGCGGAAGCCAGCGCTGGATTCCTTGATTTTCGTGATCTCTTTTCTTCGACCGCCAAGACTTCAGTCGACCTCCTCGGGCGCACATTCAACAACGCCACCATCTTCGACCCTGCGACCACTCGAACAGTGACGGCCGGCCAAGTTGATCCCGTGACCGGACTTGCTGCATCAGCAAGCGGTTTTGTGCGCGATCCCTTTTACACGAACGGAAGTGTCGCCGGGATTACCAATTTCACGACTCTGACACAGTTCTTGAATCGCCTGCCCGGCAACCGCATTGATCCTAACGCAGTGAAGCTGCTGCAACTCTATCCCGCTGCGAACGGTCCGGGATTTAGCAACAACTATTTTGTCAATCGCAGCCAACCGGACGACAACAATCACTTTGATATCCGTATCGACAACGACATAAGTACTAACGACCAGCTATTTGGCCGCGTAAGTCACAGCAGTAGGTCTGCATTTTTCCCTGGCGCGATTGCAGGGTTAGGCAGCAACACTGGTTTCGGGCAGGGAAACTTCGATGACAGCTCACTGAACCTTGCGGTTAGCGAAACTCATTCGTTCTCAACAACGATGGTTAACGAGGCTCGATTCGGTTACAGTCGCCTTCGCACTTCATCGGAACCACCGAACTCCACCATCAATGGAATTCCGGCCCAATTTGGCATTCAGGGCATTCCGCAAACAAGTGGCAATGGTGGACTGCCCACGATCGACGTATCCGGCCTAACTTCGTTGGGTGCGGGTGCGTTTGCCAGTCCGAACCGGCGCAGCAGCGACACCATTCAATTCACTGAGAATCTCACCAAGGTTGCTGGCGGCCACAGCTTCAAGGGCGGCTTTGAATATCAGCGCCTGCACTTCCCGTGGATCGATCCTGCCTGGTCGCGTGGCGAGTTCTCCTTTGGCGGCTACACGGGCATGGCTCCCGGTGCTGGTAACGTCACCACCAGCGGCGTCGGCATGGCCGACCTGTTGTTGACGCCAACGAACGCCAACGTTCCAAATGGGGTCAACAATGTTGGAGGGGCCAACAGCGTGTTTGCTTCCAACATCACTGCTCCAGACGATCTGCGCCACTACTATGGAGGATATTTCCAGGATGATTGGAAGGCCAACTCGAAGTTGACGGTAAACATGGGGCTGCGCTGGGAAATTTTCGGTGGACTGGGCGAGGGCAGCGGAAAGCAAGCCGGACTTTTGCCCGGTGGGCCCAACGGGGCAGGATCTCAATATGTGATCCTGTCGCAACAGAAGAGCACGGCCTTGTCCCCCGCATTCACGGCTCTTCTGGCGAAAGACAACATCGGGCTTAATTACATCAGCGGCTCGAGCGTCTTCACCACGCCGCTTACCAACTTTGCGCCCCGCGTTGGATTGGCGTATCAGGTCACGTCGAAGCTAGTAACGCGCGCAGCCTACGGAATCTTCTACGGAGGATTCGAGAATTTGGGTGGCGCCCCGGATCCCGGATATAACTATCCGTTTGCTGTCAATCTCTCGTTCTTCGCTCCGAACACGACTTCGCCGCTGCTCTATCCAAACGGGCAGCAAGCAACTTTGGAGAACGGCTTATCGGCGGCGAATCCCGATCCTGCGAGTCCGAATTTCAGTCCGGCTGGGTTGAGCCTAGTTGGTTTTCAGAGACCCTGGCAAACGGCTTACACCGAGGAATGGAACGGGTCTGTGCAATATCAGCTCACGCAGAGTCAGGCAATCACGGTGGCCTATATCGGGAATAACAGCCATCACCTGCTGAACGGCGACAAGCGAAATATTCCCAGTATCATTCTGCCGCCGGGCACCAACGCAAAGCTGTACGTTCCCTTTCCCGATTTTGGACAGGATAGCGACTACGTCGCTGCCAACGGTGCAGCCTACTACCACGCCCTTCAAGTGACGTTTGAGCGCAGATTTAGCAAAGGCTTGAACCTCTTGGCAAACTACACACGTTCCGACTGCCAGAGCGACTACAAAAATATT
>CAYNPS010000126.1:8636-10634 GCA_964399125.1 uncultured Terriglobales bacterium
CCAGTCACCACCGTTGCCGGGAATTTCAGATGTTATGCGACGCTCGCTTCGGGAGTGAATCCCTATGCTAATCAGGGACCACACGGCACAACCCAATTCCTGAATCCTGCCGCGTTCGTTCAGCCCCCCGTTGCTACCTCGATCGGACAGACTGACGTCTCGCCATTGGGAGGACCACCAAACCAATTGCATGGACCCGGGTACGATGACCTGGATTTCTCGATATTTAAGAAGTTCCGGACTTCGGAAACCACGAACTTGGAGTTCCGAAGTGAATTCTTCAACATCTTGAACCATCCCAATTTCGGCAACAACTTCGCAACTTTGAATTTCAACAATACCCAATTCGGTCAGATTACCGGAACGCGAGGAATTGGACGGGAGATTCAAATGGCGCTGAAGTTTTACTGGTAAAGTTCGCGCGGCCAACTTGGCGCTGCGAAAATGGGGGGGAGAGATCTGGCACGGTACCTCCTCCCCAGCCCTTTATCGGTGGGGAAAGAACTCGGTTACGATAGCTTTTGTGCGCTGCGCTGCCGGGGTGTTCAGGTTGTTTGCGAAGGCTCGAATTTCACGAATCATTTCAATCAACATACTATTCTTGATTGCCAGCTGTTTTTTATCCCCTACACCTGTTGCTGCGATTTCAAAATCCGCACCCAGCGAGGACGTTGATAATGGTCTCAAATCATCTAAGAGGCAATTCTCCGCTGCTCTGGCCGCATACAAGTCTCAGCACTACAGCGAGGCGCAAAGCATACTCGTCCCCTTGGCAAAATCTAATCCTGGCAGCTTCGAAATCAATGAGCTACTGGGTCTGACCTTCGCGGCACAGGGACAGGACGATAAAGCGAATCCCGCTTTGGTAAAAGCCGTGAAGCTAAAACCAGACCTGGTCGAGGCTAGAACAACTCTCGCGACCAATCTGCTCCGCCTCCACCGCAATGCTGAAGCAGAGCTGCAGTTCAAAAAAGTGGTTGAGATGGCACCCAAGAGCTACGACGCAAACCACAATCTGGGCGAGTTTTATATCCAAACAGAGCGATTAGCCGACGCTATCGTATTCCTGAAGCACGCGCAGGAGATCAACCCAACAGCGGAAAACAACGGCTATGACCTTGCTCTGGCGTATGAAAAACAGGGAAAGTTCGATGAGGCTCAACGCCAAATCCAAGCACTAATCGCCGTTAAGGATGTACCCGAGCTCCACAGCCTTTTGGGAGAAATTGAAGAGAGATCAAAAAACTACGTAGCGTCTGCAGCCCAATACCAGCAGGCAGCGCGCATGGAGCCAAGCGAACAAAACATTTTTGACTGGGGCAGCGAGCTTCTGCTTCATCAAACCTTCGGGCCGGCTGCCGAAGTATTCAAAGCCGGGCTGGCGCGTTTTCCCCAATCGGTACGACTTCAACTGGGATTGGGGATCGCTCTTTATGGTGACGGCCGATATGACGACAGCGCTTTTGCCTTCCTGCGGGCCGCTGACATGGATGCTGCCAACGCGCTGCCGCTTACGTTCCTTGGCCGAGCTTATGAGAGTTTGTCTCCCGCAGTTGCCGAACAAGTTCTCACTCGCCTGAAAGCCTTTGTTGAGAAGCATGCGAACAGCGCAGCGGTACGGTATTACTACGCACTGGCCTTGTGGAAATTAAACGAGAAAGAACCACGTCCCGAGTTGCGGAAGGACATTGAATCATTGTTGCAAGGGGCGATTGCGAGTGATCCGGCTTACACAGAAGCATACGTACAACTGGGAATTCTCTACGCCAACCAGAACAGATACCCGGAGGCGATATCGAACTATGAAAGGGCGTTGAAACTTAACCCCGACTTGCCGAACGCCCACTATCGCCTCGGCCAAGCTTTTATGCGAAACGGTAATGGGGCACGTGCTCGCGAAGAGTTCGCGACATTCGAGCGTCTGCGAGAAAAGCAGGCCAAGCAAACCGACAAGGAAAACTCCGAAATTCAACAATTTGTCTACACAATGCGAAATCC
>CAYNPS010000127.1:0-10362 GCA_964399125.1 uncultured Terriglobales bacterium
CCTAAGCTCCCGCCTGCTGCGCCGAGCGTCCGATGATCGATTCGAGGCACTGCAGGAGCGACTCCGGATCCGGATAAATCAAGAAATGGCCGGTGGCCATCTCCGGCGCGACGCGGCACAGCTCCAAAATGGGAGTGTGTGGACATAATACGTGGGCGTTTGCAGCGATGAATTCCTTTGCGGCTTTGCTTAGGGAATGGCCGACGATGATCACCTGAAAGCTGCGTCGTCTGCATGCTGCGCGCATGTCTCTCACGTTGCCAATGGTCTCGACGTAATATCCAGCGCCTTCGAGCAAAAGGTGGCGAGTCTGCCCGATGGAGTCATTGGCGCATATTGAGAGGATGGCTGCGCGTCTTGTGGTGGATGGGCTGCTCTTCACTCTCGATCGAAGCGCCTCTGTTCGGTGAGCACAAGATCGGCAAGCTTCAGAATGCGGTTGTTGAATTCTGTGTGCTTGTCTTCAGGCCTGGATGATTGCGTAATGCGGCTCTGCAGGTGCCTCGCAAGCACCTCTTGGTCAATCCAGAGTCCCTTGCCGAAGCTTTGGTTATTTTCCCGCTTTGCGCGTAACGCCATTTTGGATACACGTCCGGTATCACCATTGGGATGCTTGAAGCAGCAGCTCAGGTTGGACATGATTTTGGACAAAGATGTGGAAACGAGGAAGCCAGGATTTGTCGCCCTGGGCTGGCGGCGCACAGTTGCTTGCTTACTATTTTCTTTCATATTGCAGCGGTGTCCCGGAAGGTAGAGTGCTATTGCATGCCTGCTTGGGAGGTCGGCGCCGAATTGCGATGCGGAAGCCACGGCGCTGGGAAGTGCGGCTATCGGCACTCAGCTAAACAAAACTTCGACAGCACGCCACAACACTGCATGGCGTTTCGCGGTGGCGAACTACAGTGATGGAACGCTCCTCAGATTCCCAAAAGGAACGTTCCATCTCGTATGGTTCAGGGTAAGTCAGACTGGTGTCTGGTTGTTTTATGCTCTCTACAATCCCAGTCCGGCCAAAATTTGGTTCAGGTCGTTCGCGATGGTTTGCAGCGCGCCTCCACCGTTGAGCAGACCGGTCACGTCGCACAGTAGATTGCCGAGCAGGTTTCCGGGGCCGGATTGCGCAACGATGTTCAGATTGACGGGATTGGGAATGTCCACGACGAGCCCGAGCAGGTCGAGATGGAGCGGCGCGAGCGTGAGCGAGAGAATCGGACAGGTCCCTGATGGATCGACCGCCGCAACAACATTGTTCAGCACCGTGGTCTGAGATTGTCCGGAGCTGTTGGTGAGCGTCGCTATCAAATTTCCAACTGCCACCAATTGTGGCTGGCCCGAGGCGTTGTTCTGCACCGCAAAGTTGTGGATGTTGAATGTTCCTGCCATCGTTCCGCTGCCCAAGGAACTAAGCGAGCTGAGCGGTCCCGATGTGGGAGCGGTGAATGTTCCGGTCACAGGTACCGCGAGCGATGTTTGTCCGTGAGGATTCCCATTTCCTACCGCCTGCGCGAACACCATCCCTGTACTCAGTACCAATGTTGTCAGCACTGCGATTAAACTGCGTCTCTTCATTTGTTTACTGCACCTCTGTCATTATTTTGCTTACAGGCACACTTGTCTCATCGCGTTCGAAGTGACGCATCAACTCACACGATGTACAGGTTTGCTTCCGGGTGGGATGCCCGACCATCGCTAGCGTTATGCACGCGTCGTGAACAAATCACCCCGCGGGCAATACCTGAATGGATACAAGCTTCTGATCGGCAGAGAATTAGCCCCGCATAGCAGCCTCAAAAAAAATTTACTTAACCGCGATGATCTTGAAAACAGGGATGTATCCGAAGAGTTGCAGGTACAAAGCTGCCGAGCTAAGTGGAGCTAGCTTGGCTGAAAACGTACTAGGGGTTTCGGCTGCGGCGGAAACAAACTACGAAGCCGCGCAATCATGAAGCGGAGAACGGGCAGTCGGTCCGCAAACAGCTCAAAGGACCGCGCGAGTTGCGGCGATCTCGTGTTAAAGTCCGGGTACGAACCCGCAAGGAACTGAGCAACACGCGCGCCTCTCATAAGAAAGCAAATACGCGACGCAAGCTCCGCAGTAGGCAGTATCGATGTCGATTGAGTCACAAGCCGTCCGGCGCGGCGTTTTGCCGATGCAGTTGGCGTTTGCCCTGACAGGGGTGGGCACCACGCTGCTCGGCTCTCTGCTGCCAAGTCTCAGCGTGAATTGGCGGCTCGATGATCGCCGGGCAGGGTTTCTGTTCGCCGCTCAGTTCTGCGGATCAGCAATGGGCGCTCTTCTTGTCGGCTCCAACTTCTTCCGGAGCGCCCTTCGCGGCTATCTGCTCCTCATCGTTAGCGCCGTCTCTATAGCCTTCGTCCGAGGTGAGGCGCGGATGCTGCTGTTCTCTACCTTTGGATTGGGGCTCGGGCTGGCGATGACGTCCACCAGCATGTGGATGGGCAAGGTGTTTCCGGCTCGTCGTGGCTCGGTTCTTTCCGTCCTCAACGCCTGGTGGTGCTTCGGCGCTGTGATCTCGGCGCCGCTTGCGTCGGTTTGGGTTAGGCGATTCTCTCCTGAGTACTCCTATCCCATCTTGGGAACGGCGCTTGTCCTCACATTAATTCCTATTTTGCATACGCGACGGACAGCCCTGAAGGAGATGCGCGATTCTGATTCGCGCGCTGACGACATTGACTGGAAACGCGTGGTGATGTTCGCTCTGGTTGCGTTCCTATATGTTGGGAGCGAAACCTCGGTCGGCGGGTGGTTGATGAGCTACGTCCATCGTCTGGCCGCGCAGAACGAGTTCCTGGCCCCGCTCGCTACCTCTTTCTTCTGGTTGGCGCTTCTGTGTGGACGCACAGTTTCACCCTGGCTGCTCCGCCGCATGGACGAACGACAGCTTCTTACGCTTGGCGTTGTCGGCGCATTCGTGAGCGTGGTGATGTTGCTGCTGCTGCGAACTCCTCTCCCGACAGTGTTCAGCGCGACGTGTACGGGGCTCATGCTGGGGCCCATTTTCCCACTTTGCATGGCGAAGATCCTCGCGCTAATGCACGATTCGCCACAGGCAAAATGGACCTTTTCGCTGTCCGGAGTGGGAGCCGCTGCTCTGCCGGCTTTGACGGGAGAGGTTTCGACGCGCGCCGGTTCGCTCCATTCCGGTCTACTTGTGCCGGCATTCGCGTTGTTCGTGATGAGCGCAATGATGGTTTTCGATCGCGCTGCCCGGCCAAAGGCGTTTACGTTGACGGCGAAAGCAAGCTAGAGCATCCGCTCAGTGTGGAACAATCACTCTTCTAAATTCGCTGTGAAACTGCTGCCGCAGAGAATTCATGGTCGCCGGCGTGGCTCCGTTTACGCAGTTCTGGGATGCTCACGAACCGAAGTGCGCTGCTGGCGAGACGTGGTCTACATCAACGACTGGGGATCGACATCCACGATGATGCTGGTCCGCGGCACATCTTCTGCGATTGCGCTTACGATCAGCGCGCGGAGCGTACCGTTCAGCTTTTCACGGCTCGGCGATTTCAGGATGAAGTGAAAACGGTAATCGCGCTTAAGTCGCGATAACGGCGCGGCGGCCGGACCCATCACGCGAATTCCTTCCAAACGCGTGCGATCCACCCAGCGATGCACAATTCCTGCGTAGCGCATCGCGAGTTCCAGTTTGTCGCTGCGCAGAAGCACGTTGGCTACGCTGGTGAACGGCGGGTAATGCATCCAGCTTCGATAGCGCAGCTCCTGCTCGTAGAAGCCAATGTAGTCGTGCATCGCCGCGTAGCGGATCGCGTAGTGTTCGGGAAAATAAGTCTGGAGCACGACTTCGCCGGCGAAATTTCCGCGCCCCGCTCGCCCTGCGACCTGAGTGAGCAACTGAAACGTCCTTTCCGCCGCGCGAAAATCCGGCAATCCGAGGGCATAATCCGCGCCGATGACGCCGACCAGAGTGACGCCGTGGATATCGTGCCCCTTGGCAATCATCTGAGTGCCAACCAGCATATCGAGCTCGCCGGCGTGAAGCTGATTGAGCACGCGTTCAAAATCGTGGCGCGTGCGAACGGTGTCGCGATCGAGCCGACCGATGCGCGCATTCGGAAATGACTGCTGCAGCGCTTCTTCGATTTTCTCCGATCCAGCGCCAAGGAAATACAGATGTTCGCTGCCGCATTTGAGACAAAGCTTCGGAACGGTAGTTCGATACCCGCAGTAGTGGCATTCAAGGCGCTGCCCGACCGGAACGCGTTGAGAAAGCGCTGCGGGCGAAATCATCCCCTTGTGGTGAGTGAGAGCCACAGCGCAGTTGACGCACTGCATCTTCTCGCCGCAGGAACGACACAACACTACGGCGGAATATCCACGACGGTTGAGTAGCAGCAGCACCTGTTCTTTGGCTTCGAGCCGCTCCGTAACTTGCTCGATCAACCGACGCGAGAATATCTTCTCTTCTCCGGTCTGCTGGAACTCCTCGCGCATGTCGATGATCTCGACCTCAGGCAAGGGCCTCTGCTGCACGCGTTCGCGCAACTCGATCAGTCGGTACTTGCCTTCTCGCGCGTTGTGGTAGGTCTCGAGAGCCGGCGTAGCAGACGCCAGAACAACGGCGGCGTTGGAGAACTTGCCGCGCATGACTGCAACATCACGACCGTTATAGCGTGGCGTCTCTTCCTGCTTATAGGAGCCATCGTGCTCTTCATCAATGACAATGAGAGAGAGATCGCGAGCCGGTGCAAATACCGCCGACCGAGTTCCGACCACGATGCGCGCATCTCCGCGATGAATCCGATGCCACTGCTCTGCGCGCTCATCGTTAGTAAGACCGGAGTGCAGGATGGCAACCTGCTCTCCGAATATTCGGTAGAGATTGGCGGCGGCAGCAGGCGTGAGTCCTATTTCGGGAACCAGCAGTATCGCCGATCGCCCTGCGGCGAGCACTGACTGCATCGCGGAGAGATAGACTGCCGTCTTTCCCGAGCCAGTCACGCCGTGCAGTAGCGAAACCGAGAATCTCTGTTCGTTGACAGCCGCTTCAACGGCATCGAGCGCAGCTCGCTGTGCAGGGTTCAAATCACCGCGCGCGATCTGCGATGAAGATGCCGGAACTCCGCTGACGTGAAACTCAGCAGCCTTCTGCTCGATCATGACCAGACCGCGCCGAACCAGCGTTTCCAGCGTAGTGCGCGGCACGTCCAATTCGCGAAGCTCGCGCACTGGCACCGCGCCTCCTGCTTCTTTCAGCTTCGCGAGCAGCGTCTCCTGATTCTCATTGAGCTTGCGGCTAGAAGGCCCTGGGTTCTGGACCAGGCGAGCGATCTTCACAGTCCGGCTTGCATCGCGCGCTGAAGAGACGTCCTGACGAACAATCCATTTTTTCGCTTGCAGACTACGCAGCACGTCGCGCGTCGCTCCCGTCGCGTTCTTAAGCGCGTGCTCCCGCGCCTCATCGACTTGAGATAGAAAGTCGAGCACCTGGTATTCGACCATCTGCTCGGCGATGCTCTTCTTTGAACGGCCCGAATTTCCTGACTTTGCCGATTCGTAGAGCGCCTTCTGCCCCAACTCGGTAATGCTGTAGGTCCATTCGCGCTTCACCTCTGCCTGCAACGGAAGCATCGCGCGCAGCACCTCGCCGATCGGCGCGAGATAGTAGCTCGATATCCACTCGGCGAGCTGCATGAGAGGCGCGTCGATGAGCGGCTCGACGTCGAGCACCGAATGGATGGTTTTCGCCTCCATGCTCGGAGCCCGATCGTGCAGCGCAGTAACAACGCCGGGCAATCGCGAGGTGCGGAAAGGAACAAGAACGCGCCCGCCTATAACAGGAGTTTGCCCGTTCACGCGATACGTGAACGTCATTTCCAGAGGAACCGGCAGGGCTACGTCGCAGAAGGAAGACATGCGTCGGAGGACAGGTTACAGGGAACAGGTTACAGGGGAAACGCCTTTCAAACCTGTTCCCTGTCCCCTGTGCCCTGTTCCCTGCTACTCGGCAGCGGCATTTCCAGATACTTCATCACCATCTGCAGATCCTTCCACGCTTCCTTCTTCTGGCGAGGATCGCGCAGAAGATAGGCCGGGTGATAAGTGACCGCCAACTTCGTGTTCCTGAAGTCGTAAATCCGGCCGCGCAGGTTCACCATTGCGTCGTTCACGCCGAGCAATGTCTTGGCCGCGACTGCTCCGAGTGCGACGATGATCTTTGGCTTCACGACTTCGATTTGGCGCATCAGGAATGGCGAACAGGTATCGCACTCGTCTCGCTCAGGTGTCCGGTTCCCCGGCGGACGACATTTGATGATGTTGGCGATGTACACATCTTCGCGCCGGATTCCCATTGCGGAAATCATGTTGTTGAGCAGTTGCCCGGCGCGCCCGACGAAGGGTTCGCCCTGGATGTCTTCGTCGGCGCCCGGCGCTTCGCCGACGAACATGATGTCTGCGCGCGGATTACCTACGCCGAAGACGATCTGCTTGCGTCCTTGCTTGTGGAGCACGCAGCGCGTGCAATCGCCGATGTCTTCCCGGATGGAGCGTAAGGCTTGTTCTGGGCTCATTCGTTGTTCGTCGAAGGCAGCCGCCTGGCTTGAAGCCTGCACAGGCGCGGGCATCTTCTCTTCAATTTCCGCTTCAGTCTGTGCGGCTACTTCGCGCCGATAGAAGTCATAAATGCCAAGCTCGCGATAGAAGCGAACGCGCTCGGCGAGTTGTTGTTGCAGTCCTGAATTTTGCGGCATGAATGAAGATCAGCGAGCGGGAGCAGCTTTGCCCGTCTGTGTCTTCAGTTTTAGCACGACATCGAGAATGCGGTGCGCGATTTTCTGCTTCGGCGCTTCGGCAACGGAGATTTCTTCGTCGTGCGTGATGATTGTGACTTCATTTCGCTCGGAATCGAAGCCGATGCCGGTTTTCGAAACATCGTTGACGACAATTGCATCGATTCCCTTCTTGCGCAGTTTCGCCCGCCCATTCTCCAGTGCATTCTGAGTTTCGGCGGCGAAGCCGACAAGAACTTGGCCGGGCAGCCGGCGTGAAGAGATTTCGGCAAGAATGTCGGGCGTAGGTTCGAGTTCGAGCGTTAGTGATCCGCTGCGCTTGATCTTGTCCTGCGCGGCATTGCGCAGGCGGAAATCTGCCACGGCGGCTGCGGCGATTACGACGCTCGCATTATCGAACTTCGAGATAACAGCGTTGCGCATCTGCTCAGCGCTCTCCACGCAAATCCTCTCGGCGCTTTCGGGAGGATCGATGGCAACTGGTCCTGAGACGAGGATTACGTTCGCGCCGCGACGGACGGCAGCTTCGGCGAGCGCGTATCCCATCCTGCCGCTGGAGCGATTGCCCAGGAAGCGTACCGGATCGATGGGCTCGCGGGTTGGACCGGCGGTGATCAGAATCGTTTCGCCAGCGAGATCGCGAACCACGCCGAGCGCCGACAAAGTTGCAGCAACGATCTCCGACGGCTCTGCCAAACGTCCGGCACCCACCATGCCGCAAGCGAGATACCCGCTTCCGGGCTCAACGATGTACACGCCGCGTTTGCGGAGTCTCTCAAGATTCTCCTGCGTCGCCGCATGATTCCACATCTCGACGTTCATCGCTGGCGCAACAATGACAGGAGCAGGCGTAGCGAGGTAGAGAGTGGAAAGGAAATCGTCGGCTTGGCCGTGGGCGAACTTGCCTATCATGTCAGCCGTGCACGGCGCGACCACGAGAGCGTCGATGCTCTGGGCAACGCTGATGTGCTCGATGGCCGAATCGAGATTGGGCTGCTGCCCGCCTGAGTCCCAAAGCCCGGTGATGACCTTTTCGCCGGAAAGAGCGGCGAAGGTGAGAGGTCGCACAAACTCCTGCGCAGCGGCCGTCATAACGACCTGCACACGAACGCCCTGCTCCTGCAGCAAGCGGACGACTTCGCACGCCTTATAGGCAGCGATTCCTCCGCATACGCCGAGAGCGACCTTCATAGCTTTATTGTAGTCGGAGTAGTAAAGAGTCGGCCGTAGCGTGAATGGTTCGCGATAGGAATGGAAGAGGCTTTCGAACGGCCGAGGAGAAACTCAAGCTTTATGGTGTTGTCATCCTGAGCGCCGCTGTTGCGCGAAGGACCTCCCGCGATGCTTACGACTGGAATGCACTTTCCAGGCTCTCACCCAGAACATCGGCTTATCGGCAAGGAGCCCCGAAAGAGCATTCAAGTCCGAAATATCGCGGGAGATCCTTCGCTCAAAAGAGGGCTCAGGATGACAGTCTTCAGGGGCATGAAGGCATCAGGTCATGCGCACCCGAAGAAATGATGTGCTCCAGCCGGATGCACGCAATCCGCGTCGTGCTTGCGCAGCTACTCTTCAGAGGTCTGAGGCGCCGGAGCTTCCATCGGTTCCGCGTGCTCGGGCACAACATACGCGACTTTGCCGGCCTGAATTTCGTCCTGGGCAATGCGGCACGCTTTGCGTGAGTTGGTTTCAACCAGAGCGCTGGCTCCGTTCTGGAGCTGGCGGGCGCGGCGGGCGGCGACCAGGATGTAGCGATATTTGCTGTCGAACTCTTTTGTGGGTTCCATTGCTTTGACGTACCTCAGCGGGGTTGGGTTCCGGATGCAGCCGGCTGGAAGGATTCCAAAACGGGACGAACTCTCTCGTGGCTGTTGGCCAGCAGACAACCTTCCGCAAGCCGAATCAATTTCGATTCGTCAGGAGTGGGTTGTTTACCGGATCGACGAACTCGCTCAGAGAGGACGATGGCCTTCAGCTCTTCGACTGCCTTCTCCAGAATTTCGTTGACGAGAATATAGCCGTATTCCTTGTAATTCACAATCTCCTTTTGTGCGTTCTCAAGTCTTCGCTCTATTACCTTGGGGTCAACCTTATCAGTTTGGCTGCGATTCCTAAGGCGTCTCTCTAAGATGTGTTTATTCGGAGGCATCACGAAGATGCTCACAGCATCGGGCACTTTCTTGCGCACCTGCGCCGCTCCTTGAACGTCAATATCGAGCAGCAGGTCCTTGCCGTTCACCTTCGCTTCATCAAGAAACCGGCACGCCGTCCCGTAGTAGTTACCGAAGACCTCGGCATACTCGAGGAAGCGGTCTTCGCCAATCATCTTCTCGAAATCATCCCGCGAGACGAAGTAATATTCGCGACCGTTCTGCTCGCTTCCCCGCGGAGGTCGCGTGGTGTAGGAAATCGAGAAGTCTAGATTCGGAACGATAGAGCGTAGCTCGTTGACGAGCGTGGATTTTCCCGAGCCGGAAGGGGCGGAGATGATGTAGAGAATGCCAGCCATGAAGAAATTTTGTGATTGCGCGATTTCGTGATTTCGCGATTTTGAACGATTCAGCCGAAATCGCGAAATCGCACAATCACGAAATCACGAAATGAATTCACTCCACGTTCTGCACTTGCTCGCGTGCCTTCTCGATTTCGGATTTAATCAGCAAGCCGAGTTCGGTGATTCGTAAGCCTTCGCCCGACACGCCCGCCGTCTTTGAGAGCAGGGTGTTTGCTTCTCGATTCAACTCCTGCAACAGAAAGTCTAATTTCTTACCAGCTTCGCCGCCGGAGTCGAGCAGCGAGTGAAAGTGCTTGATGTGGTTCTCCAGGCGAACAACCTCCTCCTGGATGTCGCTGCGCTCGGCGAGCATGGCGGCTTCCTGCAGGACGCGATCAGGATCTGCGTGCCCGCCGATCAGTTCGTTCATACGTGACTGCACTTTTTCGAGATACGCGCGCGAGACTAGGGCGCGTAGTTTCCCGATCTCGGAAACCGCATGCGCCAGCGACTGCATGCGCTCGCGCAGTTCCGTTTCGATTCCGCGACCTTCTTCTTCGCGCATGTGGTTCAGGCGCTCGATTAATTGTTCGGTGCGACCGAGGATCGTGTTTTCCAGTGCTTCGTCGATCTCGGCAGAATCGCCGGACAGAGCTCCAGGCAAACGCAACACAACGTTCAGATCAGGCTGCGAGACAAGCCCAAGCCGCTCCGCCGCTTCCTGAAATGCGCGGACGTATCCTTCGACGAGCGAATGATTCAATTGGAATCCGCCTGAGGCACCATGCTGCAACGAGAGTCCGACTTCGATGTGACCGCGCGCAATTTTTTCTTTGATCATGCGGCGCATCTTGAGCTCAAGGCCGTTCGCCTCGGCGGGCATGCGGAAGTGAAGATCGAGGAATCGATGGTTCACCGATTTCAGGCTGAGAGAAAAAGACAGGCGATCGTTCACCTGATGAGTGAGCTGAGCATATCCGGTCATCGATCGGACAGGCATGCGCGAGGTGAGCTCCCGGGAGTCGTCGCTCATTTCAATGCGGCGACGTTTTCGATTTCAACGAACTGGAGATTGTACAAGCGCTGATACGTTC
>CAYNPS010000128.1:0-4996 GCA_964399125.1 uncultured Terriglobales bacterium
TGCCATAACTCGACCAGGCACTTTGCCAGGTCTGCCCTTTGCTCCATCAGCAAGTGCAATCGATATTGGTTTCGCTGAACGTGATCCGCATCGACATCATTGCGCTCGATTTGTTCTCGAGTGTGAAAGATTTTCAAGGAGAGAATCGAGAGCCGGTCAATGATCATTCCGGGTGTTTCAGAATGAAGTTCGCCTGAAAGCTGCACACCTGCTTTTTCGAGCTGTTGCAACAGTTCCCTGTCGATCGCCTCGACTAGATCATTCCGAACCTGATTCAGAGCGTCTATGTTGCGTTTTGTCTGCGCGATCTGCTCCGCAGGAGCGAGTGGCGCGCGCGCTCGATCTTCCTCGTGCCACAGTGCGAAGTTCTGCCGATGCTGCTCGAGGATTAGGGCGTTCAGCCCGCTCTCGGAGCCTGCCTGCGGATCAGAGTGCCACTTGGCCGTGTACTCATCTTGCAGCGCTGGTATGGAAGCAGGATTCATTGCGTCTGGTGTCGCGATTTTAACCTGCGCGCTGTTTGACCCTCATTTTTGCACCGTGTTATAAACAGGGGTTTGCCTCGCACGGAGCGGATGCGTTCTGCACCTGGCACGAGGCAAAAAGTGGTCCCACCCTGGGTGTTTCTTTCGCTGCTGGCGGAGGGAACGGGAGACGCGGCCAAGCTTCAGAACACCATTCGAGTGGAAGCGCGGGTTCCGGGACTGCGACATCGCTATTTGTCGGCGATGAACGTAAATGCTCCTTCATCTCGAAGACTGAATCTCTAAAGGTTTGTTCTGGAGGAATCGAATGCTGACCTCGCACGCCGGTCTCAAGGCTGGCTCTGCGGCCTTGCCGCGCCACACGTTTTCTACCCTGCTTCGTCGCGTACTCGGAGCAGGCGCTCTCGTTTGCATGATGCTCATCCTGCAAGGGCCAACGGCTCTCGCGCAGGCACAAGGAAATCTCGCTCCCACTTCGGAACCAGCAGGTGAAGCTAACCTCAAGCTGCCGGATCTTTCCTCCGTGGATTTTCTTGGCATGAACGGACATGCCCTGCTCTTGGTTGGCTTGATCTTCTGCGTGCTCGGATTGCTGTTCGGACTGGGAATCTACATGAACCTCAAGAACCTCCCGGTACACCGAGCGATGCGCGAGATCTCGGAGCTTATTTACGAGACGTGCAAAACCTATCTGGTGACTCAGGGCAAGTTCATTGCTCTGCTCTGGGTGTTTATTGCGGTCATCATTGCTCTCTATTTCGGAATTCTTGCTCCCATTCCAGGACATCCAGTCGCACTCACGCTCACGATCATCCTCGCGTTCAGCATCATCGGTATCCTCGGCAGCTATGGCGTCGCGTGGTTTGGGATTCGGGTCAACACATTCGCTAATTCCCGAACTGCATTCGCGGGACTGCGCGGCAAGCCATTCCCGCTCTACGCCATTCCGCTTAAGGCAGGAATGAGCATTGGAATGCTGCTGGTCAGCGTCGAACTGCTCATCATGCTCTTCATCCTGCTCTTTGTGCCCGGTGACTACGCTGGTCCGTGCTTCATCGGCTTCGCTATCGGCGAATCGCTCGGCGCGGCGGCTCTTCGTATCGCCGGCGGCATCTTTACGAAGATTGCGGACATTGGCTCTGACCTGATGAAGATTGTCTTCAAGATCAAAGAAGACGACGCGCGCAATCCTGGCGTGATCGCCGATTGCACCGGCGACAATGCGGGCGACTCCGTCGGACCCAGCGCCGATGGCTTCGAGACTTACGGCGTAACAGGCGTCGCGCTGATTACGTTCATCCTTCTCGGCGTGCCCAATCCTAAGATTCAGGTTCAACTCCTGGTGTGGATTTTCGTCATGCGCATCATGATGCTCATCACCAGCGCAGTCTCTTACTTCATCAACAATGCCATTGCGCGCGGTAAATACGGCAACAGCGAGCACATGAACTTCGAGGCGCCGTTGACTTCGCTGGTCTGGATTACGTCGATTATTTCGATCATTGCCACGTTCATCGTCTCCAAGCTGATCATTCCCGATCTGGGCGGGGATACTTCGCTGTGGTGGAAACTCTCGCTGATTATTTCCTGCGGAACCCTTGCTGGGGCGATCATTCCCGAATTGGTGAAGGTGTTCACTTCCGTCGAGTCGCGCCACGTCGGCGAGGTGGTGACTTCATCTAAGGAAGGCGGGGCATCGCTGAACATTCTCTCAGGACTGGTCGCCGGCAACTTCTCCGCGTACTGGCTCGGGCTCACGATGGCCGCTCTGATGGCGATCGGCTATCAAGTGAGCACCAGCGGCCTCGGAGCGCCTCTGCCCGGAACTAACGTTCCGCTCATGCTCGCGCCTGCTGTGTTCGCCTTTGGCCTGGTGGCATTCGGGTTTCTCGGCATGGGACCGGTCACGATTGCAGTCGATTCATACGGACCTGTCACGGACAATGCTCAGTCTGTGTATGAACTCTCACTCATCGAGAACATTCCTGTAGCGGAAATTCAGCGCGAAAATCCAGGCGAAGTTCACTTCGAACGCGCCAAGGCTCTGCTCGAAGAGAACGATGGCGCAGGCAATACGTTCAAAGCGACTGCAAAGCCTGTGCTGATCGGGACCGCGGTTGTCGGTGCAACCACGATGATCTTCTCTATCATCATGGCGCTGACCAACGGTCTGACATCGCAGCTGGCCTCCCTGTCTTTGTTGCACGCTCCTTTCGTACTTGGACTGGTCGCAGGAGGCGCGGTCATTTACTGGTTTACCGGTGCTTCGACGCAGGCGGTGACGACCGGAGCCTATCGTGCAGTCGAGTTCATAAAAGCCAACATTCGACTCGAAGGAGTTGAGAAAGCTTCAGTTTCTGACAGTAAGAAGGTGGTCCAGATCTGCACACAATACGCACAAAAGGGAATGCTGAACATCTTCATCGCGGTGTTCTTCGTGACACTGGCCTTCTCTTTCGCGGAGCCGTTCTTCTTCATTGGGTATCTCATCTCGATCGCGATCTTCGGCCTGTATCAAGCCATCTTCATGGCCAACGCCGGAGGCGCGTGGGACAACGCCAAGAAGATCGTGGAAACCGAATTGAAACAGAAAGGAACCGCGCTGCACGACGCCACAGTCGTTGGCGACACTGTCGGCGATCCTTTCAAAGACACTTCATCGGTCGCTCTGAATCCGATCATCAAGTTCACTACGCTCTTCGGATTGTTGGCCGTCGAACTTGCGGTCCGGCTGACTCACGAAAAAGGAGCTGGACTAAGCAATGCGTTGGCAGTGTTGTTCTTGGTTGTCTCGCTGTTCTTCGTCTGGAAATCGTTCTACGGAATGAGAATCGCGAGTCAAAAGGCATAACAGGCTGCTGGCCACTAGCTGCTGGCTTCCGGCCAGTGCTTTCGAACTTCACAACGGTTGATTCCAGCGTATTGTTGGCTAAACCGCCGTCATATCGACGGCGGTTTTGTTTTGGTCTCAGAGCTCTGCAAGCATTACCTTGCAGCGACTGAGGCCCCCGAGAGTGTTGATGTGCAGAACGCGCATCTGCGTGCTGCGATGGGAATCTCGCTCAGGCACTCTGGGCATTTCTTCGTGGTCGGGTCGGGCGGAGCTTCTCCTTTGTTGCGGCGTTCGTTCCAGGCGTTCATCGGAGCGACAATGAAGAAGTACACAGCAGCGGCAATCATGACAAAGGCAATTACAGCGTTGAGAAATGCCCCGTACATGATCTTGCTGTTGTTAATGGTTACGCTTAGGTTTGAGAAATCGGGCTTGCCGCCTATGGCTGCAATCAGGGGTGTAAAGATATCCGTAACAAGCGCGGTGATCACTGCTCCGAAAGCCGCGCCGATTACAACCGCAACTGCGAGATCGACTACATTTCCGCGGAAAAGAAATTTCTTAAATCCCTGCAGCATAGGAATCCTCCTGAAAGCGCCGGAATAATAACACACGCTTACTCGCGATCTTTACAACGCAGGCGGCGACATCTAAGTCGTTTGAGTTTTATAAATTGCTCCGCATGCGCGTCGATCCGCTGTCCACCTCGTCCACCCCGGCCACTTCGTCCACTCCTGCCCGACCGCGTTACTTAGGTGATGCACGTTACTAAAGAACACTGTCCACAAGGACAATATGGCCATACACTTTGGTGCCAATGAGCCCCAAACAGCGCCTCTCCTTCGTCCTGCTCTTAGCCAGCCCGTTTGCTTTCGGGCAGGTGGAGCGATCTTCGGCTGTCGCGCCCGTTGAACCCCAAACCCCTCAGACTCGGGTTTTGCTGGCGAGCAACGGAGCCGCTCCGGAATCGCTGGTGCCTCCCACACTCGAGCAGGATTCTCTGATTCGCCCGGCGGTCTCGACTCCCACGCCACGGAAGCCCGAAATTTCGTTGCGGCGGCGGGAAGCGTTCTATTCCCTCATGGCCGCCGAACACGGAGCCGCACTCCTAGACGCTTGGTCTACTCGCCAGGTACTTCAGCAAGGCGGACGCGAACTCGATCCGCTGGTTCGTCCGTTTGCGCATTCGGCTACGTTGTATCCAGCCCTCCAGGCCACGCCCTTTGCGGTGGACTATTTTTCCGCAAAGCTCATGCGCAGCAATCATATGGTCCTGCGTAAGCTCTGGTGGGTGCCGCAGGTAGTCGCGACCAGCGGATCGGTCTATTGCGGAATCGCCAATTTGGGAAACCGGCGATAGGATTTCGTGATTTCCCGATTTCATGATTTCGCGATTGGCTGAGCGCAGCCGCTCTTAAGCAGGTCGTCGCATCGAAAGACATGCGTGAAAACTGTGTGTGTTTGGCTGCAGCGTTTTGCACACGCTCCTCGATCGGTGTTGGCTCAAGCCCCGGAAATCGCGGGGATTTTGCGGGATTTAGGCCTGTTTTGTCGTCGCTCCTCTCTGGATAAGGAATTGCACTGTGCGCTTGCAGGGAGAACCTGCGGTGCGCATCACCATCAAAGGGCTGTTGATTTTCTGCTCACTCATTGCCGGACTCATCATGGCGGAGGTTGT
>CAYNPS010000128.1:5096-6968 GCA_964399125.1 uncultured Terriglobales bacterium
GGCAAATCGTTCGCTCCATCTCCAACCGCGATCGTCTGCTCCATTGAGAGACCCTCCGCGGCGGCGATTTCCTGAAGGGCTTCGGCTTTACGACGAGCCGTGATGATCTGTCCGACTGCTTCACCCGTAATTACTCCATTACGCACGGCCAAATCATTGGCACAGACGAAATCAAACCCGAGCTCTCGTTGAAGGCGTTCGGCGAAGCAACGAAAGCCGCCGGAGATGATAGCCGTCTTGTACCCAAGCAACTTGAGCGTCCGCAAAAGACGATGCGCTCCAGCCGTGATTGGCAGACGGTTGGCTACATCATTGATAGCTGCCTGGGGTAAGCCCTTCAGCAGCGCTAAGCGTCGGCGCAGGCTGCTTTCGAAGTCCAGTTCGCCTCGCATTGCAGCAGCGGTAACCGCAGCGACGTTCTCGCCGACGTTAGCGAGCCGCGCCAGCTCGTCAATCACCTCCATCTGGATGAGCGTGGAGTCCATGTCAAAGGCGACGAGCCGGCGGTTGCGGCGGAAGATCGAATCCTGCTGCACCGCAACGTCGAACCCCGCCTGATCAGCGAGCAGGAGCAGTGCGCGGCGGAGCTCTGGGGCGTCAATTCCACTGCCGGAAACGTTGAACTCGATACACATCCGGGGTTCGACATCGAGCGCCGCACCGCGCGAGGAGAGTCGGTCCATAGTGTCGATGTTCACTTCGCGAGCGGCAAACACGTCGGCAATCGCCGCTAGATCTTCGGCTCGGAGCTGCTCTGCGAGCACGGTGATCGTGAAGCGCTGTTTGTGCTGCTTGTTTACCCACTGTCGATACTGCTCGGACGAAATCGGTGCGACGTGAGCGACAACGCCCAGTTCCCTTGCGCGCTGATCGATTGCTTGCCGAATACTCGCTTCAGCACAATCTGGGAGTTGAACCATTATGCCGAGAGCGAGAGCGTCATGGATGACTGCCTGTCCGATGTCCAACAGCATGGCGCCCGACTGCGTGAGTACATGGGCGAAAGCGCTGGTGAGTCCCGGATGGTCCTTCCCGGAGATGCTTATTAGTACGATTTCAGGCACTGAGGATCGATGTGCAGCAAAACGTCGATGGGTTGCGAGCAGTTAATCTCGAACGACTATTTCCAGACTAGTTCCCTAAAATCAAGGGTTTAAGGAAAATACTACGATTCAATCTCAACCCTACCACAGCGCAGGGTTACCCTGAAATTTCCACAGCGTTACCCACCGTTTCTCACAGGGTTACCCATGCAGGGCTGGATTGAGGAAGGGTTGGAGATGCGTACGATGAAGTGCGTACGATGCGCATTTGAAATCTGCACAGGGCCGAAAAGTCGTCCCACTCAACGAATCCTGCCCGGAGATGGTTCGCGTTTCATTCGCCAGCATCGTAAATCCATGCTACCCCAAAATGGGAAATTGTCAATAACAAACGTAACGGCTAATCGTCGGCACAGACGTCACTCCGAGACTAAACGTCGGCTGGAGCGTCTTTGTCTTTGATAGACTACTTCGCTTCGTACACTGTTCTTCCCCCGACAACCGTGCGCAGCACCTTGGTTCCCAGAATCTGCGGAGGAACGACGCGCGTGATGTCGCGATCGAGAACCACGAAATCCGCCAGATACCCAGGAGCCAGAATGCCTTTCGTCTTGTCCTCAAATTCTCCATACGCCGAACCCCAGGTGTATGCATAGATCGCCTGATGAATGTTGAGCTTCTCCTCGGGATAGTACGACTTCGTTCCTGCCTCATTCATGCGAGTCACAGCCGCATAGAGACCCCGAAATGGAGTGATGGGCTCCACTGGATAGTCGGTGCCGAAGGCGAGGTGTCCTGTGGTCTTGAGGAACGTTGACCACGCGTAGGA
>CAYNPS010000128.1:7068-10290 GCA_964399125.1 uncultured Terriglobales bacterium
GGAGAAGGCGGCGGAATTACTTGGTAAAAGGCATCCTTTGTGCGCTCACGAACGATACCGGTCAGCTCACCTTGAGCGTCACGGTCGGCATGTCCGCCGGGCAAGTCCTTCGAGTTCCGATTTAGACCTGCGATCTTAAATGCAGCCGAGTTGGCGACCGCGATGTGTCCGTCGATGCGGACGAAGAACGCCGGATGTCCATTGGTGACTGCATCGAGGTCCTGCTTCGTCGGAAGC
Source organism: uncultured Terriglobales bacterium (assembly GCA_964399125.1). GTDB lineage: Bacteria > Acidobacteriota > Terriglobia > Terriglobales > Acidobacteriaceae > Gp1-AA112. Next base: position 7,306 of record CAYNPS010000128.1, read on the forward strand.
TGTTGCGATTGCCAGAGTGTGTGATCCCAGCCGCGTCCGATGATCCACTCACCCGGAGCAGCGGTCCTTGTACGTGCGGCAATACGATCCTTCATTTCTTCTACGGATTTTGTTCCGACTAGATCAACTTCCAGCTTCGCCCGCCCGCCTTCAGCGAGATGGCAATGTGCGTCGTTGAATCCAGGCATCACGAAGTGTCCGCCTAGATCGACGATTTGCGTCTTCGGTCCGCGATGGGAAAGCACTTCATCGCTGCCGATCGCGATGATCTTTCCTCCGCTGACAGCGATCGCGCTGGCGCGCGGGCCATCTGTTGCGGTGAACGCATCTCCCGGCGTGGAGAAATGGCCGCCGGTGTAGATGTCGCCGTGGGTGAAGATCACGTCGGCGGTTTGAGAGTTGGAAGTTGAAGACACCAAAAGCAGGAGCACGAGCAGCGCAGTCGATTTCATGAGCGGTGGCAAGAACGCAATTGAAAGTAACATACGCCAACGTGGAACCGGCGCCCTCGCCCGGGTGTTGGTTTTGATTTGTCATTCCGAACGCCGCTTTTGACGTGAGGAATCCCTTCGGATTTCAAAAATGTCAGGCGAGTGTCTTCTAGTTGATAGAGATTCCTCTCTCCGGCTCACGCGAACGGCGCGTGAGCATCCGCTCGGAATGACAAATAAGAGAGAAACCCGGCCGAGGGCGGCCGGCTCCACGTTGGCTATTCAATCCCTGCGAGTGCCAGCACCGCCAGCAGAATTCGCTTCAGTGCTAGTGAGCGTCCGGCGGGATCGAACCATTCCCGCAAAGTGTGCGCTCCGCCGCCGGTTCCTCCCGCACCTACGGTTACTGCTTCCAAGCCCATCGAGATGGGAATATTCGCATCGGTCGAAGCGCGGCGCAGTTGCGAAGCAATGCCGAGGTGCGCATCCACGGCGCGGAAGACCTCGAGCAGATGCGAGTCGTGAGGCAGCTCCCCCGCTGGGCGATCTCCGATCTTCTTCAATTCGCAGGTGAGCTTCGGTGGACCGCCATCACGGGCTCGAGCGGGGATTTCGGTTTGGATCACCCCGCGCAGCTCGTCTTCGAGCCGCTGCAGCTCCTCGGCCGAAACCGAACGGAGGTCGATGCTGACTTGTGCTGTTTCGGGAATCGAGTTCACAGAGGTCCCGCCACTGATCACGCCGAAGTTGAACGTCGTCTTTGGCGAAGGCGGCAGAGGCGTCTGACTGAAGCGCGACACGATGCGTGACACAGCAACGATCGGGTTCGGCTGGCCAAAGTCACTCCAAGAGTGACCTCCCGGTCCGCGGACGATTACTTCGAAGCGACGACTCCCGAGTGCCTGGCCAATAATTGAATCTGTCCCGCTACCATCGATGATGATGGTTTCGTCGATTCGATCTTTCCAGCGCGACTTCTCGAAGATGTGGCGGATTCCACGCAGGTCGCCCTCGCCTTCCTCGCCGACATTGCCGATGAACAGGATGTCGCATTCGGGTCGAATTTTCGCTTCGCGCATTGCCATCGGGACCGCCAACAGGGCGACCAGCCCGGCTGCGTTGTCGCTTACTCCCGGACCACAGATGCGGTCGCGTTCTTCATGAATCTCAATTTCTGTCTCCGGAGGAAATACGGTATCCAAATGCGCGCCGATGGCCGTTACAGGGAGCTCGCGATCCAGTCCGGGAAAAACACCCACGACATTTCCGATCTCGTCAATCTCGACCTGCTCCAAACCAACCGCCGAAAATTTCTCGCGGAGCCATTTCGCGCGCTTGGCTTCTTCGAATGGGGGGGCCGGAATGCGGGAAACTTCAAGCTGCATGTTGCGCAGCTCGTTCTCGTGAATCTGAAACCAGGAAAAGGCTGCGTGGACTGCGCGCATCGAAGCGAGCAGCGCGATTTGCTGAGGAACGGTGATTTCTTCGGTGGTGCGGCCAGGAGGGTTCATGGGATCAGTCAGCCGTGGCCACCGTTGGACGCTTGCTTTTGGGAATGCAGTCGAGAATCTCCCGATCGAGCAGCGTGCGGTTCGATTGCTTGGCTTTCTGGAAAATGCGGTCGACGGTGTCGTCGTCTGTTGGCAACCCCTTGCGCTCGAGCCAGAAGATCACATTCGATTTTCCCGACATGGGACCGATCTCGATGACCTGCTCCATGCCGAAATAGTGAGATGGCACTCCGGAGTACACGGTATTCGCCAGCTCGACATCATTCTTGCGAAAGGCCTTAATCACTGCCGCTGCGTGTACGCCGGTCGCAGTGCGAAATGCATCATCTCCCATTACGGGATAGTTTTTCGGAATCGGAACTCCGGTAGCGCGCGAGACCGTTTCGCAGTATTCCTTGAGCGCAGTCAAATCCTGATGAGCCCAAGGCTCGATGCCCATCAGCTTGAGGTTCACCAGCATCTGGTCCATTTGCGTGTTGCCAACACGTTCGCCAATGCCGATGGCGCAGGCATGGACGCATTCCGCACCCGCCGCTAGCGCAGCAAGTGAATTTGCAACGGCGAGACCACGGTCGCAGTGTCCATGCCAATCGACGCGAATCCTCTCGCCGCTGGGCTTTACAACCTCGTCAATTACGAAGCGAATCAGGGCTGCTACTCCAGAAGGCGTCACATGTCCGCAAGTGTCGCAGACGACGATGGCACGTGCGCCACACTCAATTGCCGTCTTGTAGAGACGCTTGATGGTTTCCGGATCGCAGCGCGTGGTGTCCTCGGTCACGTACATGACCTCGAGGCCGATTGAGCGCGCGAACTTGACGGCCTTTTCGGTAGTTTGCAGCAAGAAGTCGTCGGTCCAATCTTCCGCGTAGCGGCGAATTGGGCTTGAGCCGATGAACGTCGCCGCCTCAATCGGAATGCCAACCTTCTGCTGGATCTCCGCGATGGGACGGATGTCATTTTCGTGCGTGCGCGCTGCGCAGTTTGCACGAATCTTGAGTTTCGCGTCGCGAATCTCTCGCGCGAGCCGCTCGACATCGGCA
>CAYNPS010000129.1:0-10178 GCA_964399125.1 uncultured Terriglobales bacterium
TGCGCGACGTTCACGATCTCCACGTCTGGAGCATCGGCTCAGAGATGCACGCGCTGTCGTGCCACATCGCCATCGCCGACATTCCGCCCTCAGAGAGCGAGATCATTCTGCGCGAAGTGAGAGAGCGCCTGGCCGACGGCTTCCACATCCATCACACGACCATTCAGTTTGAACACGAAAAGTGCGACATCGCCCATGGTTGCGTAATGCCGGTCTCAATGGAAGAAGCTCACCACCACGGTCACGAACACTGACTTCCTTTTCACCACGGAGACACTGAGACACGGAGTTCCATCTTTATGTCATTCCGAACCGCTGCTCTTGCGGTGAGGAATCGCTATCGACGGGAATGCTGCTGGGTTCCTGACCTCTTCTTCGTTCTTCACTGAGTGAGCGTTAACTTGCGGGCATTTGTCGATCCAAAAGCATGAAAAGAGTCTATTGGGATTCCCCCACCAACCGTACGTCGGAATGACAAAAAGAAAGAACTCCGTGTCTCAGTGTCTCCGTGATGAAAAAGCTGTGCCTCCCTCTGCTACGCTGACTTCGTGAGCGCGCATAATCCTGCCTACTTCACCATAATTGGACTGGCGGCCGGGACCTTCACCATGCTCTCATTCGTTCCGCAGCTTCTGAAAACAATCCGCACACGGCGCACAAAGGATATGTCCGGCGTGTGGCTCGCCTGTTTCATCTGCGGAGTGACTCTATGGCTCATCTACGGCCTGCTGCTTCCCTCCATGCCAATCATTCTGGCCAATGCCGCCACTTTGCTGCTGATTCTTCCCATTCTGGTAATCAAGATCGCTCATCGAAGGCATCCGGAATAACCTTCCGATTCTGGACTGTTGCGCGTTCTCGTCGTCGATTCATCTTCGAATCGAACCCAGCGAAACCGTCACTGCAATGCAGCGCGCAGCCACACGGTTCCGCGATCTGCTCGGAGTCGGAGCGTTGGGCCGCCTCCGTTTACTTCGCCAGAGATGTGATCGCCGTTAAAGCCGCCGCGGGCGAGAACACCGAAATCGGTATGGAAACTGCTGCGCCGCGAGCGCTCCGCGTCGAGTGTGAAAGCGGAATTTTGCGGAATGGCGATGGTGAGGTTTCCGCGCGAGACCTGCAGATCGCTGTTGCCGGCAAACTGTTTCAAGCGTATGTCGATCGAGCCACGATCGAGCGTGACCCTCATTCCATCTCGAATTGACGACTCGTGCACGTTCAGATTGCCACGGCTACCCCGGACACGCAGCTCACCGTCGAGATCGTTGATATCAACGTCACCGCGATCGCTACTGATATCGAGTTTTCCGGCAATGCCGTCGACCCGCACGTGACCGCGATCATCCTTCAGAACGGCGTTCACCTGATGCGGAACACGGACGATCAAGTTCACTCCGTGATTCCCGTTCAGAAATCCCCAATGAAAACCTATGGGATATTCCACCTTAATGAATCGGTGATGCTCGTCGCCCTCGAAGCGAATTTTCGTATCGCGCATCCAACGGTCACGGTCGAACTCGCTGCCCTCGAAATACTTATGCGCTTCCACCGAAACCTCGGGATTATCCGACCCTTCGAAACGGAGGTCGCCTCGCCCATTCTCGACGGTAATCGATGCGCCAAGAGTGATTGGCGCCTGCTGACGAAAATCTTCTTCCGCCTCGACATGCTGGCCGACCACACAACCGGTCATCTCCAGAACTAGGGCAACGCAAAGCGCGAGCAGTAACTGAGCGCCCCATTTCCAGCTGGAATTCGTCGATTTGCGCATAGGTTTACCTTTCGTGAGCGGCGTGGGCTAACTCGCGGAAGAGTACGCAATAGGAAATGGAGTGGTTCCATTGCGCGAAGGGTGGTTCTGTTGTCGAATGCCAGCAATAGGCGCTCGCGCAGTAACCAGGAGATTTCGTAGTAACTAGCCGGAACGTTTCGAGCCCAACGGCGAACAGCCTTCGAGTCTCGTCAAGGATGGAATTTTTCGGAATTAATGGGAATGACAGCAGATTATTGTTGACTGCGCCGCTGGTCCCACGCACAATTACATCGACTCTGCTTTAGCTCTGATCTGCCCTTTCTGCACTCTATTCTGGCTTGGCAGGTCTCCTCCTCAAGAGCCAATTCAGAACGGTTATCTCCCGCTGCTCCAAGCTGTCAGTTATTGCCACGTGAGGCCGCTCGTGAAGCGAAATACCGTCTTCTCGTCTCTGTCGTTCCTTGTAGCAATGGTGTTCTCTATCTCTTCCAAATTGCACTACCGCCGCGGAATTCCGTAGATCTCGAGGATGCGTTCGGGCTTCATTTCATAAATTCGACTGAGTGAGTGAATGCGGAAGATGTTAGGGACAAGATTTTTTGCCTCAATGTCATGCAATCGGGAAAACGGAATTTCAAAGACCCGGCTTCCAAGCTCGCGAGCAATACGCCAACTTTGATATTCCACATCGCGGAGAGTGAGATCATGCTGTTCGCGAATCGAGCGCATTTGTGCTCCAGGACTAGGTCGCTTTCGCCGTTTTGGAGCTTTGTGCCTGGAACTTCCCCGCTCTCCGGAAGTCTTCACCTTCGATCGCATGCAGTCCTCTGAAGTTCAGATCAGTTCGACAGATCCGTTATCTCCTAAAGATAGCTGGCAAATTATCCTGTGTCCCCGGGCCGTCTCGGCTAACTTTTTGGCTTCAGCTCCAACGAGGCGGAGTTCATGCAGTATCGCAGTCCTGTCGGACGTGGTCCATCAGGAAAGACATGGCCCAGATGGGCGTCACAACGGCTGCAAAGGACTTCAACGCGTCGCATCCCGTACTCGTTGTCCTTTTTCGTTGCGACGCTGCTTTCGCGAATCGGCTGGTAGAAGCTCGGCCATCCGCTACCCGATTCGTACTTGGCGGCGGAGCTGAACAGCTCCTGGCCGCAGCAAACACACACGTAGGTTCCGGGTCGTTTCTCCGAATTGTATTTTCCGGTGAACGGAGGCTCAGTTCCGCGCTGTCGAGTGACGCGAAACTGTTCATCGGTCAATTGCGAACGCCACTCAGCGTCGCTCTTGTGAATCTTTGTTTCCGACATATGAAACCTGCTGTGAAATAAGATGCCCTACAGCTCGCTTCGTTACTCTGACCTATTCGGCGTAGCTCGAGCGTGTTCGAACGCGTGCGCAAGGCGTAGGATCATGCCCTCTTCGAAGTGGCGGCCGAGGATCTGCATTCCGATCGGCAGACCATCCCTAGACTCACCACATGGAATGGAAATGCCCGGAATTCCCGCAAGCGATGCCGTCACGGTGAAAATATCGGCCAAGTACATCGCCAGCGGATCGTCGGATTTCTCCCCGAGCTTGAACGCTGGAGTCGGGGTTGTGGGCGTTACGATGGCGTCTACTTCCTTGAATGCTTCCATAAAATCACGGGCAATCAGAGCGCGTACCTTCTGGGCCTTCAAATAATACGCATCGTAGTAGCCGGCGCTGAGCGCGTAAGTGCCGAGCATGATCCGGCGCTTCACTTCAGGGCCAAAAGCTTCATCGCGACTGAGCCGGTACATCTCCGAAAGTGCTTTGCCATTGCGGGAACGATATCCATAGCGAACTCCATCGTAGCGGGCCAGATTCGACGATGCCTCCGCGGTGGCAATGATGTAGTAAGCGGGAATGGCGTATTTCGTGTGTGGAAGAGAGATCGATTTGACCTCGCATCCAGCTTTCGACAGCAGGTCGATCCCGCTCTGCACGGCGGCACCGACCGAGGAATCCAGCTCCGCCGGAAAGTACTCTTTCGGAACTCCGATGCGCAGACCGCGAACGGGCTGGCCGATCTCCTGCTCGTAATTGGGAACACGAGCGTTCGACGAAGTTGTGTCCATCGGATCGCGCCCCGCCATATGGCGCAGAAGAATCGCCGAATCCTTCGCAGACTTGGTTAGCGGGCCAATATGGTCCAAGGATGAGCCGAAGGCAATCAGCCCAAATCGGGAAATGCGTCCATACGTGGGCATAAGACCGACGACGCCGCAGAATGCTGCGGGCTGGCGAATCGAGCCGCCTGTATCCGATCCCAGGCTCGCGACCGCTGTTCCTGCCGCAACCGATGCGGCAGAACCGCCACTGGATCCTCCCGGCACACGACTCAGATCGCGAGGGTTGCGCACCGGTCCCCAGGCAGAGTTCTCATTCGAAGAGCCCATAGCAAACTCGTCGCAATTGAGTTTTCCCAAAATGATTGCTCCCGCCTCTTCCAGGCGCAAAACAGCCGTTGCGGTATACGGGGGAATGTATTCGCCAAGGATCTTCGATCCTGCAGTTGTGCGCACGCCCGAGGTGATCATTACGTCTTTCACAGCAATTGGAACGCCTCCGAGCGGTGGAAGAGGGTCGCCGGCATCTGCAATCTTGTCGAGTTTCTGCGCCTGAGCCAGCGCCCGTTCGCGAGTAAGGGTGAGATACGCGTTTACCTGACCTGGTTGACGGTCTTCGGCTTCAATCTTTTTGTAGAACTTGTCGACCAGAGCAACAGCAGTCGTCTGGCGCTCCTGCATTGCAGTGCGGGCAGAGCTAATCGTGAGCAGATTCAAATCGAAATCTTGAGCCATGGACTAGCGTTCAATCACCTTAGGAACACGGAAGAATGAGCCGTCGGTCTGCGGTGCACTCTTGAGCACAACTTCTCGTGCCAGAGACGGCCGTGGCTGGTCATCGCGCAATGGATCAGTAGAGTTCCCATTTGCGGAAACGCTCTGCACCTGCGCCATCGGTTCGACATTGCTGGTGTCAACCTCAGAGAGCATGTCGATGTAATCCAGGATGGAATTTAGATCTTTCTCCATGCGCTGGCGCTCGGCCGCAGAAAGCTGGAGATTGGCGAGCGCAGCGACGTATTCAACATCTTTCTGAGTGATCTTCATCGTCCTAATTCGTAGCGGATCCGCTCTACGTTGATCCCAGTCAATTGCGAAATCTTCGCCTTGTATTGTGGCGAGAAGTCCTCAAGCTGCGACTGCCAGCCTGGATCCGGAACTCGCACGCGAAGCGTTCCATTCTGGAATACAACTGCCAGCGTTCGCTCGGCCACTGCCGAGCCACAGGCGAGCGGCCAGGCGAGAACGACTGCTTCCTCTGCCGGGGCGTCCTTGAGCACGCGAGCAGCAAGGGATTGCAGATCGTGTCGCGGGGATTGCATAAGCTATTGTGCGCTGGGCGTGCGCTCCGCTTCCACTTCCGCACGGAAATAATCAAGCGACAAGCGCAGGCCTGTGGCCAAATCAATTCTCGGCTCCCATCCGAGGAGCTTGCGTGCCTTTGTGATGTCAGGACGTCGCTGTTTCGGATCATCTTGCGGGAGCGGAAGATATCTAATTCCGCTTTTGGAATTCGTTACGCGCAGCACTTCGTGGGCGCACTCCAGAATGGTGAATTCCCCGGGATTTCCGATATTCGTCGGCTCCTGCTCGCTTGACCATGCGAGCTTCAGGATGCCTTCGATCTCATCGCTAACATAACAAAAGCTGCGTGTCTGGTTTCCGTCCCCATAGACTGTGAGATCTTCTCCGCGCAACGCCTGCTTCATAAAATTCGAGATCACCCGGCCGTCGTTCATCTGCAGTCGCGGACCGTAGGTATTGAAGATGCGCACGATCCGCACATCGACTTTGTGATAGCGGCGGTAGGCAGTGGTGGTGGCTTCGGCAAATCGTTTGGACTCGTCATATACCGACCGCGGGCCGATGGGATTCACATGTCCCCAGTATGTTTCTTTCTGCGGATGCTCCAAAGGATCGCCGTAGCACTCTGAAGTTGACGCCAGAAAGAATCTCGCCCGGTGCTTCCGCGCCAATTCCAAAAGATTGAAGACGCCAAGGGATCCGACTTGCAGCGTTTCCACTCCGTGCTCCATGTAATCCACTGGACTCGCAGGCGAGGCGAAATCGAAGATGTAGTCGACGGGTCCCGCATGGAAGGGTTTGCAGATGTCTTGCTGCAGGAAAGTGAATTTAGGTTCGCTCTTTAGATGTTCGAGGTTGCGGAGATTTCCAGTCAGGAGGTTGTCGACTGCCAGAATAGTGTGACCCTCGGCTACCAAAGCATCGCACAAGTGGGAGCCTAGAAAACCGGCGGCTCCGGTTACCATGCAGAGCAGAGGTTTTCGCGATTGCGAGTTTATCATTCAGGATTCCGAACGGGCATTCAGTTTCAAAGTGGAACCGGTGTGCTTCTCCAGTTCGGCTGCCGGACGGCCCATGCTGACATACAGAAATCCGTGCTTCTGCATGGTTTCCCGGCTATAGAGATTGCGCCCATCCACGACGATGGGATACCGCAATAAGGCCTTGACGCGATCCAGATCGAGCGCCCCGAACTCTTCCCAGTCCGTCAGAATAATCAAAGCGTCGGCGCCGGTAGCGGCTTCGTACGGATCGGCAGCGTAAGTTATATCTCCCTCAAGCATTTGCTGCGCACGCTCCGTTGCGGCTGGATCGTATGCCACAACCGAACATTGTTCATGAAGAAGGGCGCGAACAATTTCAATCGCCGGCGACTCGCGAACATCGTCAGTCCCGCCCTTGTAAGCAAGACCCAGTACGGCAAGACGCTTGCCGCGCAAAGTCCAGAGTGCGGTGCGGACCTTCTTCAGGAAACGCTTGCGCTGATCCTCGTTGACACGGACGATTTCGTCCAGCATCGGGAACTCATAGCCGCACTCCCGAGCCACGGCGCGAAATGCCGCAACATCTTTCGGAAAGCATGATCCGCCATAACCGATCCCGGCACGCAGAAACCGGTTTCCAATTCGGGAATCCGATCCGATGCCGCGCGCAACTTCCTCAATGTCCGCATGAACGGCCTCGCAAACATTCGCGACGGCATTAATGAAAGAAATCTTGAGGGCGAGAAATGCGTTTGAAGCATGTTTAATGAGCTCGGCGCTCTTGGCGCTCGTGACGAGCACGCGGGTTGGGACCTGAGCCGCCGCAGGCGCCGGCACCACGGCCGGTCCTTGATAGTAGCTGCCGTTACCCAGAGGCGCATAGATTTTGCGAACTAACTCAACCGCGCGCTCGGAATCGGAGCCGATAACGATCCGGTCTGGATACAGGAAATCCGACACGGCGGTGCCTTCGCGCAAGAATTCAGGATTAGAAACAACATCGAAATCGGCCGCATCAGCTCCGGCCAGTTGCATCACGCGGCGCACCCATTGATTTGTATAGACAGGTACAGTGCTCTTCTCGACGATTACCTTGTACCCATTCAGCGATCGAGCGATCTCCCGCGCGACAGCTTCGACGTAAGAGAGATCGGCATCCCCACTGTCGAGTGGCGGAGTACCCACGGCGATGAAAATGGCAGCGCTGGTGCGCACAGCTTCCTGCAGGTCCGAAGAGAACTGCAGCCGGTGGCCGCGATGGCGTGCGAGGAGCTCAGGAAGGTACTGCTCGTGGATTGGTGTCTCGCCACGTTTGAGAGCGGCGAGTTTCTGCTCGTCGTTATCAACACAAATTACTTCATGTCCCAGCTCGGCAAAGCAAGCCGCGGCAACTAAACCGACATAGCCGGAACCCACAACAGCAATGTTTACGCGATCGATGTCGCTGTCCTCCTAGATCTTCCCCACTATATCGCAGAGAGGGGGACAGAGCGTGGCCTAGTGATGGTGGGCGTCCCCGGCATGCTGATGCTGATGGCCGCCGGACTTCATCTCCTGGTGCTCTTCTTGTTCTTCTTTGAACACCTCGGGAGTTCCGAGGCTTCCTTTTTCGGGAAGATGGCGGAGGTAGCGAACGATTTTCCACATCTCGTCGTCTTCCAGAATTCCCTTCCAGGCCGGCATGCCTGACGGATTGATTCCGTTCACGATGATCCAGTGCAGTTGGCCGTCTGTGTAATCCTGGACGTCTTTCGACTTCAGGTCGGCTACAGGCGGCGACATCTGCTGTGCGAAGGGAACGCCGGTATTCTGACCGTCGAGTCCATGACAAATCTGGCAGTGATGTCCGAAGTGTTCCCTTCCTTCATCGATGTTTACCTGATTGTCGGGGATAGGATTCTGGTCGTCTTTGCCGCCGATGGTGACCTTCTGCTTCACTTCGGTCATGACCTTGTTTTCGACCGATCCGGGGCGGCTGACTTTACATCCCACAGCAATTAATACAGCGCAAACCAAAAACAGTAGCGTGCGTTTCATGGTCACCTGCGGTGATGCGAGTAGATTCCAGGGCACACATCATACTCGCAAATGGATGCTCAAAGCTGAAAGCGATATGGCTTAGGCGGAGGCCGCCGCGGCCTGCGGGATCACGCGCATGAGGCAGACGATTGTCATATCGTTAGGCTCGTGATGGTTGCGAAATCCGGCGATAGAAAATTGCGGGCCAAATCGGGAAGGCTGCTCGGAGAATCGGACGGCACTCTCCAGCACATCATGACATAGTTGCTGTGCGGAGAGGAATTCGCGGCGTTCCAGAATTTCCCGCACTCCTACTGCGCCAAACTCCCTTTTGCCTGCGCTTGCTTCTATCATGCCTTTGGAGACCAGCACGATCGAGGATCCCGGCGCTACCACGGATACGGCAGCATCGTGCGTTGCGTGGGAAAAGAGTCCGAACGGCAATCCGGTCGAATCGAGTAGAACGGTCTCACTGCTGCTGCGCACAAGTGCGGGAGTATGCCCGGCGTTGACGTAGTGGAGAAGCCCGAATTGCTCATCAAGACATCCAAGAAAGGTAGGAGCCGGTCGCACACCTCCGGCTGTTTGTATCACAGTCCGATTGAGCTCCAATGCAAGTTCGGTGACTCCTTCCGAGACATTCGCGTCTCCGTCTTCGAGCAGGGTAGGAGCGCGGTCTGCGAGGACGTCCTGGAGAGATGCGGCGATGTGCATTGCCTCATCCCGTTGCCCGGCAACATCGGAGAGAAGAAACAGCATCCGGTTCCCATTAATCGGGACAAAGTCGAAGTAGTCACCACCGAGCCGCGAACCCCGATACAGGGCCGACACGCTTAGATCCTTGCGGTCCGGCACAACAGCAGGACTCGGCAAACGCAGTTTCGGCTTGTGAATTTCGCGTTCAAACAAGCGCATAGGAGCAGGCGTATGGTGGGGATGTGGATGAACATACCACAATCTCAGTGCCAAGCGAGACTTTCCCCTTTTTAGTTTGAGCAAAAGAAAAAGCGGCCATTCACGGCCGCTTTACAAGACAAAGAAGCCTAGGTTCTGGATTCCTCCAGCATTCCTTTTTCCATCTTTTCCTGGCAATCGATGCAGTAGCGCGTCCATGGGACTGCTTCGAGGCGTTTAGGATTGATCTCATTTCCGCAGTTGATGCATTCGCCGAAACTGCCCTCGCGAATGCGACCGAGAGCGCTCTCGACCATGCTTAGGAGTTGGCGATCGTTGTTGCTCTGAGCAAAAAGAAATTCTTTCGTATAGGAATTTGCGGCGCGATCGGCGATATCCTGCGCGGCTTCAGCATCGGCAATTCGGCCATCTTCCTGCGTGCGAGAGACCACGCGACGCAGCTCCTGTTGTCTCTGCTCAAGCTGCTTCCTGAATTGTTCCAGCCGCTTCTTTTCCATAGTTACCTGCATTCTCAGCTACCCCCAGTCAGACAGAAACATAAATAGATGCCATTCTGCGCTGTGGGGAAACAGAAATGATAACACCAGCACTCAGCAATCAGCACTCAGCAATCAGCGCTCGGAAATTGGCAATTGGCTAAAGACAAGAGCAAAGGCAAAATCTCAAGGCGAAGTGGGTACATCCTTCGCTCCCGGGAGTGCCCATATGTGAGAAGGGTCTTGAGTACAACCTAGGGAGCATTTCTCTCGCTGTTCATAGTTGTTTTTACTTTTATCCTCTTTACCGCGATCTGCGGATTTCGCTGGTCGTTCATGCGTGTGGGATTTGATGGTGCTTTCAGCCGAATGCCGAGTGCCGACTGCCATGAAAGAAAAAAGCCCTCAATTGAGGGCTTGTTTCAAGAGGCAAAGTGGAGGGAACCGTTCAGGGCAGGAGACGCAAGGCGCCGGAGCGCATCACTGCGACCGGGCAAAAGTGTAGAAGCTTTCCAAGGTGAAAGACCAAAGGTCTCAAAGTATGCTGCCTCTTTCGTTGCCAATCCCTTAAGCATTTGAAAAACCAAAGTGGCGGCTGCTAGGTGTTGAAAACGCGCAACTTAGAAATGCGCAG
>CAYNPS010000130.1:0-10159 GCA_964399125.1 uncultured Terriglobales bacterium
TGCAATTTTAGCCGGTAGCCGGTAGCCAGAAGCCGGTAGCCAGAAGCCGGTAGCCGACCTAAGGATCCTCGTGCAGCAAACTTCAACTCGAACTGATCAGCCCGGATGCGCTCCCACTCCTGCTGCCATTGACGCCGCGGCCCACGCGCGCGCCGGCGGGAATCTGCGCTGGGTCATCTGCGCGCTGCTCTTCTTCGCCACGACCATTAACTACATGGATCGTCAAGTGCTGGGAATCCTGGCACCTTATTTGCAGAGAACGATTGGTTGGAATGAGATTCAGTACGGGTACATCGTGGTCGCGTTCCAGACCACGTATGCGATCGGGCTTCTCCTTGTCGGTGGACTCATTGATCGTTTGGGAACGCGGATTGGATACGCGTGCTCTATCGCCGTCTGGAGTCTTTCAGCAATGGGGCATGCGCTTGCAAATTCCGTCTTCGGTTTCGGATTTGCGCGCGCCATGCTGGGCCTTGGCGAATCCGGCAACTTCCCCGCGGGTATCAAGACAGTCGCAGAGTGGTTTCCCAAGAAAGAACGCGCTTTAGCGACGGGAATTTTCAATTCGGGAACAAATGTTGGCGCGGTGGTTGCGCCACTTACAGTGCCCTGGATCGCGACGCACTGGGGATGGCGCTGGGCTTTCCTGTTTACCGGTTTTTTCAGTGCAACCTGGCTGATTTGCTGGCTGACCTTTTATCGTCGTCCGCAGGAACATCCGCGACTTTCCCCCGATGAACTCCGCTACATCCAGAGCGATCCTGTTGAAGCAACAACCAAGATTGCCTGGCTTCGCTTGCTTCCGCATCGACAAACATGGGCATTCATACTCGGGAAATTTCTGACGGATCCAATCTGGTGGTTCTACCTTTTCTGGCTGCCTAAATATCTGAATGCAACGCACGGACTCAGCTTGACCCAATTGGGCCCGCCCCTTGTCGCCATTTACGTATCTGCTGATATTGGCAGTGTGGGCGGTGGTTGGTTGTCGGGGACGCTTATCAAGCGGGGATGGAGCATCAATCGCGCGCGCAAAACGGCGATGTTGGTTTGCGCTTTATGCGTCCTCCCGGTGTTGTTTGTCTCGCGCATTGGTGGACTGTGGCCGGTTGTGGGCCTGATCAGCCTCGCGACTGCAGCTCATCAGGGATGGTCCTGCAACATCTTTACCACTGCTTCGGATATGTTCCCGAAACAGGCCGTAGCATCAATTGTGGGACTCGGTGGATTCGGTGGCGCCGTTGGCGGAATGCTGCTTGCGTGGTTTACGGGGCATCGGCTTGAGGCCACTCACAGCTACCGCACGCTATTCTTCATCGCCGGATCTGCCTATCTATTCGCTTTGCTCGTCATTCAACTACTGTCGCCGCGACTGGAGCCGGCGCATATAGACTCGGAGTAATTCATGACCAGGGAACAAGTTCGCGCGCGGGTGCTTGAAGTAGGAATTGTGCCGGTGGTGCGCGCCATCTCGGCCAAACAGGCGATCTCCGCTGCTGTGGCGGTGGCTGCGGGCGGCATCACGATCGTCGAAGTCACGATGACGGTGCCTGGAGCCCTCGATGCCATCTCGCAGCTCATTAAGACACTCGGCAGCGAGGTGATCGTCGGCGCTGGTACCGTGCTCGACGCGCAGGCGGCACGACAATGCTTCGATGCCGGAGCGGAGTTCCTTGTGAGTCCGGGTCTCGATTTGGGAACCATCAAAGCAGCGCAGGATGCGGGCAAGCTGATCATGGCTGGTGCGCTTACGCCGACTGAAGTCATCACCGCGTGGAAAGCGGGTGCGGATTTTGTGAAAGTCTTTCCAGCTAGCGCAGTGGGAGGACCGGCCTATTTGAAAGCCCTGCGCGGACCGCTACCGCAGGTTCCGCTTGTGCCCACAGGCGGCGTGAATTTGAACACGGCAGCAGATTTTCTGCGGGCCGGAGCCTCAGCATTAGGCGTTGGCGGAGAACTGGTTTTGGCAGCGGCGCTGAAGAGTGGAGAGACAGCGCAGATCACAGCACTCGCGCGTCAGTACCTCGAGATTGTGCAGCAGGTGCGGGAAGCAGAAGCCAAGCCTGCGATGGCTGGGTAATTGAAAGACTCTCAAGAGCGAATCGCAATGCACCTTTGCGCGAATCATCTAAAGCTTACTGTCATCCCTCGCGCCGCAGCGACACCACTCGCGCTTTGAGAACTCCGGCTGTTGGGGCGCGGGGGATCTGCTTTTTCGGTACAACTAGCAAAAGCAGGTCCCCCGGGCCGCCTCTGGATTGCGACTTTAATATCGGTTTCGCGGCGGCCCGAGGGATGACAGTGTTTAACGAAAGTTTTTCGGTCAGTAAGCCCAGCGAAGATGAGAACTAAATTTGCGCTTATCAGCATCGCCCTTTGCTTTATTGTTCCGGTCGCTTTTGCCGCACCCCACCTGAAATGCGTCGAGCTCGCGGTCACTAATCCAACTGACCAAAACCGACCGGCCGCGGACATCGTTGTCTCGGTTGCGGAGCTTCGCAAGATTGCGCCGGATTTCTATGCCGGCTCACAGATCGTGGCGGCAACCGACGCAAGCACGGTTGCCGAGGATGCAACTGTCCTCCATGCGACAGAGCTTCCATCGCAGGTGGATGATATCGATGGGGACTTCAAGCCCGATGAACTCGCGTTCCAAATCGATCTGAAGCCGCATCAGACTCGAATCGTGACCATTACGTGGGGACCGCCGGATCGCATCTTTCGTCTGCGCGGAGACTACGAGCCGCAAACCAATGCGCTGTTCACCAAGAAGATCGACGGCATGGGATGGGAGTCGAAGCGCAACGCCTTTCGTTTGTACTTCGACCAACGCAACGCGATCGATCTCTATGGCAAGCCCCGTCCATCGCTGCAGCTCGATCGCTACGCAACGCCTGGCTACGTTTACCACAATTACTCGCCGGACGGCCGGGACATCTATCTCGTTGCCGACGCGCTGGGAATCGGCGCACCTGCGGCGTGGGTGAACGGAACCGCGCAGCACATTTCCGATGTGACGAATCGCAGTTGGCGAATCATCTCTACCGGACCGGTTCGCGCCATCGTCGAGTTCACATATGAAGGCTGGAAAGTTGCCGGCAAGAGCGTCGATGTGAAAGTCCGCGCAACACAATGGGCGGGCGAGCGCGGCTTTACACAGACGCTAACTTCGCAGAATGCCGGCGATCTCGTGTTTGCCACCGGACTCACTCAGCAGCAAGGGATTCCCGAGCTGCGATCCGGCAGCGGCGAAGACCCTGCCTGGCTTGCAATGTGGGGAGAGCAGGCCGTCGAAGGCGGGAACAAGGCTGTTTCCCCGATCATGCGCGGTACCAATTTGGGACTCGCTGTCATTATGGGGCCGGGGACCGCCGCTTCGAACAACAAGGACGCCAAGGACTATCTGTGCACTTTTCCGCTCAAGAATGGCTCGGCGAGTTGGTATTCACTTGCGGCGTGGGATCAGGAAGGGACAAATGATCCCATTCCCGTTCCCGGAGCAAAGGAGCCGCGCGAGTATGTTGCACGAGTTGCCGGACTCGACAACATCACCAGCAAGGACGAGCTGGTTTCCTACGTGAAAGACATGGCTGCGCGCATGAAAGTTCCCGCGACCGTGAAGCTGCTCTCGACTGCGGCGGAAGTCCAGAGTGCGCCCTCAGACACGCTGCATCCGATCGGCACGCGCACTTACAAGCAGGCTATAGATCTCCTGCAAAAGGAAATCGATCGCACCGCAGCCAGGTGGGAACCAATCATCACCGCAGCGCAGCCAGGCAGCGTAAATGCCCACGCCGGTGCAGGGTTCTTCACTGACGGCCACAACCAAACCGGCGAGTGGCAATCGCAGAAGGGCTTCTTCTGGACAGGCGGATTCTGGACTGGCGAGCTGTGGAAGATGTATGCACTCACGCACGATGAGAAATATCGCCGCTGGGCCGAGCTCTGGACGTCGCGCATGACTGGCGCCGAAAACGATCAGAACCACGATACGGGATTTCTGTACTTCTATTCCTCGGTTGCCGGTTATCAGGTGACACACGACGCCAAGTTGCGCGAAAGTGCGATTCGCGCCGCTGATCATCTGCTGAGCATGTACAACCCTGTGACTCAACTCATTCCCGCGTGGGAGAAGAACGGCGACGACAGCATCATCGACACAATGATGAACCTGCAATTGCTGTGGTGGGCAAGCCGCGAGACTGGCGATTCGAAGTATCGCGATGCCGCTCTCAAACATGCGCTGCGCTCCGCCGAGTGGTTCGTGCGCAACGACGGCTCGGTGATCCAGTCCGTTCATTACAACCCAGGCGACAACCGGCAGGAATTTCGTTTGCACGGTGGCGCGCCGCATGGCGACGAAGCCTTCTCATTTTCGAATAACGCCAAGCCAGGCGAGCGCGTCTTCTATCACACACACCAGGGATTCTCGTGGGAAACAAGCTGGTCGCGCGGCACGGCCTGGGCACTGTATGGGCTCGCGACCGCATATCGCGAGACGCACGATCCACGGCTGCTGGAGACCGCACGAAGAGTCGCCGATTTCATCGCGGTCAATCTCCCCGACGATTACGTGCCCTGGTATGACTTCAACGATGAAGGCGTGATCTATCGCAACCGCGACAGTTCGGCAGCCGCAATTGCCGCAAACGGATTCCTGCAGCTATCCGCCCTCGTGCAGGACACGCAGAAAGCTCAGTCGTATCGGGGCGAAGCGGAGCAGATCACGCATTCACTCGTTGACCGATACTTAACCCCAAGCTTTCAAGGCGATAGCTCACCTCCGGGGATCTTGCGGCACGGGAGCGGAACGCGTCCAGCAGATGGCATGCTGATTTATGGCCAGTACTATCTGCTGGAAACATTGATGGCGCTGGAGAAGGGCAGCTAGGGATGCCTCTCAATGCATACTCGAGGTTTCATAATGAATCACCGAATCGACGTGCGTCTTTTCAAAATCACTGTTCTGCAACGAAACGGTGATCTCGCGATTGATGAAGAAGACGGCACGGAGGCGGAATTCGGTTCCAAACGAGACCGGGAACCAGATTCCATCCGGCTGACGCTTGTAGCTGACGCTGAAGCCTAGATCCGGCACGTCAGTGCCGAGCGTAGTTCGTACCCAAAAGGGAACTCGGCGAGCGAGTTTCGTGAAAACTGTTATCGGCTGGAATTCCTGGCCGTCGATCAACGCTTCGCCTTTCCAAACTGTTTCGCTCCTGTCTTTCGGATGAAACGCAACTCGGTACGCTGGACGTCCATTTGTAGTTTCCAGATCTACAACTTTGAAACGATATTTTTCCTGCTGTTTCGACGTGAGCGGAAATAGGTCCGTAGCCAGGCCGTCTTTCGTCCGATCTTCATTGACCAGATCATCGCGAAGATCGCTCACCAGGTCGCCGTCAAGGCTGTCATGGTTGGGCTGCTCGCCGGAGTAATCGATGTACTTGTCTTTCTGCCAGTACTTGCCGGTTAACGCGGTGAGTTTCTTAATGGACGCCTCGGCATTTGGAACCACCAGGTAGTCAGTCACCTCGTCCTGCATGAGCTTCCCATTCGTCTTGCGGCTGGTCACCCGGACATGCTGTCGATAGATATACTGCCGGCGCAACTCTTCCGACCGGTCTTGATTCACGGCGACGCGTTGCATGATTTGATCCGCTGTAAGAGGAATTTGCGCGTTGAGAGAGCAGCAGCCGAAGGCAGCACAGATCAGAAGGAAGCGAACCATAGAGATCTCCGGAAAACAATACGGCACCGAGACGTGAGCGGATGCAGGAAATTATCTACGTGGTGAAGACTTGCCGGCCCTCGCTGGGACGAGCCAAGCCGTTCAGCTACAATGATTTGGTCAGGTTCCTGTCTGAATGTCCGTTCTTTTTCCTGCTTTGTTGGGATTCCTCGTGCTGGCGCCGCACAGCCTTGCGCACTACTTCAAGACACATTTTGGGGATACCACATTCAAGGGACTTTATGTCCCTAATGCTTTTGACCTTGCGCTGTTAATCCCATATTTCGTCGTTCTGATAATTCTGGCGTCGTACGGCATTCACCGCTACGTGCTGGTTTACCTTTATTACAAACACCGCAAGAACCGGGCCGATGAACCGGAGCGCCATTTTGCCGAGTTACCGCGAGTCACGATCCAGCTCCCGATTTTTAATGAGCAGTTCGTAATCGATCGACTTGTGGACGCCATATGCAGGATGGAGTATCCGCGGGAGAGGCTTGAGATTCAGGTGCTCGACGACTCCACTGACGAGACGGTCGAAGTCGCTCGAGCCGTGGTGGAGCGGTACGCTGCGCTGGGCCATCCGATCACGTATCTCCATCGCACGAACCGGCATGGATTCAAGGCCGGTGCCCTGCAGGAGGGCATGAAATCGGCAAAAGGCGAATTCATTGCCATCTTTGACGCCGATTTCGTGCCTCCGCCGGATTGGCTGATGAGAGTTGTGCATCATTTTGCCGATCCGGAAGTCGGAATGGTGCAGACTCGCTGGACGCATCTGAATCGCGATTATTCGTTTCTGACGAATGTTGAAGCCATCTTGCTCGATGGCCACTTCATCCTCGAGCACGGTGGGCGCTCTCGCAGCCGCGCCTTTTTCAACTTCAACGGAACGGCAGGCATGTGGCGGCGTCAGGCGATTGAAGATGCCGGTGGATGGCAGCACGATACGCTCACCGAAGACACAGATCTTTCCTATCGCTCGCAGCTCAAAGGGTGGAAATTTAAGTACCTGCAGGATGTTGAATGTCCGGCAGAACTTCCCATTGAAATGACGGCCTTTAAAACGCAGCAGGCGCGTTGGGCGAAGGGTTTGATTCAGACGGCGAAGAAGATTCTGCCCACCGTGATGCGCTCTGATGTCCCATTTCGGATCAAGCTTGAGGCCTGGTACCACCTGACCGCCAACATCAGCTATCCCTTCATGGTCGTGCTTTCGACGTTGCTGCTGCCGGCGATGATCATTCGGTTTTATCAGGGATGGTTTCAGATGTTGCTGATTGATCTGCCGCTGTTTATGGCTTCGACGTTTTCGATATCGTCGTTCTATCTGGTTTCGCAGAAAGAGCTATTTCCGAAGCGCTGGCCCAGGACGTTTTTGTATCTGCCTTTCTTGATGGCTTTGGGTATCGGATTGACCGTGACGAACACTCGCGCCGTTTTGGAAGCATTGTTTGGAGTGCAGTCTTCCTTCAAGCGCACTCCGAAATATCGCGTGCAGGCCAAGGGTGAAAAATCAGTTGCCGCAAGAAAGTATCGCAAGCGTTTGGGCGTGGTGCCGTGGATCGAATTGGCAATCGGAGCCTACTTCGCCGCGGCGGTTTACTACGCGATCTCGAATGAAAACTACATTACCGTCCCATTCCTCATCATTTTCGTAATTGGATATTGGTACACCGGTCTGATGTCCTTGCTTCAAGGTCGTTTCGATCGCCTCACCAGTTTGGGCGAGCCGCATACCAAGCCCTTTCCTGTCGGGGTGTAAGTTCTGACTCAACGTCTTCGGCGTTGAGCTCCATGGACGATCGTACTCACAATGATGCGCCGCTTCTGAAGTCGGTAAATCAGAATGTATGGCGTATTTGGAACTACCAGCTCGCGTACTCCAGACTGCGCACCAGGCCTTCCCAGATGCGGATTGGTTGGAAGCAACTCCGTGATCGCGACCAAACGTGTTGCCAATCTGGCAGCGGCTCGAGGTTTGTCTAAGGCAACGTACTCCCGAATCTCTTGCAGTCTTCGTCTGGCCAATGCTGACCAGACGACCTCTAGCGGCAAAGGTCCTCGTCGTTATGTCCTTTGCCGCAAGCACACTTGGGTGGAGGCACCTCGTGATCTGTGCCCCATGAGAGAAGCCATTCTTTCATTGCCTTCTGCGAGACATAGTGTCCGGAAGCGACTTGCGCTTCGCCTTGTCGGACCTCGGCCATCAAACGTTCCTGATCGAGCACATAAGACTCGACTGCGTCGGAAATAAGAAAGTTTGCGCTCCGGCCAGACACCTTCGCGATCTTCGCCAATTTCCGCTTGATCTCAGGATTGAGACGCACGCTGAGAGTAGCGCTGCGTGTGTTCGCCATGAACACATTATCGCACGAAGCGGTTAGCAATGAATCAGGTTGCGAAACAAAATGGCCGCCTTTCGGCGGCCATTTTGCTCAGCGCGTGTTAGTTATCCGTTGCTGTACAGCAGCACGCCTTCCTGCTTCTCTTCGCCGACTGGGCGATAGAAGAGCTTGTCGCCTTCGAGGAAGACTTCGATGAAGGCCGGACGCGTAGTGATCGTGCCCTGGATCATCGCTTCTGACAGCGGATCTTCGATGTAGCGCTGCAGTGCCCGACGCAGCGGACGCGCGCCGTAGCTGCGGTCACCGAGGGTCTTGTCGAGCACCCACTTCTTGGCTTCGTCGGTGACCGAGATCGTGATCGCCTTCTGTGCGAGGTTCGCGTTGAGCTGCTGAACCATGAGCTCGACGATCTGGATCAAGTCCGAATCGACCAGCGCGTTGAAGATGATGACTTCGTCGATGCGGTTCAGGAATTCCGGATTGAACGTGCGCTTCACTTCGTTCTTCACCAGATCCTCAACCTTGGCTGACACCATGTCTTCTTTCTCTGACTGGAAGCCGAGGCCGGTGCGCTTCATCAGGTGACGTGCGCCGATATTCGACGTCATCACGATGATCGTGTTCTTGAAATCCACCGTGTTGCCGAGGCCGTCGGTGAGCTGTCCATCTTCAAAAACCTGCAACAGGATGTTGAAGACATCTGGGTGCGCCTTCTCGATTTCGTCGAGCAGAACGACCGAGTACGGAGCGCGCTTCACTCGTTCGGTAAGCTGTCCGCCCTCTTCGTAGCCGACGTATCCCGGAGGCGAGCCAATCAGCTTCGAGACCGAGTGCTTCTCCATGAACTCCGACATATCGAAACGGATCAGCGACTTCTCGCTCCCGAAAAGGAACTGAGCAAGCGTGCGGGCGACTTCGGTTTTGCCGACGCCCGTCGGTCCGAGGAATAGGAACGATCCGATCGGACGGTGCGGGCTCTTGAGTCCGGCACGCGAGCGCCGAATCGCTCTGGCGAGGGCCGAGATTGCCTTCTCCTGGGAGATGACGCGACGATGCAGCTCCTCTTCGATGCGCAGCAGCTTCTGCGTCTCTTCTTCCTTGATCGAAGTGATTGGCACGCCGGTCCAGCGCGAGACTACGTCTTCGATGTCTTCGCGGGTGACTACGCCAGTCGAAGACTCGTCGAGGTGATATTTCTCGCGCAGCCCGCGCAGGTTCTCGCGTTCTTTGCGTTCTTCGTCGGAGTAGAAGCGCGCCTTCTCGAACTCGTGACTCGCGATGGCGTTTTCCATGCGATGCACGATGAATTTAATGCGCTTCTGCACATCAGTGATCTCGTCAGGCAGTGACGTCTGACGGAGTTTCACGCGTGCGCCGGCTTCGTCGATAAGATCAATGGCCTTATCCGGGAGGAAACGATCGGGAATGTAGCGATTCGAATGCGAGACCGAGAATTCGATGGCTTCTTCCGTGTAAGTAACGGCATGGAACTTCTCGTAGCGATCCTTGATGCCGTTGATGATCTTCACAGCGTCGCCTTCATTTGGCGGCGGGACTTTTACGGACTGGAAGCGCCGCTCAAGCGAACGGTCTTTCTCAATCGATTTCCGGTATTCGCCTGGAGTCGTTGCACCGATGCACTGAATTTCGCCGCGCGACAGCGCGGGCTTCAGGATGTTTGCAGCGTCGAGTGAACCTTCAGCCGAACCGGCGCCGACGAGCGTGTGCAGTTCATCGATGAAGATGATCGCGTTCTGATTCTCCATCAGCTCTTTCATGATGGTCTTCAGACGTTCCTCAAACTGTCCGCGATATTTTGTGCCGGCGACGATCAGCGAGAGATCGAGAGCGAGAATCCGCTTCTCAGCGAGAAAAGATGGCACATCGCCATCGGCGATGCGCTGAGCCAGACCCTCAACGATCGCGGTTTTACCAACGCCCGGCTCGCCGATCAGTACAGGATTGTTCTTCGTGCGGCGGCAGAGAATTTGAATTACGCGCTCGACTTCGCCTTCACGCCCGACCAGCGGATCGAGCTGGTTGTCCATCGCGGCCTGGGTAAGGTCGCGGGAAAATTCGC
>CAYNPS010000131.1:0-10094 GCA_964399125.1 uncultured Terriglobales bacterium
AGGTCTTTGAACAGCGTTGCAGTGCAGCGCGAGGCCATGCAGAAGCTTGCATTTCTGATCGGCCACTGGTCTGGACCTCTCACCATTACGCGCGGACCGGGCGAGGTCTTGAAGCTAACTCAGACAGAAAATGTGGAATATAAACTGGACGGCCTTGTTCTGTTGATCGAAGGTAAGAGCATTGGGTCGGATGGGAAAGTGGCGTTCAATGCTCTGGCGACGGTTGCGTACGACGACGCATCGCACAGCTATCGTTTCCGCGCATACAACGAGGGCCGCTATTTGGACACGGAGCTTCTAGTAGGTGAGAACAGCTTCTCTTTTTAATGCCGGACCTTCCTCCATTGTGAATACGATGCACGTCACTTCAAAGGGCGAGTGGTCCGAAACCAGCGATGTGATCTTTGGCGGTCAGCCTCCGCGGCGGAGTGTGGAGATGCTGCTTCAGCATGTGTCCTGAGACTGCAGCATGGCTGCATAAGTTAGATTCGAATGAAAGGGAGCTGAGATGAATAGCGAATTTAACAGAGATGAATTAAATGATCGCTTGAGTTTGATCGAGCGCATGATCGCCGAAGGGCGTCGCGAAATAGAAAGCTGGGGGTGGGCTTTCATCCTGTGGGGCATTGCTTACTACTCGACAATTGCCTTCTCCACTTGGACTCATAGCCCTTGGGCGTGGCCGGCTCCCGTATTGATCGCCTTAGTCAGCACGGTTCTAATCGCGCGAATGAAAGGCAGCGAACATCCACAGACCACCATCAATCGGGCGGTAGGTTCGATCTGGATCGCTTTGGCAATCTCCATGTTTCTCCTCTTCGTCTTCCTCGGGGTGAGTGGGCGAATTACGGACCCACATTCGTTTATGGCGGTGATGTCGGCGATACTTGGGATGGCAAACGGTGCTTCGGCACTGATGTTGCGATGGAAGATGCAATTTGCGTGCGCCGTCGTCTGGTGGATCACGACGGCAGCGGTGTGCTTCGGATCGAATGCGCAGAGCACTCTGGTGTTCTTGGTTGCCATTTTTTTCTGTCAGATTCTGTTTGGAATTTACGGCATCGTAGCTGATGCACAAATGCGGAAGCGCCGGGACCCGGTCCATGCCTGACCTTCCCGAGCTAAACCCAATTGTGCATGGCAGGCTTCGCTTGGCGGTACTTTCGCTGTTGAGCGGTGTGGAAGAGGCGGAGTTTTCATGGCTCCGCGCTAAGACTGAGGCTACAGACGGCAACCTGGGTGCACAGCTGCTCAAGCTCGAGCAAGCCGGCTATGTCGTCGTCGAAAAAAAGTTTGTATTACGCAAGCCTCAAACCGTCTATCGCATCACCAAAGCCGGACGCCGAGCATTCATGGAATACATCAAGGCATTGAAGAAGCTCATCGGCGCGAGCGTTCCGAAACGGGAATCACGATCGTTCTGAGGGAAGATTTCGATAACAATGCCTCAATGCGAAACTCCCGCCACTCTCAGACGCGGCGATCGAACATTGGATTGCGTGAGCCACGATAAAGCGGTATCACAAAGTCAGTACAAAGTGGCTCTCGCAAAACTTCCTTTCCATAGTGAAACATGCGGAAAGGGAAAACCTTTGAAATTACCCCGCAAAAAATGCAGTGTTGCCCTTCTTGCGTTATCTGTCGCAGTGCTCGGCACTCGGTATTTTGCCGCGGCGCTAGACTCGACCTCCCCATGGTCGCCCGCGCTCTTGGAGAACATGCGGAAGCTGCAGCAGAATGCTCTGACGGACGATTATGCTTACCAAGTACTAGTGCACCTGAGCGACCATATTGGACCGCGTCCCGTGGGTTCCTTGCAGGCGAGCGCAGCCGTCGAATACGTTGCAGGTGAATTGCGCCGGCTGGGCTTTGAAGTGAACCTTGAAAAAGTGACTGTGCCGAAATGGCAGCGTGGGGAGGAACGCTGTGAGTTGGTCAAGTATCCTGGTCAGGTACCGGGAACGACTCAGAAGATTGTATTGACGTCTCTCGGATCATCTTCAGTTTCGACGCCTCCCGACGGAATCACCGCCGAGGTGCTGGTCGTGAGCAGCTTCGCTCAACTGCAAGCAATGAATCATCGAGACGTGGCAGGAAAGATCGTCATGTTCGACGAACATTTCGACGATCGCATGGCCAAATCTGGTTTTGCCTTCGATGCCTATAACCGGGCAGTTGAATACCGAAACGACGGCAGGGCGGCCGCAGCCAAACTCGGGGCGGTTGCAGTACTTGTCCGCTCCGTGGGTGGTGCGCAGTACCGACTCCCGCATACCGGCGCCACCGATTACTTCAATACTGTCAGTATTCCCGCTGCCGCAATCTCGGGCGAGGATGCAGATCTCATAACCCGCCTCAGCGCTGAGGGTCCGGTTCGAATCCATCTTTTGATCACTTCGCAAATGTTGCCCAATGTTGAGTCCTACAACGTTATTGCCGACCTGAAGGGCGATCTGCATCCCGAACAGGTCGTGATTGTCTCTGGACATTTGGATTCATGGGATCTCGGTACCGGGGCGATCGATGATGGAGCGGGCGTCGCAATTGCAATGTCAACTGCTCATTTACTGCAAGAACTGCACCTCCGTCCCGCGCGTACCGTTCGTGTCATCGCCTGGATGGGAGAAGAGATAGGTATTCTGGGCGCACGCGTATACGGCAAAGAACATGCCGCCGAAATGAATAATCATTTCGCGGGAATCGAGACCGATTCCGGTGCAGGGCATGCAATGGGCGTGTATTGCACTGGAGATGCTTCGCTCTCTAGATTGCTGCAGCCCGTCGCTGAGATCCTGCAAAGGTCGGGTGCTGGAATCCTGCGTGGCTTAGACGAACCGCCGCCCGATTTGATCCCACTTTATCTTCGCGGCATGCCGGCGTTGTCTCCTCTGCAGGACACGCGTAAATACTTCGACTATCACCACACTGCTGCCGATACTCTCGATAAGGTAGACGCAGAGGAGCTCAGAGAAAATGTGGCTGTGGTTTCGGTTCTTGCTTGGGCTGTCGCAAACATGAATCAGGATCTGCCGCACAAACTCTTATCGCTCCCTGATTGGCTGAAATGAACGAGAAGGTTGAGGGTATTCCGATCCTGGAGCACAGCGCCGAAAGCCGATTGCGCGGAATGGCTCAGAGGTATCGAACAAACATTGCGAGCAGCCTTGGCAGACAAAGTCATCGAAGCCGTTGAGTGTTGACCGCGCTTTCGGTTTCACAACAGCGGAATCGGCCTCGTCTTCCGCGCGAATTCATGGAGCGATGCCATCCAATCCAAAGCCTTAAAGGACCCTGACAGAATTCCTTCCGCAATTCTAGATAGACCTGCGTCTGCTATCTTCCATCGCGCCTCTAAGTGGTACTGCGAAACCGAGCGAGAGTGGTCATTCCAAAATACCAGAGGCTTACTCCAATCTAAGTGTTACGCGAAAGCGGAATTTCCACTGTTAGTGCTACCTAAGCTCGAAATGAAATGAAATGTACACAGCTCATGTCCGTGGTGCTGACGATTATGGCGTTGGTTCCGAGTCTTGCAGCTGGTCAGAATGCCTCAGCTTCTGCTCCGGCATTTCACCAGTCATTGGACGACGCATGGTGGACCGGTCCTATGCTGGCTCCTTCGGCATCGACGTTGCCCCGCGGCCATTTTCTACTCGAGCCATACTTTTACGACGTGACCGTGCAGGGTCGCTTTGACAGCGCGGGAACGCGGCAGGGCGCGACCCATTCGAACAGCTTTGGCTCTCTTACTTACTTTCTGTACGGCCTCGCCGACAAGTTCACAATCGGCGCGATCCCAATTGTTGGCTATAACCAGGTGTCTGCACAACAAAGCAGCTCACATCCCGAAATGGGAGATCTCAGCATCCATATGCAGTATCGAGTTAGCCAGTTCCACGAAGGCAGTTGGGCGCCGACTATTTCGATTGGGCTGGAAGAGTCATTCCCGATAGGGAGATACGATCGACTGGGCAATCGACCGAGTGATGCTCTTGGCAGCGGAGCCTATACGACCACTTTGGGACTCTATTCTCAAAGATTATTTTGGCTGCCGAACGGGAGAATACTGCGCATGCGATTGAATGTATTGCCGGCCTTCTCCCGACATGTCGATCTAACCGACGTCAGTGTGTACGGGACTGAGGAGGGGTTCCGAGGGCGCGCCTACCCCGGTAAATCGATTTTCGTTGATGGCGCCTGGGAGTACAGCGTTACGCGCAGATGGGTGCTCGCTCTCGATGCTACTTACCGCCACGATGGAGCCACTCTAGTTACTGGCTACAACAAGCTAAGCGGTGGCTTGCAGAATGGATCTAGCATCCAGATCAATTCCGGCTCCAGTTACGCATTCGGTCTGGCTCCTGCCATAGAGTATAACTGCACGCGCAATTTAGGTTTTCTTTTGGGCGCACGATTGATTCCCCACGGCAGCAATACGGCCATGACAATCACGCCAGCGCTGGCGATTAACTACGTTCATTAGTTTCGGAGTTGTGTTCAATTTTCCTCAGAGGAGCTGCATGGAAAGATCAATGATATTGACAGAGCGAAGCCGGCTTCGCAGATTACCGACTCGTGGATCGCATGACACTGAAATTATCTACCGCATTCTGGATGCAGGCTTCCTCGCGCATGTCGGCTTTCACGCTGAGGGGCAGCCATTTGTAATTCCGACTCTCTACGGGCGCGAAGAGAACAAGCTGTACCTGCACGGCTCTGCTGCCAGTCGCATGCTGCAGCAGCTTGGAAGCGGTGTGGCGGCATGCGTGACCGTTACTTTGGTAGACGGACTAGTGCTGGCGCGATCGGCTTTTGATCACTCTATGAATTATCGATCCGTGGTGGCGTTTGGAACCGCACAGAAGATCGAAGGAGCTATAGCGAAGACGCGGGCTTTGCGGATCATGTCGGAGCATCTGCTTCGCGGCCGCTGGAATGACGTGCGGGAGCCGAACGAAAAAGAGCTGCGGGCAACGACAGTGCTTGAATTCTCAATCGAGGAGGCCTCGGCAAAAGTACGGGAAGGACCCCCAATTGACGATGAGGATGACTACGCCCTGCGCGTCTGGGCGGGTGTCCTTCCGTTGAAGATGGAACCCAAGCCGCCGATTCCTGACAGCCGAATGGCAGAGGGCATCGAAGTTCCGAAATACATTTTAGGATTTGGAGAGCGATGAAGTGAGCACTCAATTGGGACAGCTGCTGTGATCGAGGACCCCACATTTATTCGCGAGAATTCCCCTACTTGCAATCCATCTTTTATCAAAATTGGCGCTTGCGACTTCATGGCAACGCGTGATCACTTGCAGCAGCGATGCATTGAGAACCACTAACAGTTCAGCGGCGCCGAAAAATGATTCAAGACCGCGGTAACCAGAGTACTCGATTGTCTCCGAAGACTGGACTATGTCTGGTGGTGTGGGGCCTATATCTGTACGAATAACAATACTGACACAAGGGTGATAGTAGCGGCTCACTATCACACGATGAACAACTCGCGATCGTGCCGCCCGAACTGAGTGACGGAAGCGCGTAAGTGCGGGGACTAGTTTTCTGCGCGCTCCGCGACGTGGCGTTCGGCGTTTTCTTCATTCAACGCAAGTTCGACAGCGGCGTGTGCGTGGATAGTTGTCGAAGCATAAAGCGGGAGAATTGAATCCCTCTCTGAAATCAGCAGTTCAATCTCGGTGCATCCCAGAATGATCGCCTCAGCGTCCTTGGCAGCCAGCTCGGCAATCACGGCCTGGTACCGTTCGCGCGAGTCATCGCGAATCACCCCGTGGCACAATTCCTCATAAATGATGTCGTGCACCACTCGCCGCGAGGTCGCGGCAGGTACGATGATCTCGATTCCGAACTGTTTTTGCATGCGCTCGGTGTAGAAGCCCTCCTCCATCGTGAACTTAGTTGCGAGAAGACCGACTCTGCTGTGCCATGCCTTTTGGATTGCTGCCGCAGTAGCATCCACGATATGCAGAAGAGGAATTTGCACCGCCTGTGTAATTGAGTCGGCTACCTTGTGCATGGTGTTTGTGCACAGCACGACAAAATCTGCTCCGCCGTGTTCGAGATTACGTGCTGCATCTGCAAGGGTGGCTCCGAGCTGCTTCCACTCGCCCTGATGTTGCAGACGCTCGACACCCGCAAAGTCAATCGTTCGCATCAGGCTTTGAGCGTTGTGGTGCCCGCCGAGGCGTCGCTTGGTTTCTTCATTGATAAGGCGGTAGTAAAGCGCTGACGATTCCCAGCTCATCCCGCCGATTAATCCTATGATTTTCATTGTCGAACGATAAACCGCGTTAGTAAGCTCAGTGAAAAAGTAGGGCGAAATGCGAGCCCGAGTGGCGAATTGAATTCCGCATCAGGAGCGCAGAAAGGGAATTTGTAAATCCGGTTCTCTTGGCGTGACCTAACCATCGATGCGTGTTTGGCGAGTGGACGAGATCGGGCTCGCCGCTGCCGCAGCGCTGCTGATAGGCTTCTTTATACCGAGCCAAGGAGTGTCGCGATACGAATCCGCTACGACCCAGCCGGCGGCCGTTAAAACCCAGGAGACGAGAGTCTCGCCCCGTTGAAAGTCGCTGACAGAACCTGCGGCCAGTCTGGGTACCCACACCAGCAGTAAGAACACGCCCATCTGCAACGCCGAGAGCGTCGCAGCCAGCCGTGCAAACAACTGGATAAGAATCGCCAGGCCCGCAACAATGAATGCAGCACCTGTAAGACTCGCCCACGCCACAGGCGCGGGCAGCCAACCAGGCACGAGCGAGGCGGTATGTTCGAGATAGGTAAAATGGGCGATGCCGAAAGGGATCAGGGCCACACCATAGAGCGATCTCGCAATACGGAGACCCTTGCCGCCGGTGGCGAAGCTAAATCGTTGCCTGTCCCAGTCACTCGCGAACCAAACGTAGAGTACCCACGCGGCTGCAACGATTACCGCGGTTTTGCAAGCTGACCAGTAGACATCGACGGTAATCCCGCGGAAAAAGCCAGGGATTCTAAACACCAACAGCCAAAGTAAGAGATAGCCGAGCAACACGCGAGCAGCAACGTCGGCTTTGCGCTGCCAGACTAGGCCCAAACCAGTGGCAACCGAGATGAACGCGCACAGATATACCAACACCTCGAGTGCTGGGACACCTTTCGGTACCGGCTCCCACACAGCGGTGAGCTCCTGTTTGATTATGCCAAGAATTCCGAGGCCGATCATCGTCGCTGCAAAGACCGCGTGACCTACGCTGACTATGCGCATCGTCCTATCCTCCGGCGTGTTTCACCGCATCGCTATACACATCCGCTCAGCCAACGGAATCTTCCTGTTGACTTCAATGTCGACAATGTCGCGTCTCCGCGAGCCAGCAGGCGTTGCAAATTGTCTTATCCACAGTCTCGTTGTGACTAGGCAGGGATTTGCTCACGGTGCAGAGTGCCAGTCGTATGTTGGCCTGTCTTGTACGCATTTGACTAGGTCATGGAACGGAAATTCTGAAGAAGATGAGCGCGCGTGTCGTGCACCATTAAGAAGCTTTCCTGCTGCACCATCAGCCGCGATTCCTCGATTCTGTGATAGATAAACGTAAAACGGGGTTGATCTTCCAAACAAGGTGCTTGGGCGCCAGAAAGACGGCTCTCATCGATGATCTCAAAGTGTTAGCGGTTCAGTATTGAAGATCGGATCGACGCGTTATTTATCAGTGCGATGCGGCGATGCCGAAAAGACCAAGAGCGGTTACGCGCGGAGCAGGTCCGCCTGCCAGTCGCGAATCATCCTCTTGATCGTCTTCCTCTTTGTGAGTTTCTCGTCCAGAACTCTTTGTGCCAGTGCAGGCAATTCCGGATCGCTTGCAAAACGTAAAGAAATCAATTGATCCACCGTAAATTCAGGAGTCCGGACGCGCAGGTCCGGCAGCAGCAGTTGTTGCATTCGGAGGCGCATCTCGAGACGAATAACCGATACTGCACGGTGAGTGCCATGATTCGGGCTGTAAGCGCAAACACGAATAATGCTAGGGCGACCCATAACGAAATCGTTGCCTCGAGTGAAACTTGACGAATCAGGCGCGCGATCGAGTACCCTATATTGAGCAAAAGCACTGGTCCGACGAAAAACTGAAAAGGCGCATAGAACTTGCATGGTTCTTGAAGTTCTGATTCCGGCTTATACACCCGCTTTCTATCTGTGGTTGATAAATCGACCTTGTAGCTTGTTGAACTTTAATTCGCAGCGACGCTGAACTCAGCGTTGCCATCGAACTCTGAGCGAGTATGAAATCCTCTCTGCAGCGTGGCCGCCCTTCGCTAGACGGAACCACGTCCGTCCGCATAGTCGGAACTTATCCGTTACGGAACCAAATCCGTCCGCATAGCGGAACATGCCCGTTGAAGATCGGGCGCGATTCGGTAGACGGGGCCATCATCAAACTTGGGTGCAGCATCGCCCCACTCGATGCCCGGTGGATACACTGCCGCCATATCCCACAGGTGCCCCCGGTCTTCGCAGCAGCTTGGGTGAGTTCCATGAAATTGCTGCAACTGTTGCTTTAACTGGCCGGCAATCAGGTGGTGGGTGTCCCAAAATTGCACTGCACGTGAATCCGACAGACGTTTCAGCGTCGGTCGGGTCGGGCGATACCAGTCGGTCGGTAGCATCGGCTCCCAAACCACAAACACTCGCACCGAGCTAGATTGAGTCTGTTTCAGAATGCGTTCCACTGCAGAGGCCCCCTGCAGACACTTTGGTCAAGTTGGAGACAAAAGCAGCACGATGCGCGTCTTCGAAACCGCAGCGTTGAAGCTTTGCTGAAACCAGGGAAGATTGGCTTCATTCAGTGAGACGAGTGGCGGCTGGCCGGGCGGAGTGGAACTCGATCCCCAGAGATAAAAACCGATCGCCAGAATCGCGAGTGCAAGGATCAACCAGAGTGCTCGTTTTCGTGTCATAAAGTTTTATCCTGCAAGCCAGTTAGCAATAAGTTGAGGGAATACAGTTACCAGGACCACTACAGCTACCGCCACCCAGAACAGCGCAACGCTGATAGGACTACGATGGGTGCGGCATTGCTTCCCTCGGCGATAAATCTGGCAAGACCCTAGGACGAGGAGTAAGGCAGCAGCACCGAGCAGCCAGGAACGTAGCGGGGCGATCCACACACTCATGCTTGCTAGCCCCAGAGCGCCCACGATTCCGAAAGGTAAACAGCACACCAATGCCGACAATGCTGCGAGTATCGCGGCTGCCGGGGCGCCTCTCTCAACTACCTTCATGAATGCCCTCCAGAATTGCCCGGCAGATCAGCTCGCGCGATGGAACACCCCAAACACACGAGCCATTGACGTAAGTGCGACAACTCAGACCAAAACTTTGTGCGGTGCGCGCCCACGGCTCGATGTCGGACCCATTGACGCGAATGCTCGGAGAGCCCACAAATCTAGTCGTCTCGGCTTCGGCTTGTGTGTGGATTTCGACCTCATGAATCTCATCCTCACGGCGTAGTGAGTCCAGGGTCTCTCGGAGCATTTGCCTCGCTGGTACATGGTTTGGACAACCCTCGAAATACAACAATTCGATCTTCATACATGGTTCATCTGCTCGATCTCTTCGAGCACGGGACAGGCACACGTCTTTCCACACTCCTTTTTCAATGCGCGATTGCATTTCCCCAAATCAGCCTTGAGTTCAGTTTCAAGTTGCTGAAGGTCCTCGATTTTCGTCCTAATGCCATCTAGCTTCGTCTTCAGAAATTGCCGCACGGCAGCGCAGGCATGCGCTTTGTCAGCGCGAATCGCCATCAAATGCTTAATTTCTTCGAGGGAAAAGCCTAGCCGTTGCATTCGCTGGAGAAATCGTAGGCGCTCGATATCGTCCGCCGTATAAAGACGAAACCTGCCTGCAGTTCGGAAAGCCGGCGGCAGTAGCTTGCGACGCTCGTAGAACCGGATGGCATCGATGCTGAGAGCCGTGCGTCTCGCGAGTTCCCCGATCTGGAATGTTGGTTGCACGCTGTTTTGAATGCTCGCCATGTGCCAAGCATACAATCTGGAGTACAGTCCAGAGTCAAGGCCTGTTTGAGAACTCGTTGCTCCCCGCTCTT
>CAYNPS010000132.1:0-10086 GCA_964399125.1 uncultured Terriglobales bacterium
GCCGGAGGCCGTAGTAGAAAACATCGAAGCGTGCATTCGCGCGCGTAAACCCATCGTCGTCGGCACGACAGGCTGGTATCAACACATTCCGCGCTTGGAAGAGCAGACGCGCAAAGAAAATGCCGCCGTCCTGTATGGGTCGAACTTCTCTATTGGAGTAAATGTGTTTTTCGAGATCGCCGAAGCTGCCGCTCGCGCCTGTTCTCAGGGCTATGTGCCCACGATTGTCGAACGCCATCATGTCCATAAAAAGGACTCGCCTTCAGGTACGGCGGTGTCGATCCAGCGAGTCTTTTCCGACGTAGCCCACATTGAGCCGGAGATCACTTCGGTACGCGAAGGCGAAACCGTGGGTACCCACGTAGTTCTCCTCGATTCGCCGAACGATACGATGATGCTGGTGCATGACGCAAAAAATCGTCGCGGCTTCGCTGACGGCGCGGTCAGGGCTGCGGAATGGCTCGTCGGGAGGGCTGGATTTTACGAGTTCAGAAAGATCTATCGCGAGCTGACAGTGTAAAAGCTAAGCCACCACCGCAGAGCTAAAGGAGCTTAGGAATAACTTTCAATGCCCAAAGCAGGAGCAGTGCAGCGCCAAGGGACGCAAGCCAACCTCTGATCACTTGCTTCCAATCAGCGGTAACCGATGGAGCACAGTGAATTCTTCGGGGGCGAAGTCCCCGTCTTTTGGTGACGAGAAAAGTGCCTGTGGGAACTAGCGGGTTTTCTTTGGGTAGTTCGCGATCGCGACTTCGCGATTGGACGAATCACGATGCAGATAACGTGACGTCCACTTATGAGTGCGCCCCGACGGGACTGGGTCTCATGTCACTCCACTATCCAGCACTTACGTCCTGACTTACGGATATGTCCCGGCTCAGCGCTTTGGGCCTCGCTCTTGTTGTTAGCTCTTTTCAGCTCTTCGACTGGCAGTACTCTCGATCCTGCGACGGATACTCTCAGATAAAACCCGGCGAGGGCGGCCTGCTTGACGTTTAGTTCGCTCGCCGTTCTGCGTACAGCGGAAACTGCTCGGCCAACTCAAACACCTGATGGCGAATGCGGTCGAGCGCTTTGTCGTCCGACCGACGTTCGAGAGCCTCGGCGATCCAGCGGCCGATCTGTTGCATTTCGGGTTCTTTCATGCCGCGTGTCGTCATTGCCGGAGTGCCTATGCGAACGCCGCTGGGCTTGAGCGGTGGGTTGGTGTCGAAGGGAATTGCGTTTTTGTTGACGGTGATGCCAGCCTTGCCCAGAGCCGCTTCGGCCTCGCTGCCCAACATGCCCTTGGCAAACACATCAACCAGCATCAGGTGAGTGTCAGTCCCACCGGAGATGATGCGATAGCCTGCATCATTCAATGTCTGCGCCAGGACTTTTGCGTTGGCGACGATCTGCCGCGCATAGTCTTTGAATGAAGGCTCAAGCGCCTCTTTGAAAGCTACTGCTTTGGCGGCGATGATGTGGATCAGCGGCCCACCTTGGTGTCCTGGAAACACGTTTTTATCAACGGCTGCCGCGTACTCCTGTTTGCATAGGATCATTCCGGCGCGAGGTCCACGAAGAGTTTTGTGCGTAGTGGTCGTCACGAATTGCGCATGCGGAACCGGTGACGGATGGACCCCACCTGCTACGAGTCCGGCGAAGTGCGCCATATCAATCAGCAGCAGCGCGCCGCAGGCGTCGGCGATGGCTCTCATACGAGGAAAATCGAAGGTGCGCGGATATGCGCTGCCTCCGCCAATGATCAGCTTCGGTTTCTCGCGGGTCGCAATCTGCCCAAGCTCGTCATAGTCGATCGTTTCAGTGTCCTTGCGCACGCCATAAGAGACAACGCGATAGAGCTTTCCGGAAAAATTCAGCTTGTGGCCGTGCGTGAGATGGCCACCATGGGCGAGGTCGAGGCCCAAAATGGTATCGCCGGGCTGTAGCACGGAAGAGTATGCCGCAGCATTAGCCTGGGATCCGGAGTGCGGCTGCACGTTGGCATGATCGGCTCCGAATAGCTGTTTCGCTCGATCGCGCGCGAGATTCTCGACCACGTCCGTGAACTCGCACCCCCCGTAGTAGCGCTTACCGGGATAGCCTTCGGCGTACTTGTTCGTGAAGACGCTGCCGGCGGCTTCCATGACCGCTTCGCTGACGAAGTTCTCCGATGCGATCAGCTCCAGGCCTTCATGCTGGCGCCGCTGTTCGTTCTCAATCGCGCCAAAGACTTCAGGATCGACCGCCGAAAGTGGCCGAACCATTCTCGCTTCGGCCGAAGAGCGCTGCGTCTGATGCGAAGATGTCATCGTCGCCATTATCGCGTCACCTTTTCGCCTACAGATTTTGCCTGCGTGAACAGATACAGATAGTCGGGACCACCTGCCTTTGAGTCCGTGCCTGACATGTTGAATCCACCAAAGGGATGCGCTCCCACCATCGCTCCTGTGCACTTGCGATTGATGTAGAGATTGCCCACGTGGAAGTCGCGCTTCGCACGCTCGATCTTCTCAGGTGATGAGGTGTAAATCGCGCCGGTGAGTCCATACTCGGTATTGTTCGCGATCGCAAGCGAGTCTTCAAAGCTGCGCGACTTGATAACAGCCAGCACGGGACCAAAGATCTCTTCCTGCGAGATGCGGGCATTCGGCGCGACATCAGCAATAACGGTCGGCTGAACGTAATACCCTTCGCCTTCGCCGCGACCTCCTCCGGTGATCACGCGACCCTCTTTCTTGCCGACCTCGATGTACTCGAGAATCGACTTCATGGCGCCTTCATTCACCACCGGACCCATGTTCTTGTTCTCCGCTGGATCTCCCTGGGTGAGACGGCTGACGCGCTCGCGCAGACGCGACAGGAACACGTCATAGATCGGCGCTTCCACGATGGCTCGCGAGCATGCTGAGCATTTCTGCCCATTGAATCCGAAGGCCGACGCGACCACGCCTTCGACCGCCGCATCGAGATCGCAATCTGCCTGAACGATGATCGAATCCTTGCCGCCCATTTCCAAGATCGTCCGCTTAATCCAGATTTGCCCCTTGCGCGGCTGAGCGGCGCGCATGTGGATATCAAGGCCAACCTCCTTCGATCCCGTGAACGCGATAAAACGCGTCTTCGGATGCTCGACAAGAGCATTCCCAAATGTCGCTCCCGATCCCGGACAGAAGTTGACTACACCGTCCGGCATGCCCGCTTCCTGCAGAACTTCAAAAAACTTAGCAGCAATCGTTGGCGAATCGCTCGAAGGCTTCAGAATGACCGTATTCCCGGAGACGATGGCGGCTGAAGTCATGCCTGCCATAATCGCGAAAGGAAAGTTCCATGGTGGGATTACCGCGCCGACTCCTAGCGGAATATATTGCAATTGGTCGTGCTCGCCCGGAAGCTGTACCGGAGCTTCAGCCCGGGAAAGCCGCAGCGCTTCGCGTGCGTAGAATTCGAGGAAATCGATGGTTTCAGCAGTATCGGCGTCGGCCTCCGCCCAGTTCTTGCCAACTTCGTATACCATCCAGGCGTTGAACTCAAAACGCCGCGATTGAATGATTGCGCTCGCGTTCAGCAGCAGCGAAGCGCGTTCTTCCCAGGATGTCGTTCTCCAGCTTTCGAACGCCCGGAGCGCAGCTTGCAGAGCCGGCTCAACGTGCTCGGCTCCAGCCTTCTGATGTACGCCCACAACTTCCGACGGCTTCGCTGGATTTACCGACTTGATCTTGTCTTTGGTGCGCACCATCTCGCCGCCAATGACGAGGTCGTACTCAGTCCCAAGCTGCGCATATACCAAGCGCAGAGCTTCGCGCATGGCGCGTGCATTCTCCTCACGGCTGAAGTCGGTATGCGCGCAATTGCGGAACTCACCCTGCGGTGAACGCAAGGAAATCGCGGGAATGGTCTCAACGATCGCTGCCATTGGAGGGACCTCTGGGAAGGAATCGAGCGGCAGAATCGCCGCAAAGGCTAGTTTACACCTGATAACTTTCGGGAGATGCTCAGCGCGATCTCAAGAAGATGAATTGCGAGCTCTGCGAAAATCAGACATGTCTCAGCGGAATTTTCCGGAGGTCCTGAAAACGGAGCGGCTGCTATTGCGCCGTTATCGCCCAAACGACTGTGTTGGCATTTTGAAGCTCGTGAACAGCAACCGAGACCTTCTACTCAGGGAATTCGCGCAAATCGCGGCGCTGAGAGCTATCCAAGACGTTGCATCATACGTTTCCGAAAAACGCCAGCAATGGAAGGACCGTAAAACCTTCTGTTACGGCATCTGGTGCAATGATCAATCCGGCCAAATCGGTCAGATCCAGGTAAAGAACATTTCTTGGGAAATTCCTGCAGCGGAGCTGGGATATTTCATCGGCAAGGCCTGGCAGCGATGTGGATATGCAAGCGAGTCGATCCGCGCAATTTTGCGCTTAGCCTTTAGTACCTTATCGTTCGAACGAATGTTTGTGCGCATCTTGCCCGACAACCATGAGAGCTTGTCGTTAGCCCAGAAACTTGGCTTCCGGTCGGAGGGCCTGCATCGACACGCCTATCGCTGCGGGTTGGGAGAACTTCACGATGTTCATTATCTCGCTCTGATTCAGGATGACTATAGAAAGCTCAAGACCTCACGCAAGAATTTCTGAGTAATCATTGGCGAGGTGGCCGGTGGGACGATGTTCATTGTTTGCATAGATCGAGCAAAGCAAAACACAAGGTCCTTCGACTTCGGTTTCCGCGCAAACAAAAAACGCGCGGGGTGGGGTGGTGGATTGAAGTAAATAGAAAACCCCGTGCTAGCTGACTCAGAACGCCGGAGCGAGCATAGGAGCAAGGCGTTCGCCAATCATTCCTTTGTCCTCTCCGCGGCTCAGGTGTTGCTCGAAGAATTCGTCCACACGGCCTAGTACTGCAGTAGCTGATTTCGCCTCGTACACAGCTTTTCGTAGATGACTGCCATTGGTTACACCATGCGTGAACCAAGACGCGAACTGCTTCATCTTGCCCACGGCATCGGGTAGCTCTTCGGCAATCAGCATGGCAAAGTATGTCCGGATCATCTGATAACGATCGTATTCTGTCGGCTGCGTGTAGGTGCCGATGCCCGTCGCTTGCTTTGAGGCTGTGTATTCCGCGATCTGGCGGAAGATCCACGGATTTGCCGGCGCGGTGCGGCCGATCATAACGGCGTCGCATGCAGTCTGTGCGATCATCGCCCCGGCATCTTCGGGAGTGCGGATGTCTCCATTTCCTATTACGGGAATCGCTACTGCATTCTTTACGGCAGCGATGAACTCCCAGCGAGCGTTGCCGCTATAGCCTTGCTCGCGTGTACGCGCGTGAAGAGCGACCGCATTCAATCCGCAATTCTCGGCGAGTTGCGCGAGTTCCACACAGACGATTTCTGAGTCCGACCACCCCAATCGGAATTTCACCGTGAACGGAATCTTCACTGCTGAGCGTACAGCTTCGAAGATGCGCTGGATCTGCGGCAGATCGCGGAGCAGGCCTGAGCCACCGTTACACTTCACCACGCGCTTGGCCGGGCAGCCGAGGTTGAGATCGACGAGATCGAAGCCAAGATCTTCGACCACTCGAGCAGCGTCGGCCACGATCGCGGGATCGGAGCCAAAGAGCTGGGCCGAGATTGGATGCTCGTCGTCGTAGAAGGTGAGATAGCGCTTGCGGCGCGACTCGCGGCATCGCGCCAGCCCGTCTGCCGATGTGAACTCGGTCATGATGAGCCCGCAGCCGGACTGGACGTTACTGATGTCCGCTTCGACTTGCTTGGTCAGGACCCCCTGCGGTAGCAGGGAGTGATTTTCGGTAGAGCTTGTGAACAGGCTCGCGTTGCGTATAAACCTGCGGAATACTGTGTCGGTGACGCCTGCCATCGGCGCCAGCACCGTTGCCGGTGCCACGCGAACGTTGCCGATGCGCACCTCTGCCGGTACATACCCATCTACTGGCATGGCGTGGGAGATCGGATTGTCCCAAGATTTACGCACGGCTAGGGGACAGGTTACAGGGGTCAGGAAACAGGGGAAAGTCAAAAAGCAGGGCAGAATACGTCGCGTAAGCAACAGGTCTTGCTTCTCCTGTTCCCTGTAACCTGTCCCCGGTTCCCTTACTTTATTTCGTGCCTGTCTTGGCTGCCTGTCCGGCCTTTTCGTACTTG
The DNA here is from genome assembly GCA_964399125.1 of uncultured Terriglobales bacterium. Classification (GTDB taxonomy): domain Bacteria; phylum Acidobacteriota; class Terriglobia; order Terriglobales; family Acidobacteriaceae; genus Gp1-AA112. The sequence goes on from CAYNPS010000132.1 coordinate 6,149, forward strand.
CGGCGGAAACGCTCGACGCGGCCGGCGGTGTCTACCAGCTTTTGCTTGCCGGTGAAGAACGGGTGGCAGTTAGAGCAGATTTCCAGGTGGATATCGCCCTTATGGGTGGATCGGGTGGTAAAGCTATTCCCGCAGGCGCACATGACGCGTATCTCGTTGTATGCGGGATGGATATTGGCTTTCACTTAGTTTCCTCTTTGTATCACCGGGGCACACGGAGCCTCTCCGCGAGTTTTCCGGGAAGCTCCATTTTACCAAACATCTTTCTCACCACGGAGACACGGAGGACACTGAGTCTTTCTTTGTCATTCCTAACCGGCTGCAGTTGTCGGTGAGGAATCCCTAGCGGCACACTGCCGAGGAGGTCTACCTGGAGGGCTTGCAAGAGAACTGGGAGTGCGCCAACCGTCAATCAAGCCCGATCTCTATCCAGCAACGCGCGTACAAGGTTATAGGGATTTTCTCACCGCGAAAGAGTCAGGGTTCGGGATCACACAAACGAGACTCCGTGTCCTCTGTGTCTCGGTGGTGAAAAGGGCTTTCCACCAAATCAAAAAGGGCGACCTTTCGGTCGCCCTTGGTGTTTCGGTATTTCAGGATTAGAGCGGTTGGACGCTCTCTGCCTGCCAACCCTTGGGTCCCTTCACGACGGTGAACTGCACCGGCTGACCTTCTTTCAGGCTGCGGAATCCGTTTGCCTGAATTGCCGAAAAGTGCACGAACACATCTTCGCCGTTCTGGCGGCTGATGAATCCGTAGCCCTTAGCGTCGTTGAACCACTTCACTGTACCTTGTTCCATATGTTGCTCTCTAATCCTTTTAATCTTGTGAATTACGCTGAGATGTCAATCGGAGGATACTTCAGGCAGGACCAGCTTTAAGGCGAGGACTGCTCACAACCGTGCATCTAACGCGGGCATAGTATAACAGAGAACATCCTTTTTCCCTCAGAAATTCTGCTTAACACTGATCACAGGCCTTTGCCCAAGGTTGGCGAGACGAGGATTGCGCCAGCCTAAAACGATTGCAGTGGTTGGACTTGGACCGCTGATCGTCCGATTACTCAAGCTGTTTCTTGAGCTGGTCGAGCAAGGTAAGGGCTTCAAGCGGGGTGAGCCGATTCACATCGATTTCCTTCAGCCGATCGACTATCTGCTGCGAAAGTGGGGTGAACATGGCGAGCTGGACCGATTGCGTCTCGGCGTGGCTGCGACCGTGCTCGAGGTGTTGCACCGACTGCCGTTCCTGCCCCTCGTGCTGAGCCAGAACCTCGCGCGCGCGCCGAATCACTTCAAGCGGCAAGCCGGCCAGTCTGGCAACTTCTATGCCGTAACTCTTATCCGCTGCGCCTGCCTCTACTTTGCGCAAGAAAACAATTCCCGCAGGTGTCTCTTTGATGGAAACCCGACAATTCTTCACTCCGGCAAGATCCTCGCCGAGGGCGGTGAGTTCGTGATAGTGCGTGGCGAACAGAGTTTTCGCACGCGTCACTGAGTGCAGATATTCCAGCGTAGCCCAAGCAAGCGCCAGACCGTCGTAGGTGGCAGTTCCGCGCCCCATCTCATCTAGCAGCACGAGCGAGCGCGGCGTAGCCGTATTGAGGATCGCAGCCGTCTCGGTCATTTCGACCATGAACGTCGAGCGCCCACGAGCGAGATTATCGCTGGCGCCGATGCGTGTGAAGATGCGATCGACAATCCCAATCCGCGCCGCGCGGGCAGGCACGAACGAGCCCATCTGCGCCATGATGACGATCAACGCCGTCTGACGCAGATACGTGGACTTGCCTCCCATATTGGGTCCGGTGAGGAGCACGATCAACTCCGAAGCGGGATCAAGCAGCAGATCGTTAGGAACGAAGCGCTCTGCGCCGCTCATTATCTGTTGCTCGACAACGGGATGCCGAGCTTCCACAAGCTCGATTACTCCAGAGTCGTCCATCGTCGGACGGGTGTACCCACGTTCAGCCGCCATGTGAGCCAATGCAAGCAGCACATCCACTTCAGCGATCGCAAGCGACGTCTGCCGGATGCGCTTCGCCTCTGCGGCGATCGAGACTCGCAGCTCGGTAAAGAGTCGCCGCTCAATTTCGACAATCTTCTCCTCGGCTTCGAGCACTTTAGACTCGTACTGTTTCAATTCGGGAGTAGTGAAGCGCTCCGCGTTCACCAGAGTCTGCTTACGCTCAAAATCAGCCGGAACCAAGTGCAGGTTCGGCTTGGTGACCTCAATGTAGTAGCCAAAAACGGAATTAAATTTGACCTTGAGCGAGTTGATGCCGGTCCGCTGCCGCTCGCGTTCCTCAATTTGCGCAATATATTGCTTGCTGTTGCGGTTGAGGTCGCGCAGCTCATCAAGCTCGTGGTCGATGCCGGCGCGAATCACTCCGCCATCGCTGAATGAAAGCGGGGGCTCGGCGACGATGGTTTTATCGATGCGCTCGCAGAGATCCTGCAGCGGATCGATTAGAAGATTGAGTTGCTGAAGACGTGTGGACTGGAGCGACTCCAACCCGGTTTTGATCTGCGGCAAATTCGACAACGATGCTGCCAAAGCAAGCAGATCGCGCGGGTTGGCCGTCTCCAGCGTGACGCGGCTCAGCAGGCGTTCCAAGTCGAGCACGCGCTCGAGTTTTCGCCGTAACTCCTCGCGATCAATTGTTTGTGCCCCTGCAACTGCGACTGCATCCTGCCGCTGCTGAATTTCTGTGAGATCAATCGATGGCCGCAGCAGCCACGACCGCAGTAGCCGTTTGCCCATGGGGGTGAGCGTTGCATCGAGCGTACGGAACAGAGTGACTTCGGGTCCGGTGCCGAAGAAAAGCGGCTCGACCAGCTCAAGATTGCGCACTGTGACTGCATCGAGAACCAGGCAATCCTGCCGATCGTAAAAGCCGATGCGATCGACATGGTCGAGCGTTCCGCGCTGAGTGCTGCGTACATAATGCAGAATGGCCCCGGCTGCAGTCGCTGCCGCCTGACGCGTGGCGAGGCCGAAGCCTTCAAGCGACAGCACGCCAAACTGATTTTCCAGAAGAGGAATCGCGTAATCGGGTGAGAATGCCCAATCTTCTACTGGCGTCTCGGTGAATCGCGATCGAGACGTCGAGAATTGCTCAGCCTCAGCCGCCGCAAACAGAGGCAGCGCGGCAGGAAACAGTACCTCGCGCGGGCGCATATTGCTGAGCTCTTCCAGCAGGCGGACACGGTCCTGGGCCGAAAACTCGGTTGCGCGAAATTCGCCAGTGGAGAGATCAAGCGCCGCCAGCCCGGCGCGATCACCAATCTGCGCGATGGCAGCGAGAAAATTGTTTTCCTCTGACGCCAAAGTCGCATCGGCGGCGGTGCCTGGCGTTAGAACACGCGTGACCTCCCGCCGTACCAGTTTCTTGGCGATCTTGGGATCTTCCATCTGGTCGCAAATCGCTACTCGGAATCCTTTACGCAAGAGCTTCGCCAGATATCCTTCGGCTGCGTGATACGGCACGCCGCACATCGGTACGGCAAGCTCTTTTTCTTTGTTGCGAGAGGTGAGCGTGATCTGCAGCTCGCGTGAGGCGATCACGGCATCATCGAAAAAGAGTTCGTAGAAATCGCCCAGCCGGAAGAAGAGCAGAGCGTTCGGATGCTGCTTTTTGATCGCGGCATATTGCCGCATGAGAGGCGTGGAGGCTTCGCTCATTTACTGTCGAAAGGCTCTAGTCTTCTTATCCCGTTTGCAAAGCTAGATCTCCTTGCCTGCAAAACCTAACCGACGAACAGCTGAGGAGATATGACGACGATTATCCGCCAAGCAAGGCGCACTGTCAGCAGAGGATCGCTGTTGAAAACCGGCACGCACAGATCTGCTGAGGCTCGAAGAGTTTGCAGCAGCGAATGAGATAATGTTTACAACCCGCGGAGGGATGTGTGAGCGGTTGAAACAGGCGGTCTTGAAAA
>CAYNPS010000133.1:0-4989 GCA_964399125.1 uncultured Terriglobales bacterium
TCGTATCTCGTCGGACAGCGCACGCAGGAAATCGGCGTTCGCATGGCCTTGGGCGCCCAGCGCGTCGACGTTCTGCGTATGATCCTCAGCGACGGAGCACGCATGGCACTGATTGGGATCGGTATAGGATTGGTCGCCGCGCTGGCTCTCACACGCTTCATGGAAAGCATGTTGTTCGGCGTGAAGCCGACGGACCCGCTTACATTCCTTGGCGTCTCAATCTTGCTCTGCGGAATCGCGCTTCTGGCATGCTACGTTCCTGCGCGAAGAGCGATGAAGGTAGATCCGATCGAGGCGCTAAGGTACGAGTAACCTTGCGTGGAGCCGGCCGCCCTCGACCGGGGCTTTGTAATTTCGTGATTTCCTGATTTCGCGATTTCGTGATTGTTGTATTCGATTGAATTCAGACAATCACGAAATTGCAAACCAAGAACCCGGCCGAGGGCGGCCGGCTCCACGCAGGCTCAAAACAACGCCAATTGCTCGCTGCTTGGTTCCTTCGCATATTCCCGAATCGGTCCGCGCGGCCCGGGTGCTCCAATGCCGTACTTCTTCTTGAACTTCGCCATTAGCGCACTCAAGTGCTTGCGATAAGCTTGAGAGCCGAAATCGCGCTCGCCGTACAACTGCTCGTACCGCTGCACCAGATTGGGAAACTTGTCTTTGATAAACGGCAGGAACACTGATCGCGAGCATGGTTTCAGGAATAACGGATTCGCGAAGATGCTTACGGCGTGCGCGTCCGCAGCAGCCTTGACTACCGCCTCCAGGTCTTTCGGCGAATCTGTGATGCCCGGCAGCACTGGTGCACAGTTAACCCCCGACGAAATTCCAGCTTCGTTCAGCTTGCGAACCGCTTCGAGCCTCAAATCTGGGCGAGGAGCGCGTGGCTCAAGGATGCGCGCGAGATCGGAATTCAGAGTCGTCACCGTAATGTGAACACCGATTATGTTCTGCTCCGCAATCCGCTTTAGCAGGTCGAGGTCGCGTAGAACGAGATTCGATTTCGTCACGATGCCGATTTCCAGCCCTGCGTGTCTCGCTATTTCTTCCAGAATGGACCGCGTGATAAGGTGCCGCCGTTCGGCGGGCTGATAAGGATCTGTGGCCGTGCCGATGGCAATCTCCTCACCCGGACGAACCTTCTTCAAATCACGCCGCAGCAGCCAGGCAGCTTCTTCCTTTACGAAGATCTTGTGCTCGAATTCATTTGCATCGCGCAGCTCCATGAATTCGTGCGTGTAGCGCGCGTAGCAGTACTTGCAGGCGAATTCACAGCCTCTGTAGGGATTGATCGTCCAAACGAAGGGGAGTTTCCGCTTTGGGTCGCAGCGATTCAGAATCGAGCGTACCGGAAGCGAGAAGAACTCGACTTGATGCCCGGTGTCCACATGCTCGGCCTCGCTGGCGAGCTTGGCGATTCCAACAAGGCGTGGAGTCGAAGGGACGACATACAAGGGGAGGGAAGCCATGCACGTATTCGCCTTATATTCTCCATCGTAGCCCATTTGGCATCCCAAAATCAAGTCGCTTCTTTTGCGGATCTTTCAGTTCCAATGTCGGCCTTCGCGCAAAGTAAATGCATCCGCCGAGGGCGTTCGCCACTCGCCGGTAAGCAGCCGCTGTTGGCCGAAAACCACGCGACTGCCGTCTGTCCACGCCGTATCTTTGCCTCGTGAACAACGGAACCATTTGCGAGGAGATCGGTATGAGCCGCAGCCATCTTCACTCTCACCCAAGCGACACCGTCATCGGAATTGTCATTGCCATAATCGGCACCCTGGCGCTGCTCGTGCGTCTGCACGTGGTGCAAATGAGCTTTAATCTTCCAGGAGACCTCGTAACATGGTGGCCTCTGCTGCTGATCTCCTGGGGCGTTGTGCTGCTTCTCCCCCAGAGAGCGAGGCGGTAACCCATGAGTCCGGAGCAATGGAGAGAATTCTGGGGCGAAATGGAAGCGCGTAACCGAGCCGCGACCGGAACGCTGATCTCCGGCCTGGTGATCGCCGGCATCGGCACGGTACTGTTGCTCGATCGCTTCGGCATCGTCGATGCCTCGACGCTGTGGCGGCTTTGGCCTATGGCCTTTGCTGCCGGCGGCCTTGCGCATCTGATCGATGCAAGCTCACCCAGCAGTCGCGTATGGGGCGGCTTCCTGATCTCACTTGGCGTTCTCATCACTCTGCATGAGTTCGGTTATATCCGCTATGGGCTCGGAGAACTCTGGCCGTTGTTCCTGATCGCCGCCGGCGTCCTGCTAGCTTGGCAGGCAAATGAAGTCCGCGAAGGACGACGTACATTCTCATTTCCTCGCATCATGAATGCTGGTGGCGGGGGCGGTCCATTGAGCTCGGTAACCTTCTTCGGTGGAATTGAGCGCCGCATCGAAGGCACAATCGTCGAAGGCGGCAGTCTGGTTGCGATCTTCGGCGGATTCAAGATCGACCTCTCCCGCGCCGAGATGGACGGTGACCGCACGATCATCGATGCGACTGCGATCTTTGGCGGCGGAGAGATCATTGTTCCGGAATGGTGGAAAGTTTCAGTAGAAGGCGTGGGCATCTTCGGCGGATACGTCGATAAAACTCGCCACATTCCTCGCCCTGATCGTCCGGTGAAGACCGTTGTAGTGCGTGGCGCGGCACTGTTTGGTGGAATTGAGGTGAAGAGCTGGTAGCCCATGCATCCGATCCTCGGACATCCGCGGCGTCTCGCGCTTTACCTTTTCGCCTGGCTCATCGTTACTGAGCTGCTGTTTTATCTCATCACGTATCACAGCGGAGTCGGCTGGCTGGATGCCGCCATATTCTTCTTTCCTCTTTCCGTCTTCTACGCCTTTGTGTGTCTCTCCGCCTGGTATTCATGCCGCGGCATTCCCATTGAAGGAACGAGCTTCCTTGGGTTGGTCGGACCTCATCTGCTGGCGGCTCTCATTGTCAGTGGATTTTGGGTTCTCACCGCTTTGGGTTTCGCCAAGGCACTGTCGCACACCCAGCGCTTTAGCGACATTGAGAGCAAAGTTCTCAACATTACCCAACTCCTGCTGATCATCGGCATTCTCGAATATCTGCTCGCAGTCGCTCTGTTCTACGTGCTTCTCGCGCAAGAGGAATCGCGAGAAGTCGAACAACGGTTGATGGAAGCGCACATACTCGCGCGCGATGCCGAACTTCGTGCTCTCAAGGCTCAGGTGAACCCTCATTTTCTGTTCAACAGCCTGCATTCGATCAGCGCGCTCACTAGCAGCGATCCAAAACGCGCACGCGAGATGTGCATCGCATTGGCGGATTTCCTGCGCGCCACTTTGGGACTCGGGGAGAAGGAGTTGATCCCGCTTCAGGAAGAACTCTCGCTCATTCACTCCTTTCTCGCTGTAGAGAAGATTCGATTCGGCGCGCGGCTCCGCATGGAAGAAAAGATCAACGACGAGGTGCTCAACTGCATGGTGCCTCCGCTGATTCTGCAGCCACTCGTTGAGAACGCTGTGGCGCATGGCATCGCCAATCTGACTGAAGGCGGATGGATTCGCCTGAATGCGGGCTATGCGGCTGATTCGTCGTCAGTGGCAATCGATGTAGAGAACACGTTTGATCCCGAAGCTCCGGCACGGCGGAGAAGCGGTGTTGGCTTGGCGAATGTTCGCCGTCGCCTGGATACGCGTTACGGAAAGAACGCCAGCTTTGCTGTCGAAAAGAATGGAGGGCTTTTTCATGTTGGCCTGGTGCTTCCTGCAGAGCGGCAGGTGGTGACCGCATGAGCCCGTGCGAAGCGAAGATTCGCGCAATCATCGTCGACGACGAAGATCTTGCACGTCAGGTGGTGCGCGAACTACTCGCCGAGCATCGCGAAATCGAAGTTGTCGCCGAGTGCGCCAATGGATTCGAAGCGGTGAAAGCAGTTACCGAGCTGAAACCCGATCTGTTGTTTCTCGATATCCAAATGCCAAAACTCGACGGTTTCGAAGTTCTGGAGCTCATCGGGACCGACATGGCGATCATATTTGCAACTGCCTATGATCAGCACGCGCTGCGCGCGTTCGAGGTACATGCAGTGGATTATCTGCTCAAACCGTTCGGCGCCGAGCGTTTTGAGCAGGCACTCGCCCGAGCCAAACAGCGTCTAGGCGGAAAGCTTCCTCCCATTTCCGAACTCAAGGCCGCAAGCCGCGCTCCGGGAGAGTATGCCGAGCGTATCGTCGTGCGCGACGGTACCCGCGTTCACATCGTCCCCATCGGTAAGCTCGATTACGTCGAGGCACAGGACGATTACATCGCCCTCGCCAGCGAAGGCAAGAAGCATCTAAAGCAGCAGACTATCTCCAGCATCGAGTCGTCGCTTGATCCGAAACATTTCTTACGGATTCACCGCTCCTACATCGTCAACCTTGAGCGCGTAACCAAGGTCGAGCCCTTCGGCAAAGACACGCATGTGGCTATCCTGCGCGACGCAACAAGGCTGCCAGTGAGCCGTTCGGGATATGGAAGATTGAGAGAGGTGCTTGAGCAGAAGCGCTGACAAATTATTGGCCTGCAGCTTTCAACTTCCTCCGCCGCTCCTGCCACTCATCGGTTGAGAAGATGCGCGGTCCGACTTCGATCAGACGCGGCAGCATCTGAAACACCGAAACTGGACCCCATTTACGCCCCTGACGCGTGCGGAAGCCGCGGCGATTGAGCTCTTCCGCGATGCGCGAGTAGGGCCCTTCCTGGACCGTGAGCTCCATCATCGTGAAGAGAGCTTCGCGCTCAGTAGGATTCACTTCGAGCTGTTTGGTATCCTCAGCAACTCTTAGCCCGAATGGCGGTTCTTCTGCGCTGGCCGCTATCGGCTCAGCAGCGATTTCCGGAATCTCTCGCTCCCATTCGATGGCGACGATCCGCCATCCCTGCTCGGTCTGCGTCTTCAGATCATCGGCTCCAAAAGGACTGGAAAGAACTTGGCGAATCCGCTCAACCTTGGCCACAACGCCTCCTGAAGTGCAAGGAATTT
>CAYNPS010000133.1:5089-10012 GCA_964399125.1 uncultured Terriglobales bacterium
TGGGGATCGCTGGTCTCGATGTCGGAACGCTGCATCATGTAGACGAGCTCGCCGTCGCGAAGAAGTCCGATGGAAGGCGACGACGGCGGATAGCCGCGGAAGTATTCTCGTGCGCGTTCTGTGGCGTCGCGGTCCTGGCCCGCAAATACCGTGATCGACTGATCCGGTCGCGTCGCGTTCTGCAGTGCAGCGCGGACCGCTGGACGCATCTTCCCTGCAGCGCAGCCGCAGATCGAGTTCACCACAACCATGGTCGTGCCCGGCTTCTTCACCGCCTGATCCACTTCCTCCGCCGTGCGCGTTTCTTTGATGCCCAGACGCGTAAGCTCCTCGCGCATCGGCATGACCATAAGCTCCGGATACATTTTGTGAAATCCTCCAAAAAATTCCTATCTCAATTTTACATGGCCTGATTTCGCAGGACCGACCGCGCGCCCATCTCTTGTCCGTCGTTGCGATCAGGCTGAGGTAATCTCAATACATCGCATTGCGTTTCAGTACCGTTCCCGGTAGCGAATGGGTGAGTCCGAAGAACTTGACGCACCCATCCGCTACCGCGGACGGTACTGACCTTCAGGAGCTCCCCCAGGAAAGATTGAATGCAAGTTCAGGAAAACGTTCCCCTCGCGCCGTATACAACGTTGCAGATCGGAGGGCCGGCACGATTCTTCATCGAAGCAAAGAGTGAAGATGAAATTCGCGAGGCGCTGCTCTTCGCACGCGAGCGTGGGCTCGAAATTTTCGTGCTCGGTGGGGGAAGCAATCTCGTAGTAGCCGATGCGGGCTGGCCGGGCGTTATCTTGAAGATCGGTATCTCTGGCATAGCCACGCATGTGAACGACAGTAAGCGCATCTTCACCGCCGGGGCCGGAGAAGATTGGGATAACTTTGTCGCTTTCGCGGTGAAGCAGAACTGCGCGGGCATCGAGTGCATGAGCGGCATTCCTGGAACCGTTGGTGGGACTCCAGTACAAAACGTGGGAGCCTATGGCCAGGAAGTGAAAGAGACCATCGTGAGTGTTCGAGCGCTCGACACCATCACGCTCGAGCTTCGCGACATGGCTGCTGCCGACTGTGGATTCGCGTATCGAACCAGTATCTTCAACACCTCCGAAAAAGGCCGCTACATCGTCACACAGGTTTCGTATGCGCTCGCGCCTGGTGGGAACCCTAAGATTGAATACGCCGATTTGAAGCGCTACTTCACCGAGCGCTCCGCTCCGACGTTGAAGCAACTCCGGGATGCGGTTCGGTCGATTCGTTCGACGAAGGGAATGCTGATCAGCGCGGACGACGAAGACTCGCGCAGCGCAGGTTCTTTCTTCAAGAATCCGATCGTGCCTCAGGCTGAGTACGAGCGCATCGCAGCACTGCCCGCCTGCAAAGACCAGAGACCGCCTTCCTTTCCTGCTCCCGCAGGGACGGTAAAGATCTCAGCGGCCTGGCTCGTCGAACGCTCTGGATTTCAGAGGGGCTACACCGACGGCCGAATCGGAATCTCACGCAAGCACAGCCTCGCGATCGTGAATCGCGGCGGCGCGACCGCTGCCGATGTCGTCAGATTGAAAAACAGAGTCCAGGAAGGCGTGTTCCAGGCATTTGGAGTGCGTCTGCAGCCGGAGCCGGTATTTGTGGGATTCTGAGAAGTGGCTCGTTGTCTCGATTCATCATTAGGCCTTCGGCAGAATGGACGAGACCGAGCCAAAAATTTAGGGGGACGCTCATCGCGTCCCCCGTTTTACTTTGCCTTGTCAGCTCTTACTTTTTCTTCTTCGAGCTTGACTTTTTCTTCGAGGCTTTCTTGGTTGCCATTGTTCTATTCTCCCTTTCGATTCTTCAATCGAGTTAGCAACGATGTTTTGTTGCAATTGTTGAATGTATAGAGTCAATAAAAAACGATGTCAAGCAAAAAATGGTTGACGTGAGTTGTTATTTGAGTTCTACCCCAGCGCGTTTTTGATGACGCGTCCAGTCGCGCGATGATTTTTTGACTGCGCGGAGCCTGCCTCCCACGAGTTCCAGCAAATGCCGACTATCGCATTTCGCGTGGATCTTCATCATCGAAAAAAACTTCGCGATTGTCATCTGACTTCAAGCCAGTGAGGCGAGCAGGCGCCGCGCTCGATGAAGAACGTGCACTTAAACAGGCGCGCAGGCGCGGGATCAATTACCAAAATGGGAAATTATCGAAGCGGATCATATGGCTACCAGACTTCCCGTTTGGTTTCGAGCCGCCAATCAGATGGGCGCCTCAGCAGCGCTTGTCTCGAAGGCAGCGATTGTTCGATCAGGCTCTTCGATCCCGAGACTCTCGCGCTGTGCATCAGTGCCTGGGCATTTGCGGCCAGCAGCCATGATTCCAACCGCAATAAGGATCGAACGGGTGAATAGATGTGGTCCGGATGGAGGAGCAAGGTTGGCGGGCGAGCCAGGCTGGCATTTTATCGTCCTGCTGGAGCAACGATTGGCCAGTCACATCAACGGCGTAGAGCTCGACGGGGGGTCGGGAAAAGGGTAGCGCACGGCGACGGGACTTTTCGTTTCACGCGGGAGCGCAATACGCTTCGACTCACATAATCACTGTCGCAAACCGTACTACACGGCACGCAATTTCTCTGTCAAAAGAAAATCCGAATTACTGAGGTAAGAAAATGGGAATGTTGAAGATGTATACCGAATGTGTATCAGCTCACCGCTGGTGACGCATGGTGCGCCCCTCAACCAGGTGACAAACTTCCTCCGCCAAATTCTTGGCGTGATCGCCGGCACGCTCCAACGCCTGAGCCATGAGGAAAACCTCCATGCTCAAAGCAACGTTGCGAACTTTTCCTCCAACCTGCCTCGAATAGATGCGGGTTCGAATGCGATCCATCTCTCCGTCGAGTTTGAGAGCAGCAAGAGCGTGTTGTACGTTGCGCTTCACGTTGGCTTCGTAAACCAGCGTAAGCATCTGCTCCAGAATCTTGCACATTTCGTGCAAGTCTTCACGATCATTCGCGGATAATTGAGCGCCGTACGATCTTGCTCTACCCACGATTGTCAGCACTAAATCGCCGATTCGTTCCAGATCGAGCACAAACTTGAGGCAGGCCAGTAATTCTCGAACTTGTGTGGAATCGACCGCGATGAGTTCATCCGCGATGCGTTCGTCCACGTAGCGATCGATCTGGTCCAGTTCCGTTTCGCATTCCTTGACTGATAGAAAAGCGAGAGCGGAGGAAGTGGCGAGACCTTCGGCAACATTCGTCACCGCGTCTCGGGCAACAAGGCAAGCGTGGGTACCGAGCCGGAGCAGATCCGATTCGTTCCGCGATGGTACGTCAACGGCAGCGGAGGCAATTCGTGATTGCTTCGAAGCTTCGCGTGCGCGAGCAGCGCTGTTTGAATTGGTTCGTCTTAAAACAACCGGCACCTTCACAGCTTTATCACACGCACATTAATACGGTATGAACGCCGCGATGCGTCGTGAGGAACTCAACTGGGGGATGTGATTGCCATGGGTCGGCTCGAAGATGAGCGAAGTGTTAACGTGTCCTGAACGCAATGGAACTTAATGGCTCGATTTTCATTTTGCAGTTGTATGACGTCTGCGAGGAGATCCGCCTCAAGGACCTCCCTTTTATCCAAGGACAGTCTTCGCCGCCGAGCTTTAAAGATACAGCGCCGGAATCGCCTCGTTTCGAGCGGCCTCCCGTTGTAGAACCGATCGAACCGGTGCTTCTCAAATCGGGAGAAGGTTTCGAGGCTGCTCTTCACTACTACGATTACGGTGTTGTGAGTCTCGTCCTTCGATTCAGGTTCACTGGGGACTGGCAGCGCCTTCGCGATCTCGCGAGCCGTTGGGTATCAAGCACGGCGTTCGATGACTTGTCTCTGCGTTTGGTGCGGGAAAAAATTGCAGCAGCACGAGCGGCGCTCGACCGGCCTTATCAGCACTGGATTAGCGAGGACTATTACATCTTCCAGATCTCTCCCGCTCCGGGAATCACGACTGCCGGCGAAGCCTTGGCCCAAAATGGTCAGGCAATTGCACAAATAGTGCGCGGAGAAGCCGGAACGCTCTCCGAGAGCGAACGCGGTGAAGTCCTGCAGGCGACTATGTCTTACTATCCAACTGATCTTGCGGTGATCGGATGGGGAGCCGCGTTTTTGTTGGATACGGAGCAAGGTGCGGAGGCTACCATTCGCCTGCTGGAATATGCGAATTCCCAGCTCCTCCAGTTTCGCCACTATGACGAGTTACTCACTCGCGAGCTGCGCGACGTCTATCGCAACCTGCAGCGCGGTTCCGGGCTGGTTTCCGGATGGCGGATGCGGCCTGCAGCCGCCCGCTTGCGGACCATTTTGCTCGAAATTCGGGAACTCACAGAACGAACGACGACGGCGTTGAAGTTTGTAGGGGACATGTTTACCGCCAGGCTGTACAAATTGGGTCTCACCAAAATTGGAGTGAACGACTATCAAGCTCTCGTCGAGGAAAAACTCAGTACCGCAGAGAATCTTTACTCGGTGATGATTGAACAGTTCCAGCACGCGCGTGGATTCATTCTGGAACTGCTAGTCGTGATCATCCTGATCATCGAACTTGCCTTTTTGTTTCGCGGTAGTAAGTAGCCGATATTCAAGCGGTATCCAGATCGGCAACAGCAGCGGCGGTTCACTCATGCCTCTTCACGGTCTATTCATAAAGGCTTTACTTAGTTGCAACGGATGAACGCTATGTTCGATCATGCCGTTCAAAGGACCTGTTTCCCAAGCTGATCTCTGGGATTCTCTGCAGCTCGGCGTCACTCTTCAGAATCCCCTGCATCCCATTCTGGAAAAGCTGTTCTGCCTTGAGCAGCTTCGCGAAATCTACCAATCTGCGCGCCAGCAACAGGGAACCTGCATATTTGACCGAATCCTGCAGGCGATGAACGTCTC
>CAYNPS010000134.1:0-9987 GCA_964399125.1 uncultured Terriglobales bacterium
TGTCGGGATACCAACCCACCATGGTCTTTTAGGCCATCGTCATTGTCAGCGGATTTTTTTTGCAGCGTGAGAATGCAAACGTCGTAGAGAACATCCAGAAAGACATCGGATCGCTTGTCGACAGGGTCCAGGCTTAGGACATCCGCTTCCATCAGTATGCGCTTTCTCAGGTTCTTAAAGTAGGGACCTCCAAGAAACGACATTGGAACAACAAGAGCAATGATGCCGCCGGGTTTCGTGAAGCGAAGAGATTGTTCGAGAAATAGTGCGTAAAGATTCACATAACCGTCAGTGATCGCCGGAGCAAAATTCTTGAGCAGTTTCTTAGTAGGGCGAAATATACGGCCATATGGCGGATTTCCAATGACGGCGTCAAAGAGTGGCTCCGGGGGATTGAGCGCAAGCGTGTCGTTTTGAGTGATCGAAATATTCGGCTTGCGACCCGCGGATAGGGTTTGCTTCTTAAGCAAGTCGTTTAGGAGCATCTTCGACAGTAAGGATAGACCGCGATCAATCTCCACTCCGTGGAGGGTGAAGTCAATTTTCTTCAAGATGTTATCCGGCGAGTCATGGCACTGCTGGGCGTTCTTGGCGATGCGTGAGGCCAGGGGAAGCAGAAATGCAGCCCCTCCTAATGCGGGATCAAGAATGCGGTCTTTGCCAAGCCGCACGCCAGCTTGCAAAAGGCGGTTAATTGCGTATTCGGCCAGATGGGGCGGAGTAAAATAGGCGGCGAGTCTGCGTCTCCTGGCCGCCGGCATCAGCAGCGTATACAGGCTGGAAATCCAGTAGTGCTTTTCATCTGGGGGAAGTCCAGTAAAAAATGTCAACGTCTTAAGGTCAAGGGCGCGACCCTCAATGACAGCGCGGCAAATCTGGAGTGGAGTATGTCGCGATTTCTTGTGAACGACGGCGACACCACGAAGATCAGCCAAGCGTCTGCCGCCGGAAGAATCAACGGTTCGTTGAACTGCCCCCACCACCTCGATCCTGCGTTCGTCACGACGGTAAAGCAACTCATTGGTGACTTTTCCGGTGATGGTCTTATAGGTCAGATCCAGGGCTGTTGAACCGAACCACTGCACATTAACGACAGTTACCAGAGAGTCGGGACGAATGCCCTTGACAGTCGAATTTGGAAGCAGCGCCTCAAGCTTGCTCATTTGGAGAATGTGGGGGTGTGCGATGATTCTACCATTGTTGCTGGAATATACATGCGCATTTTAAGCGGGCGAAACGACAAGAATCGTAACGCGAGATATAGCGAACCGGACCGATTCTTGTCAATGTCATCGGTAAATGCTTCTGTGGATTAGTTTCATTCGCTCCGGGTTGGTCCACGTCCGAGGCAATCCGTCAGATCCTCAACGCTCCTAAGCCGAGCACTTTGGAAGGACGACGTGACCGCGCCATTCTCATGTAGCGCTGCAGGTAGGCCTGCGTCGCGCGAAAATCTCTGCCCTCAGACTGTCCTGCTCTCTTAATTATGAAGCACTATGATAATGATAGCGTCCTTTGGGCGCCGGGCATGGTATTGCCCGCAGAAAGACGCGCGGGGATTGATCTCGCGTGTCAGCCCTTCCCGAAGTATTCGATTTGTACCTTTCCCTGTGAAACAACCTTTGCGCTGAGAGCGGCCCCGTGCGGATCGAAAGGCAGTTTAGCCGTCCCTAAGGGAGCTAAATCCGATCCGCAAATTGTAGAAGAGTGATCCTTGCCTGCAATGACGCGCACGACGCTGTTCGCGGGCGCAGGGGCGTTTTTCCAATCAACCGAGATTGTCTGACTGCTATGCTTCCAAGGTTTGGGATAGTCCGTGGTCGTCGGCGCGGATGCCTGCGTCCACAACAGGTAATAGTCTTCCGAGGGCCAAAACTCCGCAAGCGAGAGCAAGCCATCATTTTCCTGCAACCAGCCGCGCAGACCATCCATATCCGTGAAGACAGCGGATTGCTCGCGGCTTACCCAAACCGCCCCTTTGCGTGATGAGAAACCCAGCTGGCACAGGAGTGCGGCGGGAATCGACGGTACACCATAGGTCAACGCGAACGCGGGTCCGTCTCCGAGTTCCTCCGCGCGCGCATGCCCTGTGGCAATTGCCTGCACCCTGACTGCTTCGGCGGCCCAAACGAGCTTGAACACCACGCCTTCTTGTACAAACACTTGCGTTCTATGTGCGTCCCGAGCATTGCGGGAATCAAGAATGTCGGCGAATGCCACGCCGCTAACCCAAGAGGCCAAAACTCCTTGCCAGTTCTCTGGCAGCCTCCGCACTGCAAAAAATGATTCCGTCATCGCGATCTCGGCGAACTGCACCGCCGCAAGTCCTGCAGCGTCTTCGTCATCGGCGACTACTGCGGCTTGGAAATCGACAAGAACATCGATCAAAGGATCAAGCTGTTCATGGAGGAATAATCCGGGCTTGCGGCCCAGGCCGGAATTGAAGCACGCTACGCGTTGTCCAGTCGTCGTGGTATTCCACAGCCACTGCGCTCGGGAGCGGAGCACCTCGTGCTCTATGTCTTTAATCTCCTGGTCGTTGTGGTCAAGCGTACGTTGCCAGAGGGAACTCTGCAGCGTAGTGTCCAACATCTCGGCAAGATCGTCAACGTCAAGGTCCAATGGCTCAACCAACGAGAGAATGGCGACGTCCAAATCCGCCGCGTGTTCCTCGTAACTGTCCTTCTCATCATCCTCGGCATCGCCATCATCGCCTGACGCCAAACGTGAATCGTCCCACAGATCTCCGTTATTCAGCACGTATTCCACGAAAGCTTCTTTGGGCACACCCAACTTGCGCATCAGCATCTTCGCCATCTGTGAAATAAGCAGAGCTAATCCGCTGAGCAGCCTCTGGCCTTTGGATCGCTCAATGAGCTTATTGAATATCTGATGGAGCTTGGGCCGCGACTGCGGGTCGAATGTCGGTAAAACTGAAATGCCATCAAGATCGACGTATGCCCGGCCCGCTCGTCCCACGACATTGGAGAATTCCGCAGGAGAGATGGCAACCCATTCTCCGTCTTCGTAGCGCTGCAGGGAGCGGAAGATAAGGACACTGCACGCGAGGTCAATGCCTTGCGCCAATGTGGGCGAGGCAACGACGACGGAGAGCCTGCGCGCATCGAGGAGTTCTTCAACCGCGTTCAAGAACGGCCTCGGGAGTGCACCGTGATGGGTGCCAACCCCCGCCTCAAGAGCGCGCACTGCTGCATGATCCGTCCCGAGCCACTCGCGTCCGATTGCCATCGCAACCGCCAGATGCTCTGGCTGAGGGCTCTTGACGTGATCCAGGTAGCCTTGATCGTGCATGTGACGAAATTCGCGCGCGAGCGGTTCGACCTGCATCTTGAGCGGCGAATAGACGAGTATCGTATGACCGTCGCGGGCAAATGCATTGGCCGCGGCAATGCAGAACTCCACGTCGTTCTTGGGAAACGGGGTCTTCCGGGGCTTCTTGGCCGGCTTTTGCTCCAGGAAACGCGGCACAAATGGCTTCTCATCATCAAGAAAGGAGAGCGTCGCCGACTCACGTCTTGTGCTCCAGTCAAGCGTGGCCAATCTTTGCCGAGTCGGACGCCATTGAACGTGGACAGAATCACCGGGAGCGTCGCTCCTGAGCCAATCAGCGAAATCCTTAAAGTAGGGATCGTCTGGGTTAAACATGGCCGAAAGGCACACAATCCGCCTTTGGTCGGCATCGGGACGCCGCAATAATCTCTGGATTAACACTTCATACCGGATTTCGCGACTTCCAAGCCCGATCATGTGTCCTTCATCGAACACAATGAGCCCAACATCATTGAGCACCGTTGGATCTTGCCGCAGTGCGAAATCGAGCTTTTCGGGAGTGGCTACCACGATGTCGGCGCTCACTAAGGTTTTCGCATCGACCATGGTCGCGCCACTTGCGCCATATAAGGATGTGGCGGTCGCGCCCAACGGTACAAAAGTACGGGCCAGTATTCTTTCTACCTGGGCTGACAGCGCGCGGAGCGGCGTCACGTAGATCGTTCGTCTTTTGTCGGAAAGGGCACGAAGGATGCACAATTCGGCGATGCGGGTCTTGCCCGCGCTTGTTGGAAGGGCGATGACAAGATCATCCGCCGGATTGATCGCACGTTCCGCCGCCCTGATTTGCGAGGGCCACAGGTCAATGTGTGGCGGGCGCCGAGTCCCAAGCTGCGCAATGAAATCGCGTCTGAGCGTAGCCCAGAGCGCCGGAATTCCGGGGCCTGGTCCGGACGGCAATCTTTGAAACAGGCTGTCGTTCCACAAATCCTGCAGCAGATGCAGGGACAAGGTAGCGACCCACCAGGTTGGGATGTTCCCGATTTCCGCCGAAGCATCCACAACCTGTTCAATCAATGAAAGGGCTCCGTTGAATAGCTCGCCGTTTCCCGAAAAAAGAGCGGTATCTGCCAACCCTAACCCGCGATGGTACGACGTTGACAAAGCCAGAACCGCGGCGTCTTCGGCCGAGAATTCGTCGTTCTCATCGAGAAGCCGCGCCGCAATCGCATCGTCTGAATGCGCAGTATTGGCATGCCATTGCATGATGTGTTCGCGTAGGACGATCAGGTCGCGCCTCAGCAGAAACCCGAGCGCTTTCTCATGCGAAGCCAAGTTCTTGTTGAGCGCTGGGAGCGGCAGAAGCGAAAAGGAACGCGCCGCATACCCCGCAAGATGGAAAGCGGCCGCGCTTACAACAAGGTGACGTCCCTGATCGCGGTTGTCGGGGTCTCCTCTGCGGACTGCCGATTCTATGGCTTCTGCGGCGACGCGAAGTGGTTCACGGGTGTCAAACTGATTTCCCGGCTCCTGATTACGATTCGCGTCACGCAATTCGAGGGCGAGAGCCAATACTCCATATCCAAAATCAAGCAGGTCGCGAGTGAGGCTGGATGCGAATTCCGGCGCTCCCTCGGGAACGACTCCATCCCTCCACACCATTCCACGCGCGAGCCCCCTGGCCAGCAGCCGCCCGCGGGCCTGGGGTTCCACGAGGCCTGCGAGGGTCTCGCTAATGGCTTCAGGATTTTGTGCCATGGGTCTTGTACGCCGCTTCAATAAATGCGCCGTGATCGCTCACCACTACAGCGACGCCTTCTCTTTTGATACCGCTATGTTTCGATTTTTTTGCCGTTGCCAAATGCTCAGACGGATCATTTCCAGAGAGCGCGAAGATCAGATGCTTTACGTTTTTCGTCGCGATTGCTCCTTCCGTCTGCAAATCCTGAAAGACTCGCGCCTCCGTGTCCCGGTCTTCTTCGTAAAGACGTTTCGTTATGAACGCCAGCGTCGATGGATTCGGACGCCCGTCATGCAGATCCAGAGATTCCGCGGCTTCTTCCGCAACAGTCTTCGTGAAATTGGCGCGGCTCTTGCATTCTCCCTTGAGTACCTGCACAGGTTTGACTTTCACATCCACAGCGATGACGTCATTGCCATGCATGGGCATCTGGCGGTCGCTCTTCCAGCGAAGCTTTTTTATTGGCACCACGTAGCCTGTTTCGCCGTTGATATACTCCGTCGCCAGCAGCTCACCAAGATCTCCCGACCGCGTTTTCTTGTTTGTGGGCAAACTGTTGGCAATAATCTTCGCCGCTTTAGCGTAACCCCCAGCTTTTACAATATTCGATTCGCCGACTAAATGATCAGCCAACAGCTTCTTAATCGCTGCCAGCCCAACTGCACGCGACCCATTCTTTTCCGCGAACAGCACAACACCGGCGTGTGGCGTGGTCACAGTCTTCAGCCACTTTTTGAATAAATCGCTCAATGCTTAAGATCCTTGAATGCAAAACGCGCCGGTTCAAATCTTGCTTTCCGACAAATTCGGGAGCCGCGCCTGAGGGGGATAGGTTAGCACGATCTTAATGCTTCACATGAAATGTTGGGCGGTCTTCCGGCTGCTCTTGCGAGAGTCGGTAAGGCCGGGTAGTGGACACGTTCATGTGATTTGAGCGGCGGGCGTTGCGGCGGTCACGCGCATCGAGTGGACACACTCGCCTCGATGTTAATCCCGGTGTCATCGTGGCCGATAACAGAAATTATCAAACACATCATGCACCAGAAGAGAAGCGGGACAAGATTACAATCAAAGCCTATTAGATCCTTTTGCACGCCTGCCCATTCGCTGTAATATCTGCTCATCAAGCCCCGAAAATGATTACTCGCGATGAAATAGAAGCGAAGGGACTGGAGTTCGGCATTTATGTGGCCGACGTCCAGAGGGATTATGTATTCGGCTGGTTTCTGCTGGGGGTTTATAACGCGACAACCCTTAAAGATGTCCTAATCCTCAAAGGAGGCAACTGCTTCCGGAAAGCATATTTCCAGAATACCAGATTCTCCCACGACATCGACTTCTCCACGACGGCGGGTGTTAACGAAACGGATATCATGGCGGAATTCAATAAGGCTTGCCGGTT
The DNA here is from genome assembly GCA_964399125.1 of uncultured Terriglobales bacterium. GTDB lineage: Bacteria > Acidobacteriota > Terriglobia > Terriglobales > Acidobacteriaceae > Gp1-AA112. The sequence continues at coordinate 6,435 of CAYNPS010000134.1, forward strand.
CGTTCAGGACCAGACCGGCGTCCTTTTCGATTACGACCGCAGCCAGATACGCGTACAGGGTCAGTTGGACCAGAAACGGCGCGTGTTCGATGCGCGCGTGTACTTTTAGGACTTCTATGGCAACGCGGATCACATCACCATCCGCCTGAGTATCGACATCACGGAATTCGACAGGATCTACCTTCCCACGCAGCCCCGGCACATCATTCATCCTTATTCCGACCAGGCGATGTGCATCGGCCAAATGCGGTGCCTGAAGCTGGAGGAGATGATAGCAAACAAGCTGAAATGCCTTTTGCAGCGAAGGCATGTCCCCGATGTGTATGACCTTGTTTATTCCACGTTCATCAATCGGGACATCGCGGTGAACCGCCAGGAGGTGCTGACCACCTTCCTTCGTAAGACAATTTATGAAAGAAGTCCCGGAGTCGCTCGCCAGCTGCTGCTTGATTTACCCCTTCTGGCCCTCAAGACGGCCTGGAGCAAATACATCATCTCTCCTGTGCAGGGGCTGTTGGACTTTGATGATGCTATCCAGCGGTTCCAGGCCATCATCAATGATTTCTTCGCGGCATATCCGGTCGCTGGCCGCGCTGCTTTTGCGTATTTCCCTTCGCACTTGCGTACGCCGATCATGCAGGCCGGGGCCGAACGTCGCGTCATCCGCCTGACGTATGACGGTGTGCGACGCGACGTTGAGCCATACTCGCTGGCATACAAGCAGCGTGCCGATGGCCACCGAGAAGACTATTTATACGTGTACGACCGTACAGGAGGCCGCACTTCAGGTCCCGGGATCAAGTCATTGTTCAACTATAAGATCCAGAATTTGCAGGTACTCGACGAGACTTTCGAGCCTCGTCACCCGATTAACCTGGCAAAAGCTGGCGAATTCACGGGTCAGAATCATTTCAGTAAGCCTTTTGGGTCTGCTCGAATCGCTGGAGTCCGGAGCCCTGCGACGTTACGCCACGGCTGGCGCTATACGGTGCAATGCCTCTATTGCTCACGCACATTTAAAAGAATGCGTCGCGACACAACCATGAAGCCGCACAAGGACGGGTACGGCAATAACTGCCTCGGCCGCCGTGGAATGATACAATCAAGAGCTCGTCTGACAGTATGCTGGAATCCGGAGTTTTCAGAATGGCCAATTGGAAAATCAACTGTATGGAGGATGCCTATCCGGGGTTATGGCATACCTGGTTTAAGGAGCAGATCATTGCCATTGGCTGGCCTCCTGATAACTTTGGCCTTACGAAACCGACGAAAGACCAGGCATGGTCGCGCGCGCGCGGCTGCTTGAAGCAGATTCAGCCCGGTGATCGCACTGTCGTTCAGCTTAAGAACTGGCGCGTAGGACGCATCGGCACTGTGCTAAGCAAGCAGATCGAGGATAAGGAGTGGAATCCTAGCGTTCCGCCGCAAGCAGGCGATATAGGGGAGATGGGTCGTCGGGTTCAAGTGAGATGGGATTTGACCACGGGCCCGCTGACTCCAAATTTTGTTGTTGAACTGCCTCCAGATGCTCGCCCAAATCCACGTATATGGCGTCCGACTCTTAGCCCTGTACCGGATTCAATCTTCAGCAGAATAGAGAATGCCATTGGTGAAGAGACTAACTGGGTCAGCTTAATTCCGGGATTTGCAAGCGAGCGCGCCTTATCCGAGTACATCAGCGCCTCTCCTCACCTGCTGGAGGATGGCCTCGTTCCATACCCGTCAGAGTCGGCTCGTGAGCTGGTTTTCGCCGATCGAAGTCGGCTGGACGTACTACTCCTCGACCGCGATCAGAATATCGTGATCATTGAATGTAAACAGGGCGCTCCGTCTCTTCAAAACATAGAGCAGCTCCGAGGATATATGCGAAACGCGCAAAAACTCAGAACTGGTTTGAAGATCGGCAGGAACATCCGTGGGATATTGGTGCATGGGGGAGCAAGAAAGCTCAGCGCAGATGTCCGACAGGAGAGTAAACGGCCGCCTCAAGTTGAGCTGGTGCAATTCTCGGTGACGGTAGGATTCACTCCCTCGGTGTAAGGAGGATGCAGTCCACTCAGTTCGCAACATAATGTTTTTGTCTCAGCAAACCGGGCGGAACATGGGGAATCGCATAATGAAAAAATTTACAATACTGATTGCCGAATCCGTCTTCCCGGAAGATTTTTATGCGGATAACTGCGAAGGTCACGTAGTTGAAGCCATGTCCCGCGTGCTGCACTGGAAGGCAAGTTACAAGATTGCTCTTAACCCTGAGACGCTGTGCTGCGCAATCAAGGCTTCCGCAACGGAGGGATACGATATTCTCCACCTCTCCTGTCACGGCGACGCGAAAGGAATCCAGCTAACGGATGAGACCGAGCTGTCCTGGGAAGAACTGGCAGATTGCTTTCAAGAGTTGGAGCGGATTCCACAAGCCCTCGTTGTCTCCAGCTGCGTTGGGGGCGACGGTGGAATCGCCCGCGCTTTCCAGAATCGGAAGCGAAGGCCGAGCGTGATCTTTGGGGCTGAGGGCAAGGCCAAGCGACACATAACTTTTACAGGAGCCTGCATCACATGGCCGATCCTTTACACTTCCCTTGCAAAGGAGGGTTTGACGCGTGGCGCGTTCGAGGATGCGGTCAATAAAATGAACATGATAACGAAGCACGAATTCGTATATCGGCGCTGGCACGGGGGCAAATACCGTAGATATCCCAGCCGCGCGGAGGCATAAGGCATCCTATGCCAAACGCAAATCGAGGACGAGAACACCCGGCGACTTCATTATCGCTAGCAAGAAAAGGGTAAGCCACTGGCGAAAGTTAGAAGCTACCTTGATAACAGGGGGAGATGCCGTCCGATGGAAGAAAGCCTTTAAGTCCTACTTCCAAGCCCGCCTCTCTTACCGTTACCTCAAGCCAATTACGACCCTGCAACACAGCGGAACCACGGCTGGCGAAGGTTTTTCCATCGTTGCCATCCAATGCTCGCTTATAGAATTTCTAGAATCTACCCTTCAAGGCAAAAGCTACCGTCGTCGTCGTAACGGAGACCCGCCATTAGGACAGTACGAGTATTCAATCAGCAGCGGCATTTTTGAATCTTTCCTTGTGAATCGACCGCCGTTCGACCGCGAATTTACTAAGCCGCTTGCACATGATTTCTACGAAAGCGTGAGATGCGGAGTGCTTCACGAAGCCAGGACCAAGAACGGCTGGACAATATTGAGAAAAAGTAAAAACGGAACTGTCGTGGAACCAGATCTCAAAATCATCTATCGGGATAATTTTCAGTCGGCGCTCTTGGAATTCGTGGAATGGTACAAGCGAGAACTTCCTTCAAGACGCGATCTGCAGGAAGCTTTTCTTCGCAAATTCAATAGCCTCTGCACATGAATGATAACGTCCTTTATCATTCACTAGGGGCCAGAAACAAACCGGGGCCTACCGATCCAATTCCGACACGGTCTTTATGAATCTGCTTGAAATCGCTTCATTCGGTTCGGCAGATCACTAAATGGGTAATCTGCTGAACCTCTGCTGCAACCCACAGCAGCCGTGAGTCCAGGAAA
>CAYNPS010000135.1:0-4446 GCA_964399125.1 uncultured Terriglobales bacterium
TTGCAGATGTATTTGAGTCCTGCATTGCGCAGCAAAGCTCCTGGCAACAATCCAGCTTCACAGAGAATCTGGAAGCCATTGCAGATGCCGAGCACGAGGCCGCCACTTGCGGCAAAACGGCCAACCTCCTGCATGATCGGCGCGAACTTCGCGATTGCGCCGGTGCGCAGGTAGTCGCCGTAGGCAAAACCGCCAGGCACGATGATTGCGTCGCAGTTCTCAAGATCATGGCTGGCGTGCCACAAGAATGTGACTGGCTGTTTGGCAGCCGATTCGATCGAATAGTAGGCGTCGTGATCGCAGTTGGAGCCGGGGAAGACGAGTACGCCGAATTTCATGGATAAATCCAGTTTAGCAGCGCCGCCCGGGCGACCGGCGATTATTCGCCTTCCATCCTTCGATTAAGATAGGCAGCAGGAGGAGTGAACAGTATGAGCATCTTCGACAGCCTAATGGGAGCAGTCGAGCAGCACTCCGAAGTGAACCAGCAGCAGCACGCGGACTTGGTGCAGACCGCAATGGACATGTTCGGCAATCATGCAGGGCTTTCGGGATTGCTGAACAATGCACAATCACAGGGGCTCGGCGGAATTGTACAGTCCTGGATTGGACGCGGAGCCAATCAGCCAATCGCTCCGCAGCAGATTGAGGGATTGATAGGGCAAGACCAACTGCAGCAGATCGCCAGCCGCGTCGGCATTCCTCCTGCAATCGCCAGCATTGCCCTAGCCCGAATTTTGCCTACTTTGGTGGATAAGGTCACACCGGAAGGAAAACTGCCTCAGGCCGCATAGACCGCGCCTTGGCGAGTGTGTGTGAACCGTTTGGTCGCCGCTAAACACCACACTTGCGCTATGGCTTGGGATTTGATGCCGAACGGGCATCCATTCTGTAACTGAGGTACCCGAAGGTAATCTACTCGCCAGGTCGGTAATGTGATGTCGTAGGCTCCACAGTTCCGCCTGGAGCCTTCTTTGAAGACCTACCGCGTTCTCCGCTGGTTTATCCTCGCTGCGGCCGTGATAACCATCGGCCTCATGCTGCAGCAGCCAAAGAGACTCGTGTCACGGCACGTGCCCGCCGCGCAAGTCGTGGCAAATGCGACTTCGTTTCAGAGCAAGCTGAGCGATCTCGAACAAGCGCACCAGAGTGGGCAGACTGGAGTCGAAACGCGAATTACCTCCGATGAGGTCGCCGCAGCATTCGCAGCCTCCGCGGCTTCAAATCCACAATCCTCGCAAACGGCAACACTGAGTTCGCAAACGGGAATGTCGGCCGATCAGGTGCCGCTCAAAGATCAGCAGATCGTCTTTGACGGCGATCAGGTGAAGAGTCAATTCACCACGCAAGTCGCGGGGAAGGATGTGGTCGTCACGCTCAGCGGACACGTTGGCAGCAAAGACGGCTATGTCGACTTCGTTCCCACCAGCTTCCAGATCGGCAGCATGCCGGTTCCCATATCGATCGTTCAGGAGCAGGTCCAGAAGAAGCTCTCCGATCCGGCCACGCACGAGCAGCTAAGGCTCCCTGAATTTGTGAGCGATCTTAGGATTGAAAACGGGCAGTTGGTCATCGTGGAGAAGTAGGGTTTGAGGTTCTATCACACTCTTTAGCTGGGACGAAAAAAGCGCTGGTCCTTGAGACTGCGCATATCATTTCAGCTATGAGCACCGCGAGGCAGTACCCCTACGACACTCGTCTGAATGTTCTCCACGAAGCCCTCGAAGCAATCGACATCAATTCACTCGCCGCAAATGCACCTCACAAGTGGTACAACCAGACCTTGTGCGCAGTGAATAGTTCGGTGGTGCGCCTGGGAGTGATCGAAGGCGAGTATCACTGGCACAAGCACGATCAGGATGATGAGTTCTTTTATGTCGTCGATGGCAAGTTGCTGATCGATCTCGAAGGACGCGACGTCGAGCTCTCCCGTGGGCAGGCCTTCGTTGTTCCCAAAGGGATCCTGCATCGGACGCGGGCTCCGCAGCGAACCGTGATTCTGATGGTTGAAAACGCTGGAATCACCCCGACTGGCGACGAGTAGAATCACGGCGTTGCGGAATTTTCGTCTGTGATACGCTGCATGGGCGTGTCCACAACACCTCCAGCATCCTCGAACGGCAAGCACGTCCTCTACTGTCCGCAGTGCGCCGTAGAAGTCACGGATCCGCTCACATGTGGAGACTGCTCGGCGGTTATCTGCCGCCGATGCGGCACACCCCTCGAAGCCGCCGACGAGCTCGGCATCGGCTGAATCACAAAACTTTGTACTAAGCCGCTCCTCGTTTACACTCCCTAGTTTCTTCTGCCAATACTCATATAGCCGGTTCACTACGGGAGCGAATATCGGATGAAGCTACTGGTAATCGGAGCAGGAATGATGGGTTCGGCGGCGGCGTTCGACATGGCGCGTTCGCGCGAAATCGAGTTCGTCACGTTGGCGGATGCCGATCTGGAAAAAGCTCAGGAAGCCTCGAAGTTCATCGCGAAGACGCATGGAAAAAAAGGCGCTCCGGTTCGGCCAGTCGCGATCGACGCTGCCGATGAGAACGCCGCTGCGGCGCTGATGCGCGTCCATGACGGCGCACTTTCTGCTGTTCCGTATTTTTTCAATGTGGGACTTGCTCGCGCGGCCGTTGGGGCGGGCTGTCACTTTGCCGATCTTGGCGGAAACAACACTGTGGTGCGCAAAACGTTAGCGATGAGCGCCGAGGCGGAGAAAAATGGCGTCGGACTCGCACCTGACTGTGGTTTGTCACCAGGCATGGCCAGCATTCTCGCGGGCGATCTAGTGCGGCGTTTGCGCAGCGAGCAGAAGCCGGAGCGCGGCGGTGCCCGCCGGGGCAAAGCGCCTGCAATCGATGCGTTAAAGCTTTACGTTGGAGGTCTTCCCAAAAATCCTCGGCCTCCATTTCAGTATCAGCTGGTCTTCTCTGTCGAGGGCTTGATCAACGAATACGTTGAGCCTGCACGCGTGCTGAAGAAAGGCAAGGTCGTAGAAATCGAGCCCCTGACTGAACCGGAAGAATTTCGTCTGCGCGATTTCCAGCCCTTGGTCGCATTTCATACCTCCGGTGGCACGTCCACCATGCCGGAAACTTTTCAAGGCGAAGTCGGCGAGTGCTTTGAGAAGACGCTACGTTATCCCGATCACTACAAACTGATTCGCGGTCTTTACGACCTTGGATTTTTCTCGAGCGAAAAGCGAAGGCTCGATTCCGGCGAAGTGAGTCCGCGCGAGCTGACTTCACACTTGTTTCTGGAAAAGCTCTCAGGCGAAGAGCCGGATGTGACGATCATGCGCATTGAGGCTCATGCCGGCAAGCGCGTGCTCTCATACGCCATGGTTGATGAATATGATCGCAAAACAGGATTGACTTCGATGATGCGCACCACCGCATGGCCGGCTTCAGTTGTGCTGCAGATGATGGTGAGCGGCGTGATCGCGAAGCGCGGTGGAATCCGCCAGGAAATTGATGTACCTGCTGACATCTTCCTGCGCGAGATGTCACGCCGGGAAATCAAAATCCGCTTCGCGCAAAGCGGGCGGTAGAGCCGAGGAAATCGCGCGCCGGACAGCCACAATCAGCTCTTCCTTATCAGCGAACTGCGCTGGAGAAATCGGTGGGTGGAATTTAAGCTTCACCGCTCCTGCGCGAATCGTGCTACTCCCTTTCGGCATGAGCAACTCGGAGCCTTGTATCGTAACGGGAACAATGGGAATGCCGCTGTCCATCGCCAGATAGAACGGACCTTTTTTGAACGGCAGCAGGCGCCCGTCGCGCGAGCGCGTTCCCTCCGGAAACACTGTCATATTCAAACCGCGAGCCATCACCTGCTCGGCCTCTCTCATGCTGTTCACCGCGGCTTCGCGATTGCGCCGGTCCACGGGGACGAGGTCTGCCATGAGCATGGCTCGTCCAAGAATGGGAATCTGAAATAGTTCCTTCTTTACCAAGACCGAGGTTCGGCGCGGCAGCTTCGGAATGAGAATCGGAGGATCGAGATTCGAGACGTGGTTGCACATGAAGATGTAAGTAGCATCGTGATCGATGTGCTCCAGACCTTCGACCGCAATGCGTACTCCAGCGATGCTTAAGCCTGTGCGCGTGATCCACATCGCAATTGCATAAAGCGTATCGGCACTGCCGGTGAGCCACGTCGCGGGAAACCCAATGAGTGCTCCAAGAAATGTGGAAAGGCAGGTGAAGAGTACTGCCGCGACAGTGCGAACGAGCGCAATCATGGAGCGGAGGGAGCGGGCTGATCTTCCGAGTGCAGCCAGGCATCGCGGCGCGCAAGCTGCGCAGCCGTGGCTCCCGGCAGATCGCGGAGTGCGTAGCTTTCTATCTGTCGCTGGCTCAAGGTGAGGGCGACTTCCTTGCGTGCTCCATGGCTGAGGACAGCGATGCGCACGGTAGTTCCCGGTTTGGAATTCTCGAATTG
>CAYNPS010000135.1:4546-9909 GCA_964399125.1 uncultured Terriglobales bacterium
TTCTTTGAGATCGTTTGCAGAGTGGTCGATGGCCGTGCCGTAAGCGTGCTCCATGCCGCCGCCGGCGGGTCCATGCGGGAAGTGATAGATGAAGGTATAGCTGTCGAACGGACGATCGTTCATCCACCACGTCTCGGCGGCGGTGATCTTCTTTAGAAAATCCACGATAGGAGGCATGCTGTAGTCAGCCGGATCGCCGTCGATAACTACTCTGTACTTTGCTCCATCCTGAGTGAAGTCAGCCTCCGCAAAGTCGCTCAGCTCCACGGGGCTATCCGCTAATCGATCGTAATTTGCAGCACGTAACAGATAGTCGGATGGAACACCAGGTCCTGAGGGCAGAGCATCCGACGGCAGCGGTGTCGCGAGCTTCCATTGGGTTGGCATTTGCTGCAGGCGAACCGAAATGGGAAACTCGCGGCCATTGACTGGATACATCAGCACTTCGGCAAAATTCAGGAAAGCATGATGCTGGTTGAACTGAGCGCCGAACGGACCAGACTCGTCGAGCACGATGTCGTAATCGATCACAACCCATCCTGGCTTTGGACGAAACTCCCAGGTGGTCTTATCAAGTTCGCGAAGAGGAAGCGTTTCGCCGGACTGAGTGGAAGCCTTTACTGAGATCACGTCTTTGGCAAAGTCGCGTACCTGGTAGAGCGCGTTCCAAACCGGGAGTTGAACAGCGTTCCCCCCACTTTCAGGATCGAAGGTCATGCTGACGTGCACACGATGATGCACGGCATCTGCAAAGGTGACTGTGTAATCGAGCTTGGATTCGTTCTGGCATAAGGCACGCGAGAGCAAGGTTGAGGCGAGAATACTGAGGAGAAAAGCTTGTCGGAGAAAATGAGACACGCGATGGACGATGGTTTTCAAGCAATTGAGGCCCGCCTTGGGACCACGACTCTGCGGGCGAGAGACGAATTTTGCTGACGTCGGATCAGCGAATTCCCCTTATAGATCGCATTACCGAACGCTCCTTAAAGAATTGTCATCCCTCGCGCAGTCGCGAATTTGCTGAGGGCTTTGATAGTTTGCTTTGCTGCGCGGGGGATCTGCTGTGCTATATCGGGAAAAAGCAGATCCCCCGCTCCGCAAAACCAATGTCTCTAAAAAGAGAGAGCGCGGTGGCGGAGCGAGGGATGACAATAGCTCAATTGCATCGGAATTGGTATTCACTCTCACGCCGACGCGGCCAGCCGCGCAGGAAGTTTCTCATAAATCCCGCCGAAACCGCCGTTGGACAGAATGGCGACAACGTCGCCCTCCCGCAGCTCAGGAGTTATCGACTCCACGATCGCATCCGCGTCTTTGCACTCGCGGGCTGAGTGCCCCTGGCGTTTTAGCTCCTTCACCAGCGCTGAACCGGAGAGCCGTTCGTTTTCGGGAATAGCCTCGGCTTTGAATACGCTCGCCACCACGATTTCATCAGCCTTGCTCAAACTGGCGGCGAGTTCCTTGAAGAATATGTTGCGGCGCAGCGTATTGGAGCGCGGCTCGAGGACTGCCCACAGGCGCCGTCCTTTGTAGCGCGTTCGAAGAGCTTTTAGCGTTTCGCCAATCGCAGTGGGATGATGGGCGAAGTCGTCGATGATAGTAACTCCCGCGACCTCTGCTTTGACCTCTAATCGACGTTTTACGCTCTTAAACGTGGCGAGAGCTTCTTGGATTGCCGGAATGGGAATCTCGTATCGTGCAGCCATCGCCGCCGCTGCGGTGGCATTGAGTACGTTGTACTCGCCCGCAAGCGCCATGCGAAGCTCGGCCCAGTGCTGTCCCTCACGCTCGACAGTCCAGGTGGTTTCAGTTGGAGCGAACTTCATTTCGGTGATTCGCCAAGCTGATCCCTGCTTCTTTCCATAACGCTCGACTTTGCAGAAAGCTCGAGCGATGCAGTCATCGACGTTGACGGAGTCGTCATAAGCGACCAGATAGCCGCTGCGCGGAATGAGATTCACCAGGCGCTTGAAGGAGGTTTTCACTGCATCGAGATCTTTATAGATATCAGCATGATCGAATTCGACTGAAGTTAGAATCACCGCGTCAGGGAAGTAGTGCAGGAACTTTGGTCCCTTATCGAAGAATGCGGTGTCGTATTCGTCGCCTTCGAGGATGAAGTGCTTGCTTTGGCGTAGGCCAAAGCTGGTTCCAAAGTTTTCCGCCACACCGCCGATCAGGAATGACGGATTCAGCCCGGCAGTTTGAAAAATCCATGCCAGCATCGACGTCGTGGTGGTCTTACCGTGAGTGCCGGCAACGACAATTGGCTCGCGTCCGCGTAGAAAGCTCTCATGCAGAATTTGCGGCAAGGATCGAAATGGGATGTGGTGGTCGAGCACATGCTCCAGCTCAACATTGCCGCGGGAAATAGCGTTTCCCACGACTACCAAATCGGGACGCGGCTTGAGATTCGCTTCCGAGTAAGGCTCCGTGATGGGAATATTCATGCCACGCAGCAGGTCGGACATCGGCGGATACGCAGTGGCATCTGAGCCGGTGACGTGAAATCCTCTTTGCTTCAGCAGGCCGGCAAGCGACGCCATTGCCGTGCCGCAGATTCCGATCAGATGTACGTGCTGGCGCTCGCTCAATGCCTGCCTGCCTTGCTTTCAACAGCTTGTGGCGTAGTTGCCGATTCGAGAATGTCGAGTCGGACCGCGGTATCTACGGTCAGGCGCGCACGCACGCCGATCGGCAACGTGATGTTTCCCGCGCTCACGTGTCCCGAACGCAAACCAAAAGCGATAGGAATGTTCACTTCGTCGAGAACTCTCGTGATCACCTGCTGAAGCGTGTAGTCAGCACCTGCGGGCGGTCCACAATCCTTCATTTCGCCAAAAACAATCCCGCGTAAGCCATCCAGTTTGCCCGCGTATTTAAGATGCATCAACATACGATCGATGCGATAGGGCCACTCGCCCAGGTCCTCGATGAACAGGATTGTGTCGGTGGTCTCGATTTCATGAGGCGTACCTAACGAAGCGACGAGAAGAGAGAGACAGCCGCCATAGAGTCGTCCTTCGGCTGCTCCCGGGCGGAGTGGCTGCAATTCCGGTGAGTCGGTGCTAGCAAGACTCCACGATTGCGTTCCCGAAACGGCATTCAGAAAGGATTCAGTGTGCACTCCATCAGCCTTGGCGAAATCTTTTGCCAGCATCGGACCATGAAAGCTGGGTAGCCCTATTCGCTGAAGGAACACGGTTGTGAGCGTGGTTACGTCGCTATAGCCACAAAAGATTTTCGGATGACTCGCGATTAAATCGAGATCCAGATGCGGCAACAGATGATTCGTTCCATATCCACCACGGGCACAGATGATAGCGTTCACTTCCGGCGCGCGAAACATGTGGTGCAGTTCATGGACGCGCCGCCGCACGTCACCTGCGAAGTACATGTCACGCTGGAAGATTTCTTCCGAGTAGGCAGTTTTGAATCCAAGCTCCCGAAGGTGAGCCTCTCCGGCTGCAAATTCTGACCGATCAACGGCGCCGGCAGGAGCGACAATGCCAATCGTGTCCCCGGATCTCAGAGCAGGAGGACGCAACAATGATTTGCGCGCAGCAGTCACAGAATCCTCAATCTTAGCTGATGGATTAACCAAACACGCTGGCCAACCAACCTCAGGCCCGAAGGGGCGTCATAGGTGCAGCCCAGCGGCATGAGCCCTGGGTTTCCGTGTTGCGCGATTGAGGAGCCCTGAAAGGGCGGCACGGATTTGTGTTCCGGAAATCAGATTTTGTTCGAGTGCTAAACTAATTCGCTGTTTTTATTGCTACCCGTGAGGATCTCTTCATGAAAGTGAGTGGCTGCAGGTTTTTGCGAGCGCTGTTGCGTTGTGCCATCCCAACTGCTGTTCTCGTTCCCATTTCTGCAATGTCACTGTTCGCCGCAGCGCAGAGCACGAGTAAGTCCGCCGTCCCCGCGAGCCCCAACCCCAGCGCGATTCGGGTGGACGGTTCCGCCGTGATCTTGCTTCCTGAAAACACCCCCCCTCCGCTGCAGAAGGCAACTGAAGATCTGCGATCCGACTTTGCCAAAGTGTTTGGCAAGAAGCCGAAGATCGCCAGCAAGACGGAAGAAGCCGGTCCGGTCACGATCGTTATCGGTTCAATAGACGACATTCCAGAAGCAGTTCGCCCTGGGCCATTAAACGATGCAGAATCATTATCTATTTCGGCCGCGAACCCAAATTGGAACGGCAGGAATGTACATGCCATTGTCCTTGCCGGAGCTGATATGCGCGGCACAATCTATGCCGTGTACGAGTTCTCGCAGAAGTACCTCGGCGTCGATCCTCTCTATTACTGGACGGATCACGAGCCCGCGCGGCGCACCTCCGTCTCAATTCCGGCTGCTTTGAACGAGACATTCGCTGCGCCGAAATTCAAATACCGCGGCTTCTTCATCAATGACGAAGACCTTCTAACCGGCTGGGCGCCCGGAGAGCAGAAAGACAAAACCGGTATTTCGCTCGAAGTCTGGGACAAGATCTTCGAAACCACTCTTCGCTTGAAGGGCAACATGATCGCGCCCGGAACGTGGATATTCCCCGATGATCCGCAAGTGAAGGCCGCTGGAGCGCGCGGCCTCATCGTCACCCAGCACCATGCGATTCCGTTGGGACTCAACGTTGCGCGCTGGCCAAAAGACGTTCCGTACAACTACACCGAGCATCCCGAAATCCTGGAACGCGCCTGGAAGAATGCTGTGAATTTGTATGAGCGCAATCAGGAGGTTCTCTGGTCGGTCGGTTTGCGGGGATTATCCGACGTCACATATGCGTCGATGGATCCGAGCGTGCGCGATAACAATCAGGCGCTCGGCTCCCTCATCAGCAAAGCAATTGTGGCGCAGATGCGCATCGTACGCGAAGCGCGTCCCAAAGCGGAATTCGTGACCAATCTCTGGCAGGAGGGTGCGCGACTAGTGCAGTCGGGAGATCTGAAGATTCCGCAGGAAGTTGGAACTGTTTGGGCCGACGACGGCTACGGATACATTCAGGACAAAGGTGAAGTTAGTAACGGGCAGGGAATCTACGACCATGTGGCGATGATGAATGGGCGCGCCAATCAGCTCACCGAGATGGTTCCCATCGAGCGCAGCTTTTCCGAATTGGGACGCTACATGAAAGCCGGCGCGACTCACTATTACCTGGTAAACACGAGCGACATTCGTCCGGTCACGATGTCCATTCGCGCCGTGATGGACGCCGTGTGGAAAGGCCCGCCGGACGACAGCGCTTCGGCGAGCGATGATTTCTACAAGAGCTGGTCCGAAGAGGAGTTCGGAAAGCGCGCTGCTGCGCAGTTAGCAGATCTCTACAAGGAATACTTTAAGGCTCCCGCGCATTTTGGCGAGCC
>CAYNPS010000136.1:0-2579 GCA_964399125.1 uncultured Terriglobales bacterium
GACGGCGGCTCCGCACCATGTCGATAGCAGAATCTACACTTGGTGCAAAACGCCTGGCCAACAGCCAAGCAACAGTAACGGTTGCACCGCGCGAGCAGCCGAGCGCACAGGAGATGAGGGTCGGGCGTTCCGTCCGTAGTTCCTCAATGGCGCTGACGGCGGCGTCCAGCTCAGTTGCTGACGGAACGAGGAGATCGAGGATGGGGACGCTGCGGAAGTTAACACCGCGTGTGTCGATCGGCAGCTCAGGAGCGAGGTTTACCACTGATGCGATCTGCAGACGGTTGCGCTCTCGTGGCGTCATCACACGGCCAAGCCACAGGCCCGGGACTATCTCATCGGCTGGCGATTGCGTGCGTGCCCAGCACCATGAATTCACTTTCGTAGCCGCGAGGTAAGGCGCGAGCAGAACAGCGGCAGCGAAGCTCATCTTTCCGTTTCGATTCCGAAGCAGATGTGGCGATCCAATGCCGTACGCGAGCGCGACGATCAGTAGCGCTCCCGCAGACCACAGCAGCAGCCAGGCCAGTCCGCCCAGCCAGACTGATGTGATGATCAGGGACATCGAGCCGATGCCGTAGAGAACTGAAAGTTCTACGCCCCGAGGTTGAATTGCGATCTTTTGCTCCATGCCCGATTCGGGAAACAGTACAAGACAAAACAAGCCGACCCAAATGCCTGTAGGCAGATCAATGAAGTGGTGCTGGTAAGTAGTTAAGGTTGAAACTCCGGTCAACACAAGCCACGCTCTCAGGAGCCACCGCGTCAAGCCGCGCGCGTGTTCCGAATATTTCGCCCACAGAATCGTAGTGATGGCGAGATGCAAAGACGGTGCCTGATTGAAAGGCATGTCAAAGCTGCCAAGCGCCCGGAAGAAGAAATTGAAGGGCGCTGCCGGCACAGGATGCTCGCCTGAGTAGGAGAGCGGAAACAACAAGAATACCGCGACGCAGAAGATCTGTGCGGCGATCAGTCTCTTCGCATGTAGTTGTACCTCGTCTCGCGTCGAGCAAATGAAAAATGAGAGCGCGAAAAGCAGATCGGTGGACCAGTACGGAACGATCGTCCACGCGACAAATGGGATATGTCTCTCCCAAGGGAACACGATTGACGGCACACCGGAGCGCTGAGCAGCGAGCCAGTTAGCCGCGCTATACGTAACTATGAACAAGCTTCCCGCTGCGAGCGCCCAGAGAGCTGACTCCCGCCATGGAGGTCGCTGGTTGTTCACTCCGCGATCCTTTGGGCAATCGAGACCGAAAAGATTCCGTCGTCGTCGATCCACTGTTCGATCTTCCGAAAGCCGGCCTCTTCGACCAGTTGATCCAGCTCAGCCTGACTCCTGCGTCGCATGATCCACGGCCGCTGTTCGCGGTTGAGCAGGGTGCGCGCAATCATCTCCAGCTGAGGATGGTATGGCTGGCCGGTGTAGATGAGGAATCCGCCGGGTTCGATGATGTCGGCGAGGCCAGCCAGAGACTGCCGTACAAGATCGTTTTGCGGAAAGAGTTCGTACAATCCTGAAACGACTCCAAGTGTGCGATGCGGCCTGATATTGCTAAAGGATTGGCGATCGAAGGCATCGCCGACTTCAACACGCACGCATTTGAGATCTCGCCGCTGTGCCAGTTCGGCGGCACGATCAAGGTTAATCTTGCTGAAATCGCGCAGCAGTACATCTTCGACATCCTGTCGATAGAACTCGATCGCCTCCAGCACATATCGCCCGTGTCCAGCGGCGACGTCGAGGATGCGTACAGGTTTGCTCTCGGCTGCCAAATCTGCGATGCAACGCCTCAGTGCGCGAATGACATTTTGCTTACGTGTGCGGATATCACGCCAGCCCGTTGACTCGAGGTAGCAGCGGTCGATGAACTTGCCGAGTGGAGTGATTCCGGACGCACGGTTGCGGTAAACGTAGTCGAGACTGCTACCGGAGTCGAAGCCTGTGCGCAGTCCCAGGCGAATGCCGTCTGAAAGATAACCGCCGCTCTTGATTCCGGCGCGCATCAGCGCAAAACCAATGCTTTTCACTGACCACCGAGGCAAAGGCCGATTCAGCGCGTCGAATTCCTTCTTGGTTTCGCCGTGTTTGTCGGCTTCGAGCAGGTGGACAATCTGTGGGCCAGTACAAACGTCTTGAGAATGAATTCTCGAATCTTCTCGATAGGCAGGTGCCGATCCTTCTCTCCGAGGATGTCGTGATAGAAGCCTTCAAAAACGTGCTTCTCTTTCCTTGCAACCCCCAGCCGCTCGAAAAACTCGAGCTGCGGCTTGTGGCGGACGACGAAGTCTTTTCCCGAAATGAGAATTTGTGTTGGCACATGAATTGCCTGCGCGTCGTGAACAACGCGATCGCTGGCGCCGTAAAGACCGAATAGCACGCGGACCGAGATTGGCCGAGTGATAAACGGGTCAGCTTTGTAAGACGCGATGCGCTCAGGGTCGTGTGTCAGCGCGCCCGGCCGCACGTATGAGTTCAGGTGGAAGTCGCCGATCAGCCGATGCATGAGCATCAGCGCCTTGCGCGCAAAGGGTACATACAGTTTCACCTTGAATGCGGGAGCGACGAGCACCAT
>CAYNPS010000136.1:2679-9847 GCA_964399125.1 uncultured Terriglobales bacterium
CTCGGCCAGCCCGCTGCTCACACGATTGATGATCGTGACTGCCAGGAGCAGCACGAGCACGCTTGAAGTGATCGCCGCCGCAGTCTGTCCGATCGGTTCCCCGATTCCGATCCAGAGCGCCAATAGGCCGAAAACAAACGCTCGATCGCTCTTACCCATCGGGCCATCGTAGCGTCGGGTTGCGCCCGTTATCGGACCGATGGTTCCCGCCATCTCGCTTATCAGCGACAGCATGATCACAGCGCCGATCCAAAACGGACCGAACTCCGGCAAGAAGGCGAAGGGCAGGTAACAAAATGCGTCAGAGATATCGTCGCCCAGCTCGTTCAGATACGCGCCGAGGTGCGACTGCTGCTGGAAATCGCGGGCCAGCATGCCGTCCATTGCGTTCAGCGCCATCCGCACAAACAACCAGACCGGCAAGATTAGGAACAACGGGCGCGAGCTCGCGTTAGCTGCCAGAGCCATCCCGACTGCCGCTGATCCCATGCAGGCTGTGATCGTCAATTGGTTAGCCGTGATTCGGCTCGCAGCAAACCAACGAGTGATCGGACGAAGCAGTTCCTGAAAGCGAGGTTTTAGCCCGTATACTCCCTGTATCTTGAATCCAGCAAGTGCGCTCATGCGGCGAACAATAGCGCGCCTCATTGGCGGAAATCTTGTGCTCGGGTTTACAAAGTTCTGACAGAGTTCTCCATACCGTTATGGGCCAACAGGAGAAGGAGTATTTCGAGTTCGGGCCGTTTCGAATCGAGCAGGGCGAGCGTGTACTTCGTCGTGGCGCCAAAGTAATACCTCTGTCTCCAAAGGCGCTGGAAACTCTGTTGATGCTGGCTTCGAGCGAAGGTCGTGTGGTTGAAAAAGACGAACTGCTCAGGCGCGTGTGGCCGGACACCTTTGTAGAGGAGGGTGGTCTGGCTCGCAACATCTCCTTGCTTCGCAAGGCACTTGGTTCGGGACCACACGACAAGAGCTACATCGAGACGATCGCGCGTCGCGGATATCGCTTTGCAGCGCCAGTTAAGAAAGTGCGGGACGGCGGCGAAACACGGTCGCTTGCGGTCTTGCCGCTCGCCAACCTCTCCAAAGATCCCGGGCAGGATTTTTTTGCGGAGGGCATGACCGACGAACTCATCAGCTATCTGATGAAAATCGAGTCACTGCGGGTATCGCCGCGCACTTCGGTGATGGTCTATAAAGAGGCGCGCAAGTCTCTGCGGCAGATCGCGCGCGAGTTGAAGGTTCGCTGGGTAGTAGAAGGAACGGTGCTCCAATCGGATCACCGCGTTCGTATCAGCGCGCGGCTCATCGATGGCACCACGGAAGAGCACCTCTGGACGCAGACTTACGAAAAGGATCTTCGCGACGTCTTGGCTTTGCAAAGCGAAGTCGCGAGTGATATCGCGCGCGAAATTCGCGTCAAGTTGACCTCGCCCGAGAAGGTCAAGCTGGCGCAGTTCCGGCCGGTGAATCCAGACGCGTACCAGGATTACCTGCGTGGCCGCTACTTTTTGAACAATCGCACCATCGATGGACTAAAGCGGGCCCGCGGTTATTTTCATGAGGCCATCGATAAGGACTCGACGTATGCGCCCGCGCACAGTGGGCTCGCTGATGCGTACGCGATGTTAGCGAGCACTGGGTACGACGTGCTGGCACCACGCGAATCCATGCCGCTCGCCAAGATGGCTGCGGCAAACGCGCTTCGGCTCGACGATGCCCTCGCCGAGGCTCACGCTGCTCTGGGGTACGTGAAACTCGTTTACGACTGGGACTGGGTCGGCGCTGAACAGGAATTGCAGCGCGCGATTGAATTGAACCCGGGCTACGCTAGCGCTTACCAGTGGAGGGGCGAGCTGCTCTTGGCGCTGAACCGTCCTGACGCAACTCAGGCCTTCCAGCGCGCGGTTGAAATCGATCCGCTTTCGATTCCTTGCAATTTGGGGTTGGGGTGGTCTTATTACTTTTCCAAAGACTACGATCTGGCCATTGAGCAGCATCGAAAAACGCTCGAGATTGCGCCTAACGTTCCGATGGCGCTGTATGGTCTGGGCCTCGCCTACCATCATAAAAAGCAACCCGATCGTGCTCTTGATGAGCTGAAAAAGGCATTTGCGTATCTCGGGGAAGAGCCGGCTGCTCTGATGCTGGTTGGCGTCACCCATGCTCTCACTGGAATGCGCGAAGCAGCGAGAGCCGATTTGGAACAACTGCATGCCCTCTCACGACAAAAGTATGTCCCGGCAGTGTATTCGGCATTCGTCTACATCGCCCTCAATGATGTCGACTGCGCATTCGAATGGCTGGAGAAGGCTTTTGCGGAGCGTTCAAGCTATCTCATTTTCCTCGGCGTTCAGCCTGCCATGGATAACATCCGCGCAGATCACCGGTATCAGGAGTTCGTCAGGAGGCTCGGACTCAAATGACACTTCAGCATGCGTGAAGGATCTCGTCCCAACTTCCTTCACCGAAGGTACGTTGTAATGTTGCGCTCCAGATAACCCGGGATTGCTCTCGGAACGGAAATATTTACCTTGCAAGCTAGCAACTCCGATCCGTTCTGATTGGGAACCAGCATCTCTGGCTGGTGTCAAAAGGTAACGGAGATGTTCCGTGACTGCCGCTGCACGAAGATGTTTCTCGGTTTTGCCGGTTGTTATCCTCTCGAGTGCAATTTCTTCCACGACGCTGAGCGCGCGCACAACTGGTACGGATAGCCCTCCAAGAGCGCAGCCTTCCGACGCAGCCGCAAAGGTCAAGATCAATCTCGATGAAGCAGTCCAGGTGAAGCTTCCGCAGACTCGTCAGTATTTGGCACCGGTGACATTCCCGATCGTTCGTAATCCACCCGCCGGGGACGGTGGATGAAAGGCATCAGGCGAACACGTCGCGGGTTCCGCCGAGATCAAAGGTTGAATATCGCGAGTATGACTTCGCGCGGCTGCTCTTGATTTGCCCGTGATGCCGTGTTGTGATGACCGCGTGCAACTCACTTACCAGCCGGTTGGCCCCCTTGCATCCTATGTGGAAAAACTCTGGTATTGTGATGGTTACAACATCCTCCATCGCATTGAACGAGCGCTGCCAACTGCAAGATTTCAGCTATTCTTTAGCCTTTCCGACGCCCCTATCGGGGGCCCGGGGATTGCGAATTGGGAAGCGGGGCGAGGTGCGTCATCGCTGGTTGTCGGAATAGAAACGCACTGCATCGTAATTGACACGACGACCCTGCAGTCGGCAATAGGGGTGCTTTTTTACCCTGGTCGTGCACGAGCCTTCTTTGACGCACCGGCCGACGTGTTTTACAACGACAGAGTGCCTCTCGATCTAATCTGGGGTTCGACGGCGAGCGCATTGCGCGATCGCCTGCGAGAAGCAAGCAGTGCAGCCGAAAAATTCTTTGTGCTGGAAACGGCGCTTCTGGAGCGGCTGAGTAGACGGCTCGAATTGCATGCGGCCGTGCGGTATGGGCTTGAGCAATTTGGGCGGGCGCCTCATATCCACAGCGTACTCGACGTGGCTAGGGAAACCGGTCTGAGTCGGCGTCGCTTCGCCCAGTTGTTCCGCGAGCAGGTCGGGATCACGCCGAAGCTTTATTGCCGGCTCCGCCGGTTTCACGAGGTATTGCGGCAGATTGGTTTGCGCCAGCCTGTCGACTGGGCGGACGTAGCCTTGGCAGGGGGCTACTACGACCAGGCCCATCTGGCTAATGAATTCCGACATTTCTCAGGCATCTCTCCCAGCGCCTATCTCGCGGATCGCCGTTCGTAAATCACGAGACGGTCGATCGAATAAAAATCCGACACAGTTCACATTTTTCCAAGACGCGCCTACGCGCTCATTGCGAAGATCCGGGCGTGCCAGTTTGGTTCGCACAAACACGGAAGAATTACAGATGAAAACGAACTGCCGCTGGCGGTGCTTGGCTAGCGTCTCGACCGTGGGGTTGCAGGATGCGTAAGAATGTTGACTTCGCCCGGCAATACATTCGTGCTCTTGAGAGCGGCGCGACCGGGAGCTCGCTCGCCATTTTTTTTACACCGGACGTGTCCATAAGGGAAATGCCCAATCGAGTTGCACCACACGGTTCAGTATCCGACCTAGCGAAAGCCCTAGAAGGAGCCAAACGCGGACAGCAGCTGTTCAAACAGCAGACGTACGCAATCACGAACATTCTTGGTGAGGGCGATTGGGTTGCTCTGGAAATGGATTGGACTGGCATGACCGCGGTGCCGATTCAGAACCTCCCGCCGAATAGTGAGATGCGAGACCACGCCGCCGTTTTCTTGCAATTCCGAGACGATCGCATTGCTCGGCAGCGCCATTACGACTGTTTTGAACCGTGGTGAAATGCCGGGCCTGATTGATTTGTGCTGTTGTAGTTCACTTTCAAGAAAGACGAAGAAGACATGGATGCCCAGGGAAGCAAAAGGATGAGCTCGATTTGCTGCAAGACCTGAGACAGCGAGGCTGGTAATACAGAAGACGGGAACTTGTCAGAAACAGACACGGAAGAATTAATCGTTGAATACGAACCACAAACTCGTCCTCGCAGTACTGGCTGGCGTTTCCATCGGCGTAGCTGGCGGCAGAGCGATTCATGCACAGCAAATCGCCGCGGCACCTACGTACGTCATCTCAGAAGCCGACGCAATCACGGACCCTACCGCTGTAAAGAAATATGGAGCGAAGGTCCCAGAAACCCTGGCGCCTTTCCGTGGCCATTATCAATTTCTCGTTGCTGGGGGCAAGACACAAGGCCTCGATGGCCAAGCGCCACAGGGCATTGTAGTGATCGCATTCGACAGCGCGGAGAAGGCGCGTGCCTGGTACGATTCGCCAGCCTATCAGGCGATTATGCCGATGAGGCGAAGCGCAGTGAAAGGTCGCATGTTTCTGGTCGAAGGCGTTGCGTCCCAGCGACAAGCCCCGAGGTGACGTGGGGAATGGTTTTATGCCAGGTGCCGCTCATATGCGAGCCGCATTGCTGACTGGAGCTAGCTCATCTGACAGTGAAAGCCCCGAATTTAATTTATGACCCTTGCCATCAATCTCACTGACCTGATTGCTTACACTGAATGGCAGCGCCAGAAGTGGCACGCGTTTCTGCGCACGCAGGGAGAGACGCTCCAAACCAGTGCCGGACCGAACGGCGACGGCCGTTTCACTACCGTCGGAGACCTGGTGAGGCACATTTTCTCTGCGGAAAAGCGCTATATCGATCGTCTCTCTAACATTCCGCTGACTGATCCATCTGCGATTCCAAGCAATGACGTAGAGGCGCTGTTCGCCTTCGGACGGCAAAGCCGAGACGGATTGATTGCGTTCCTTAAGTCCTTTCCGGACTCAGATTGGGACGTCGCCCAAGAGCACACTCTTCTCAACCATAAGGTGCGTTTAACACCGCGGAAGATCGTTGTGCACGTTGTGCTGCACGAGATCCGCCATTGGGCACAGATCGCCACGCTGCTACGGCTGAACGGAATGAAGACAGAGTTCCAAGACTTTATTGGAAGTCCTGTACTGGGCGACCAGCACATTCACTGAGAGTCTCTGCTTGGCTAGTCATACCGATATGTATGGGTTTTACCGTCCTCAGAGGTAAACAATATTTGCCAGACGAATGTTATTGAAGCCCGCGAACGCGCAACCGTCCGCGGGCTTCTTTTTTGCCCAAAATTGTTAGCAAAGGAGCTGCGAAAAAATGGCTTCCGTACATTCTGCGGGACGTACGGCACACTTGAATGGAGTCGAGATCTACTTCGAGGTGCACGGCATCGGAGATCCGCTCGTTCTCTTAAGCGGATTCTCCGGATCAAGCCAGGATTGGAAACCTTCCCTTACCGCGTGGGGTTCCGACTTTCAAATCATTCTTCCCGACCTGCGCGGCCATGGCCGTTCCAGCATTTTGTCCGCGCCCTTTCGCCACGAGGACGCCGCTTTCGATCTTCTCGCGCTCTTCGATCATCTCGGCATCCCGACTTTCAAGGCCGTTGGCATCAGCGCCGGGGGCAATACGCTCCTCCATCTGGCGACCAAACAGCCGGACCGCGTGAAGGCCATGGTGATGGTCAGTGCCACTCCCTACTTCCCCAAGCAGGCGCGCACCATCATGCGTCAATACGGCACCAATCTTCCCGAGGCGGAATGGCAGCGCCTGCGCCGCAGCCATCCCGGCGGAGACACTCAGATCAAAGCCCTGTTAGCAAGTACTGTTTCCTTTGCCGATAGCTATGATGACTTGAATTTCACTCCGCCACTTCTCTCCACGATTCAGGCGCGCACCATGATCATTCAAGGCGACCGCGACCCTCTTTATCCCGCGGAAATTTCCATCGAGATGGCCAAGGCGATTCCGAACTCGGTCCTTTGGATCATTCCAAACGCCGGTCATGGCCCTGTTATTGGTGAACGCTGGCCTGAGTTTATAAAAACCGCCGCTGCTTTCTTGCGCGGTTAACCTGCCGCAAACACGACTCTACGCCATGGAGATGCAACATCACCTATTCCGCGACTCAATGAGATAGCTCCTGGATTGTCGGCCATTCGGAAGTTGGGATTCCCGAATTAGTATCTTCCGGAGCTCTGATACGCCCAAAATGGCCCGATGAGCACTAGGAGTGTAGTCGCGACTTAACAAGAGTCGACGGGCAACGCGTGTCTTCGCAACTAAAACCTTTGATCGTTCGCGGCGTCTAACGATTTCGCGAGGTCGCTGTGCTGACCGGTCGCGGAATGGAGTGTTCTGTGAAAACCGTCTTCTGCTTATTGCTGTCGTGTTCGTTGGCGCATGGCGCAGTTTGCCCAACGGGCCAAATGAAAAACGAAGCAGCGCTGATTCAGATCGAAGAGACGTGGGTGCGAGTCGTTGAGCAACACGATATGCCAGCGCTGGAATGCATCTTGGCTCCTGAGTTCGAGGAGGCGGGAGCTACTGGTCAACTGACGGATCGCTCCCAAATGCTTGCGGACGCTGCAAACGACCAGGATGTCCACTACGAGTTGTCGCAAATGCATGCTCATGTCTATGGCGATTTCGGCTATATCCGCGGTATAGGTGTGGCGACAAACGGACCTCACCCACAAGTGAAGACGCGGTTCACCGATATCTTCGTCTATCGCGAAGGACGCTGGCAGTGTGTAGCGGGCCATGCATCTCGTTTTCCTT
>CAYNPS010000137.1:0-9672 GCA_964399125.1 uncultured Terriglobales bacterium
AGCAGCATTTCATCCATCGCTTTTGCCAAAGCGTATGCGAAGCAATCGCCGAAATTTACACGTGCGCGATGACCGCTGCTTCGCCCGAAATCTCGATAAGCAGCCCGTGCGATCCGGGCTTGCGCTTCAGTAACCGGTTCAATGACGAATCGGGCTTGGTGAAGCAGCTCATCGAATCGTCTGCTTGCTACGGGATCGCGGCTGCCATCGATCACAGCAGCAGTCTCTACGTAGGTCGCCGCGGAAATGCGCCTGGAGTCGGCATTGCCAATAGCTTCGGCGTAGACTCTCGCGTCGGACTCATCCCTAAGAATCGCAATGAGAGCGGAGCTGTCCACAATCATTTGGGTAGGCCTTTTTCGTCGTAGAGAAGATCCGCATGATCGGCCGATCGATAAGGCTCTTTCAGTCGTTTGCTGCAATCTTTACCGATTTCCAACAACCGCTCGGCAAGGCTGGAGCCGCGCGTGTCTCTTATGCGCTCCAGACGCTCCCGCAATGCCTTGGTTACGGCTTCCGTCATGTTTTCACCGGTCAGCTTGGCAAGCTGGTTCGCCAACCGGTGCGCATCCTTGTTTTTGATATTCAAGCTCATTTGCCTTGTTCTACCTATCTACCATACAAATATGTAAGTCTACCATATCCCGTGACCTTCCATCTCTCAACCCGTAACCTTCGTGTTCGCTCTTGTTTCTGTCCGTAGAATGGAAGCATGAAGCGCTCAGGCACAGCCGATCTTCCGCTCCACGGCGGACGTGTTCCTTCCTGGCTAGCCGAGCGCATGACCACCATGGGGACAGCGATCTGCGAAAGTGTTCTGTACCATTATGGAACTTCTGAGCTGCTAACTCGGCTCAGTGATCCATTCTGGTTTCAGGCCCTCGGGTGCGTGATGGGGATGGACTGGCACTCGTCCGGCATCACGACCTCAGTTCTCGGGGCACTCAAGCGAGGACTCAATCCCCGCGCGCACGAACTGGGCATTTACGTCTGCGGCGGACGCGGCAAGCACTCGCGCAAGACTCCCGCCGAGCTCCTCGCCATCGCCGGCCGTTCTGGTCTGGATGGCGACAAGTTTGTGCGCGCCAGCCGTCTCGCCGCACGCGTGGACAACAACGCTATCGCCGACGGCTTCCAGCTCTATCTGCATTCGTTCATCCTGAGCAACAAGGGAGAATGGGCCGTAGTCCAGCAAGGCATGAATGATGCCAGCGGCATGGCTCGTCGCTATCACTGGCACTCTGCGACGGTGCGCGACTTTGTCACCGAGCCACACACCGCGATCGTGGGCGAATCGCAGGGCACGATCATGAACCTGGTGGACGCGAACGCATCACTGGCGCAGAACGCAATGCTCGACATTGTGCGCGAGGCTCCAGAGAAGACTCTGGCTGAAACTCGCAAGCTCACGATGCCCTGCCACCACGACGTGCGCACGACCGACGTCGATCTCAAACGCCTTGGCGCCGTCCTCGCACTCGCCTACGAACGCGAGTTCCACGATTTCGGAGAACTTCTGCTGGTGGAAAAATTAGGTCCACGCACGCTGCAGTCCCTGGCGCTCGTAGCCGAGGTAGTCCACGGCGCGCCAACGCGCTTCACCGACCCGGCCCGATTCTCTTTCGCCCATGGCGGCAAAGATGGCCATCCATTCCCAGTCCCGCTCAAGACGTACGATCAGTCGATTTCCGTCTTGCGTCGGGCACTCGATTCGGCAAAGTTAGGCCATCCCGAAAAATTCGAAGGGTTCAAACGTCTGGATCGCTTCGCCCGCAACATCGAACGCACTGCTTCGCCACAAGCCAATCTGGAAGCCGCGGTCGCGCACGAGAAAAGGATTTCACCCGAATTGGGAGGAAGGACAGTCTTCGATGATCGGGCCGCGAAAGTTCAGAGGAGTCGGCAGTTGGAATTATTTTGATAGGGAGCTGCCCAAATTGGGATAGTCTGAGCCGGCCTGATCACGAGGATTGATCATCCACTTGCGCGTGCCTAGTTTGGCAAGCTCGATGAAAAACGTCCCAGTCCTTGAACAGGGAACTCTGTGTTTGCTGCCGAGTGCCGCTACATCACATGCCCATTCGATCCACTCTTCTTCTTCGCCACGATCATCTTTTGCAATTTGGGAATGATGGCTTCGTAATACTCGACTAAAGTTGCGAGCCTTTGTGTTTCCGTCGGCATGGCAAGGATCGTCTGCTTGAAATCCAGATCCACGGGTAACTGAGAGATCAAGTAAAACGAGAGGAATTCGTCTGGAGGATCGAGCGTTGGGATCGTCTGCCCGGAGGCTGCCATGAGAAGCAGTGAGTGATGAAGCTCGAATGCTTTTTTCTTTTCAGCCGCACCTGCATCGGGCCCCTCTTTTAGGAATGTCACCTCAGCCTGCAGAAAGGAGCGGTCCTGATTGAGTTCGACGATCTCGAAGCGGCGTAGTCCGCGAGTAACGATGTCCATTCTTCCGTCGTCATACTTCTTCACGACCGTAACGACTTCAGCCGAGCAGCCAATCTGAGCCACTCCATCTTCGACAGAGCGCACCACACCAAAAGGCGTGTCGTTCTCCAGGCACTCGCCAATCATCTCTTTATACCGCGGTTCAAAGATGTGCAGAGGCAGAGCCATGCCGGGAAAGAGCACGACATCGAGCGGAAAGAGGGGGAGAAGGTCGCTCACCGTTCGATTTTAAATGAGCAGCAGATCGGTTTCAGGCTGAAGATGGACAGACGCATTTCTCAAGGAACCATCGTTGGTGAATAATCCAAATCATGCGATGTCGGGATCAGGTAGCAGTCATCACCGGCGCTTCCATGGGTATCGGCGAGGCGCTTGCGCGCGCATTTCTCGCAGTAGGCGCACGAGTTGTGATGAGTTCGCGCAATCTGTTCGCTTTGGAACAGGCGCGAAGCCGAGTTGGATTTTTAGACAGAACCATCGCGCTTGCATGTGACGTTCGCGATCGCGAGCAGATCGAGTTTTTAGTCACACAGGCTCGGAACCAGTTCGGGAAAATCGATGCTTGGGTGAACAACGCCGGCTACGGTTTGCTCGACTCGATTGCTTCGATGTCCATGGACGAGTGCCGCCGCATCTTCGATACGAATCTTTTCGGAGCGATCGAATGCATGCAAGCAGTGATTCCCGTCCTCAAAGAACAGGGAAGAGGAACAATCATCAATATCTCCAGCCTGGTTGGACATTTGCCCGTTCCACATCTTGGGGCCTACTCGGCAACGAAGCATGCGCTGAACGCAATCAGCGAAGCCGCGCGCCTGGAACTGGAGCCCAGCGGAATCCGCGTTATCAGCGTCTGCCCAGGTCGGATTCAGACCCAGTTTGGGACGAACACCGTGAGAGGACGCGAAGGCAAACGTCTAGGCGAGAGCTTTCAAAAGGGGATATCGGCCGAACGATGCGCCCGGGCAATTCTCCGCGGATACCTGCGAGGCTCCAGGGAGGTGTTCGTCCCCTGGCATGCCGGAATCGTTGCCCATCTTTATGAAATGTTTCCTGCAGTCGTTGAATTCGCATTGAGAAAAATGCTGTAAAACGCGGAGTTGGCTGCACGTTTATTTACTGAACGGCAATTACGACCACCGTAGCATCATCATGGAAGCGCTCTTCGCAATGCAGACTCACTGCCTTCATCACAGCACGCTGAATCTCTTCCGCCGATGACGTCCGGTTCTTAACGACAATTTCCTTCACCCGCTCCATCCCAAATTCTTCGTCGTGACGGCTCTCTACCTCGGTGATCCCGTCGGTGTAAAGAATGAGGCGATCGCCACTCTCGAGCTTTAGTTGGGCTTGCTCGTAGGTCCATTCCGAGAACAGACCGAGAACGCCTCCTCCAACCCTCAGCTCCTCGGCTGTGCCATCGGCGTGGACCAAAATAGGCGGATTGTGTCCGGCGTTGCTGTAGCAAAGGGTGCGAGATTCAGTGTCGATTACAGCAAAGAAGAAGGAGACGAACTTGCCGATTGGCATGATTTCGCTCAAGGCTTCATTCAACGAACTGCAGAGCTGCTGCGGATAGACGTCGTGGGTAACGATGCTCTTTTCGAGCCCGCGCAGACTAGCCGTGAGCAGAGCTCCGGGAACACCTTTGCCCGCCACATCCGCAATCGAGACCGCAAACTTAGAGGCCGTGAGCGGAGTCAGGTGACAATAATCACCGCCCACATAGCGCATGGATCGCGAATCGCCGCTGACCGTAATTCCGTGTTGCTCGGGCAGTCTCAGCGACAGCAACTTGCGCTGAATTTCAGCCGATAGTTGCTGCTCTTCCTCGACCTCTGCGCTCAATCGGCGTGCCTGCTCTGCGCGTTCGATGAGATCGCGCGATTTCTGGATGAGCTGCGAATTGGTCCATGGCTTCTGGATAAAATCGGATGCCCCGCGCTGCAACGCTTCTACCGCGAGTTCGATTGTGCCCCAGGCAGTGATCACCAAAACGGGAACCGCGGAATTGATCTTGCGAATGCTCGAGATCAGATCAAGTCCCTCGCTTCCCGAAGTGGTGTCGAGCGTGTAGTTCAGGTCTGTGATCAACAAATCGAATTCGCCAGACTTCAGTGCTTCGATCACGGCCGCTGGATGGCTGACCGTCAGTGAATCGAATCCCTCCAGCTTGAGCAGAAGCGCAATGGCATGCAGAACGTCGGCTTGGTCGTCGGCAACGAGCACGCGTTTGGGCCTGGCCGCTACGCCGACTCCGGCGCCAAGAGATGAGGGATAAAGGCTATCGGTCACTGCAGTCTCCGATTTGAGCAGGGAAGGCAATTGTATGAATCCAGGTAAACCGGCATTCAAATTACACCGGCACTCGCAATGGAATGAGCAAGCCCGATACCATGCACCGAGGCAGAAGGTACGGTCGCCGGCTCTGGTATGTCTAAATGATTGAGGAGCTTAGCAGTAGTGTGCAGTAATTGAAAATGTCGGGACTGTCCGAATCCGAAATAAACGAAGGCAAAAGCGAACAGTTAGACTTGGGAGGTCACTAGGAGAGCAGGGCCATCGAGGACGTATCGGATCTTTCGAGCCAATGCCTCAGTTGTAAACGGCTTTTGCAAGAACGCGACTCCAGCGTTGAGAACGCCATGATGAACGATTGCGTCATCGGCGTAGCCCGAGACGTAAAGAACCTTCATTTCCGGACGTACTTTCAGCAGGCGCTCGGCGAGCTCGCGCCCGCTCATCTGTTCCAGCACGACATCGGTCAACAGTAAATCGATCTTCCCGTGATGGCGCTCGCACATCAGCAGCGCTTCGCCACCGTGCCGCGATTCGAGAACGTTGTAGCCGTGCTTGTGGAGTACCTGGCGCATGAGTGCGCGAACGCCATCTTCATCTTCCACGAGCAGAACAGTTTCGCTGCCGCGCCGAGCTGGCTGATGTGAGGAAGAACAAGGCAAGTCCGCAGGCGAGTCTACAGCAGGTAAGTACACTTTGAATGTCGATCCGATTCCCAATTCGGAATAGACCCAGATATAACCGCCGCTCTGCTTGATGATGCCGTATACCGTCGAGAGCCCGAGCCCAGTGCCTTTGCCGACTTCTTTGGTCGTGAAGAATGGTTCAAAGATGCGCGATTTTACCTTCTCGGTCATTCCGGTTCCGGTGTCTGTAACCGCGATCATTACGTAAGAACCACGCTTCACCGAGACGTGATCGCGGGCGTAGTTGTCATCGAGATCGACGTTGGTGGTCTCGATTGTCAGCTTGCCGCCATTCGGCATTGCGTCCCGCGCGTTGACGGCCAAGTTCATGATCACCTGCTCCACCTGGCCGGGATCTGCTTTTACGCGTGCCAATCCGGGATCCAGGACTGTGAACAGATCAATGTCCTCTCCGAGGAGCCGACGCAGAAGCTTGTCCATGTTGCCCACGACC
This sequence comes from uncultured Terriglobales bacterium, assembly GCA_964399125.1. Lineage (GTDB taxonomy): Bacteria > Acidobacteriota > Terriglobia > Terriglobales > Acidobacteriaceae > Gp1-AA112. The sequence goes on from CAYNPS010000137.1 coordinate 5,896, forward strand.
GAGTTGAGCTCAAGAACTTTGGGCGCGAGTACCTGCTGACGGCTGAATGCGAGAAGTTGCCGTGTGAGCGTGGCTGCGCGGTCTGCGGCTTTTTTCACTTCGTCCACTTCGCTGCGGAGGGGATCGGCGGAGTCGAGTTCGTCAAGCATCAGCTCACTGTAGCCCTTGATAACCGTGAGGAGATTGTTGAAGTCGTGCGCGATTCCGCCGGCCAATCGGCCCACCGCTTCCATCTTTTGTGATTGACGCAGTTGTTCTTCCAGCGCTCTACGCTCGCTGACATCTTCGGCGATCATCTCAAAGCCAAGCGTCTCGCCATGCTCATTCTTAAACGCATTTCCGCTCAAGCGGACGGTGATAGGCTTGCCATCTTTGCGTTTCCAGCGGAGCTCACAACTTTCCAGATATCCCGACTCCCGATAAGCATGAATGACAGCAGCGCGTTGATCGGAATCGAGGTAGATGTCGCGAGCCATGTCAACGGCCATCAGCTCCTCAGCAGAGGAGTAACCGAGCATCTTCACCAGTGCGGGGTTCACGTCGAGAAACTTGCCGTCCAGGCTCGATCGGTACATTCCGTAGACGGCGCTCTCGATCAGGGAACGGTGTCTGGCTTCGGATGCGCGCAGCTCCTGCTCCTGGCGTCTCCTCAGAAGCGCTACCGAGAGGTGTTGCGATACATAAGTGAGGATCTCTTTATCGCACTCGTTGTATTGCACCGCCGCGTCATAACTCTGCACCGCGATCACGCCAAACGGTTGGCCGTTTCGGTGCAGGGGGGCTCCGAGCCAACAGTGGCAAGCCGGGCCACTCTGCTCGACTTCTCCGCTTTCATGCAGGCTTTCAATCTTTTTCCGGTCAGCCAGGAGCGGTTTCCCAGTGCGCAGCAGATACTCGGTCATTCCTTTTCCCAGCTTTCGGTCCGAAGCCGTGATCTTGTGTTCGTCTACGTAATACGGGAACTCCACACATTGGTTGTTGAAATCAACCAATGCGATGTAGAGATTTCTGGCATACATCAGCTCGCTGACGATGGCGTGCAGCGAAGCATATAGGTGCGGAAGGTCTTCTGCTGAGTTCGCACACTCGCTGATTCGATAGAGGGCGGCCTGCAGGCGCTCAGAACGCTTTCGCTCCGTGATATCGACCAGAGTGCCCATGATGACTTCGTCGCCTGCGTCCTCCAGCAGCATCACGTTTTCAAGCACCCACACCTCAGAGCCGTCACGACGGCGCAGGCGGAACTCAAGGTTGGTGAGTGTGCGTTCTTTCTTGAGCAGTGCGATGTAGTCGGCCCGCTGTTGAGGGCTGTAATACGGATTGAAGTCCCCGGCAGCGATCATCTGCTCCCGCGATTCATAGCCGAAGATGTGGGCAAAGGAATCGTTGCAGTCAAGCAATCGGCCGGACTGACTGCTAAACACGCCAGCCAAATTGCGCTCAAATAGACGCCGGTAACGCTCCTCGGAGCGCCGAACTTCCATTTCGGCCTCAAGCCGGTCGCCGACGTAGCGGAAGCTGGCAAGCAGCCCGGCTTTGCGTCCGTTGTGGACATAGGTGCTGCTGACAGCTTCAAAAGACTTCCAGCAGCCGGATTTATGACGCAGGCGGACAGTTATGGCATCGCCTTGCGATGGATCCTCGAGTCCCTGGCGGAAACCGGCAATAGCTGTCTCCAAGTCGTCGGGATGGACAAAGTCAAAGCAAGAAACACCTACCATTTCTTCGGGTTGATAGCCGAGGTGGTGGATGATGGACTTGCTTTGGTAAATGATGTTGCCACGCTCGTCCAACAGTGACAGCATGTCCGACGATTGCTCGACAAAAGCTCGGAATCGGTTTTCCGTGTCTCGCAGCGCCTGCTCGGTCTCGCGCAAGCCGACGGACTTCGGCGGCTTGCCGCGCGCGGGTAGGCACGATTCTGGCGTGCTGGTCACACGCGCAGGCTTGGGCTTAACGCCCATTCTTAGGGGACTCCTGCGTGATCATGAAAGTGAGACTGCGTTAAGGGGGCCGAAATAATGTACCGCAAATTGGGCAGTACCAGAAAGGAAATACGACATTACTTTCGTTTACCAGGAGGTTAGCTCGGAAGCAGTGCATTAACCCAGATTTCTGCTGTGGAAATCTGCCCACGGTCGAAGCTAAAAGATCTTTCTTGATAACTCTCACGTATTCTTAAAGTAGCCATGCGCGTTCGTGTTCTCTTATTCGGAGTGCTTAAAGACATCCTCCAGCGCAGTGAGGATTCTTTGGAGTTGAGCGCCAGCGCGACGGTTTCGGATCTGCTTCAACACTATCGTTGCATTGCGCCGGATAGATCTAAGTTCTTCGATTCAATAGCGTTGGCTGTTAATCAAGAGTACGCGACTTCCGCCCAGCGCTTGCATGAAGGGGACGAGGTAGCCTTATTACCCCCCGTTAGCGGAGGACTGGAAACCGCAGTCCGTCCGGAAAGCTATAAGTGCGACATTGTCCGTGAGCGCATTCCCACCGAAACGATTCTGGAACGCCTCAAGCGCGGAGAAGACGGTGCGGTGGTGGTCTTCGAGGGCATCGTTCGCAATCACACACGAAACCGCCAGACGCTTTTTCTGGATTACGAAGCATATGAGCCTATGGCGCTCAGCCAAATGAATGCGTTAGCTGAGAAGGTGCTCGCGAATTACAAAGTTCGCGAGGTTGTGATCATCCACAGGATTGGACGACTCGAGATCGGTGAAACCAGCGTTCTGATCGTGGTTGCGTCTGCTCATCGAGCTGCGGCATTTGACGCCTGTCGCTTTGCTATCGATACCCTTAAGAAGACGGTTCCGATTTGGAAAAAGGAACACTTCACAGACGGTGTAGTTTGGGCGGACGGCGAACCTTTTCCTGACCAATTCCGCGTCCAGCCGGAATCTCCCAAGGGGAGCACGCGATGAGGGCTGTTGCCGTCACGCTCGTAGCAGCGGTTCTGCTTCTTCCCATTGTGGCGCAAGAGAGCTCTGACCCGACCTTCAAAGTCGATGTGAAGCTGGTGAACGTGTATGTAACCGTTACAGATCAGCAAGGAGCTCCGATCGGCAATCTCACCAAGAGCGATTTCAGCCTGACTGAAGATGGAGTGCCGCAAAAGATCTCCGTCTTCAGCAAAGAATCGCAAATGCCGCTGTCGATTGTGCTTGCTGTAGACACCAGCTCCAGTACTCGCAAAGACATTCGCCTGGAATTGGACTCGGCGCGGCGATTTATTCATTCCATCATTCGCCCGCAGGACGCAGTCTCTCTCTTTGCCTTCGCAACCGACGTCAGCGAAATGATCGCGTTCACATCGAAGCTCCATCAGATCGACTCAGCCATCAACCAGGTTCAAGTCGGCGGCGCGACCTCGCTCTACGACGCCATTTATCTTGCCTCCAAGGCGCTGATGAAGCGGCAAGGGCGCAAGGTGCTCGTTCTCATCACCGATGGCGGAGATACTGCCAGTACTGTCGATTACAAAGAGGCGCTTCGTGCTGCGCAGCAGTCCGAAGCGGTGGTGTACAGCCTCATCGACGTTCCGGTTGAGGCAAGCGCCGGGCGCAATACCGGCGGTGAGCATGCATTGATCCAGATTTCCAACGATACCGGCGGCAAGTACTACTACGCCTCGAACGTCCTTCAACTGGATAAGGCTTTCGAGCAGATCAGCGATGAGCTGCGCACGCAGTATCTGCTCGCGTACTATCCGGTGGCGCGCCGTGCCGAGTCCGACTTTCGTCAGATCGATGTAGTAGCGCATCCGCACGAATCGAC
>CAYNPS010000138.1:0-9590 GCA_964399125.1 uncultured Terriglobales bacterium
GTTTCCACAAACGAGAGATTTCGGGTTGACATCTTACCCATACGTGCGTCTACTTACAGGTCAAATGTCTACCCAAGAGACAAAAGAGCGGCTGGAGCTTCTGCAAGGCACGCTCGATCTGCTGATTCTGCGCACGCTGATCCTCGGACCGCAGCATGGCCAAGGCATCGCTCGCGCCATCCAACAAACCTCCGACGAAGAACTGCTCGTGGAACACGGAGCGTTATACCCAGGGTTGCAGCGGCTGGAGGAGCGTGGTTGGATTTCTGCCAAATGGGGAACGTCGAGCAATAACCGGAAGGCACGCTTTTACTCATTGACTGCGAGCGGCCGCAAACAATTGGTGAAGGAAACGGCGAAATGGAAACGACTGGCTACAGCGATCGCGCAGGTCCTCGGCGCGGAGGGGAGCTAGCTAATGTTCGGACACAAGCGTACAGACTCCGATTTCAAGGCTGAAATTGAGGCTCACATCGAACTCGAGATCGAGCGGCTGCAGGAACGGGGACTCAGTTATAACGATGCCCGCAGTGCAGCTTACCGCGCCTTCGGCAATGTGACGCGCGCACAAGAACGCTTCTATGAAGGCGGTCGTGTCCTATGGTGGGACAACCTTTTGCAGGACGTTTCTTATGGGGCGCGCTTGCTGCGGAAGTCTCCGGGCTTTACATGCACCGCGGTCCTGACGATTGCGTTGGGTATTGGCGCAACCACCGCCATTTTCAGCGTTGTGGATGCCACGCTGCTGCATCCACTGCCGTTTCCGCATCCCGAACAGCTCGTCAGCATCGTGGATGATCTTCCTGCGGTCGGCGCGCATGACGTAGGAATGTCCGTGCCGGAGTGGCACGACTTGGAACGCTCCGGAATCTTTCAGTACGTAGCCCCCATGGGAGGCGGCGGTTCGGCGAATCTCACCGGCGCCTCTCATCCGATTCGCGCGAGCTTTCTGGCGGAATCGCCGAACTATTTTGCGCTGCTTGGCGTGAACCCGCAGCTGGGCCGCGCGTTCAATCCTGACGACCACACGCCTGGTTTTGTGTACGAGGTGCTCATCAGCGACGGCCTGTGGAAGCGTGCATTCGGCCGAGACCCACAAATTGTCGGCAGAAGTCTGCGCCTTGATAACGATCTGTATCGCATCGTTGGTGTAATGCCTCCCGGCTATCACGATCCCGGGCGAACCGCCGGAGAGCGCGATTCGGAAGTGTGGGCTGGCATGAACTTTGACGCGCCACCCGCACCAGCACCAGTGCGCAGCGCGCATTTCATGGTCGAAGTCATCGGCCGGTTGAAACCGGGGTTGACGCTCGCGCAGGCACAGAGCCGTCTCGATGCGCTGGTTGTGTCGCTGCGGAAGCAATTTCCGAATGACTATCCCGCGCAAAGCGGATGGCGCGTGCGGCTGGTTCCGCTCAAAGACACGATTGTTGGCGATACGAGCCAGTCGGTGATTCTGCTGCTCGGCGCGGTGAGCTTGGTGTTGCTGATCGGGTGCGTGAATATTGCCAACTTGCTGCTGGCGCGCGCGAGCGGTCGAGCCCGTGAAATGGTTGTTCGCCAGGCGCTCGGAGCTGCTCGCAAACGCCTGGTCTCGCAACTGCTGACAGAAAGCCTGCTGCTTTCGATTCTTGGCGGCGCGCTAGGCCTGGCAACGCTTTTCTGCGCGAAGAAATTTCTACTGCAACTCATCCCCGACAGTCTGCCGCGTTTGCGAGATATTTCCATCAATTTGCCTGTGCTGTTGTTTGCGCTGGGCGCAACCCTCATTGCGGGCCTGATTTTTGGGCTCGCTCCAGCGCTGCACGCTGGACGCCTGGACTTGATTCATTTTCTCAAGCAGGAAGCGCGTGGCTCCGCAGGCTCGAGGGAGCAGGCGCGCACGCGGCGAATTCTGGTGATCAGCGAATTCGCGTTTTCTCTGGTGTTGATGATTGCTGCCGGGCTACTGCTGCGCAGCTTCTGGGACTTACTCAAGGTCCGGCCGGGATTCAATCCGGAAAATGTGATGACGGTCGGCGTTTGGCTGCCCATTCCTAACGATGCCAAGACGGATATCTACCGCACGGCGGCGCAAGAAGAGCCCTTTTTACAGGAAGTCCTGCGCCGAACCCGAACGTTGCCGGGCGTCGAGGAAGTCGCCATCAGTAACACCGCAGCCGTGCCACTCGGTCACGGTCAGTTCGACCTAAGGGCTTTCCCGCTGATCTTCGCAGGGCAGCAGACCCCCGCCAACGAGGCGCCTTTGATCAACTTTTCCGTCGTGACACCGGAATACTTTCATCTGCTGGGGATCACCCTCGTGCGCGGGCGTGTGTTTGCCAACTCGGATACTGCTTCTGCTCCGGCCGTGGCGCTGGTGAACGAGGCGTTCTCTCGGACTTATTTCCCGTCCGGTGATGCGCTCGGCAAGCGGCTGAAATTACCCGTGCAAGGAAATCCTTCCTCATCCTACTGGGCCACTATTATCGGAGTGCTAGCTAACGCACGAACCGAATCGCTGGCAGAAGCGGCCACCCCGCAGCTTTATCTCAGCTTGTATCAGCGCGCAGCCAAGGACTTGTCGATCTTTTTGCGCGGCACCCTAGATAACGGCGCGATTCCCACGCAAGTGCGCGAGCAGGTGCAAGCTGTGAATCCGGAGCTGCCCGTTTTCGGTGGCCAAACGCTCGATGCGATAGTGTCCGACTCGCTTTCACAGCGGCGCTTCTCGATGCAAATTGTCGGGCTGTTCGCTGTTACCGCTTTGCTCCTCGCCGGACTGGGAATATACGGGGTGATTTCGTACATCGTGAGCGAGCACACACGCGAAATTGGCATTCGCATGGCTCTTGGTGCGCAGAGCGGCAATATTCTCGGCGATGTTTTGCGCCAGGGTCTGCAACTTGCTCTCGCTGGAGCCGGGATCGGCATGGCCGCGGCTTTTATCATGGCGCGATTGATGTCCGGGCTGTTGTTCGGCGTGCGTCCCACTGATCTTGCGACGTTCACCGGCGTTGCGCTTCTTCTTATTTGCGTCGCTTTGCTGGCTTGCTACATTCCCGCGTGCCGCGCCGTGCGCGTCGATCCGATCCTCGCTCTCCGCCATGAATAACACGAGCGGCTGCTGGATTTCGTGCTTGCTTTTGCGGCGGCAACCTTTTCGCCCATCGCGTGCACCGGTCACGCTAATCAACGCGGCGTGCCCTGATAAATTCCGGTTAGCGGCGATGGTCTGACCAAATTCACCTTTGGTGCGCAGTCAGGTCATCAAGTGTGCGTTTCAATTGTCTCAAGGTTCTGCCCGGCTTCGCCGAGCTTGCCTTGCGCCGTCAAGCGTTGATAGTCCGCCAGGTCTTTCGCCGCTTGCGCGATGAGCGCCGCGCTCTCCCTTCCCATTTTGGACGTGTTTTGTGCCTTGAATTCCCACTCAGCGGGTTCGTCTACGAATCCTCCTGCTGCTCAATCAACATCCGGGAGGCGCATTGGCGCAGTAATCGGCTACTATAGCGCGCATGAAAATCGGCAGGCGTACTAGACTTGTGCTCCTTGCGCTCACCGCCTGTACCGCCTCGGTGAGCTCGCAGACTGTTCAGAAGATCGATCCAGCACTGGACCAGCTCGTGTCTCCCAACGCCACCCTGGAGCGTGTTGCCACAGGTTTTGACAAGTGGACCGAAGGACCGGTGTGGACGCGCGAAGGCAGTCTGCTGTTTGCGGAAATTCCGGCAAACAACATCGTCGAGTGGAAGCCTGGCCATAAGGCAGAGGTCTTCATTCATCCGAGCGGGTATGACGCAAGCACACCGTACAAAGGCCCGGAGCCTGGCTCCAATGGAATGACGCTCGACAGTACCGGCCGGCTTACAGTCGCCGGTCATGCTCGGCGCAATGTCTGGCGACTGGAATCGCTTGATCCACATGCGCAGATCACGGTGCTTGCCGATTCCTATCGGGGCAAGAAGCTCAACAGTCCCAACGACCTCGTCTACAAATCTGACGGCTCGCTTTATTTCACCGATCCTCCTTATGGACTTGAGACGCAAAGCGACGATGATCCCAAAAAGGAACTGCAGGTGAACGGTGTTTACCGCATCCCTCAAGCGCGGCAGCAAAAGCCCGGCTCCGAACCTGATCGGGAAAAACTTCGGCTCGTAATTAAGGATCTTGCGAGACCCAACGGCATTGCCTTCTCACCCGATGAAAAATTCTTGTATATCGCGGAATCCGGCCGCAAAGTCTGGATGCGATATCCCGTCCGCCCGGACGGCTCAGTTGGAGCTGGGAGCCTTTTCCTCAACGCATCCCAAGAAAAACGAGATGGCGGACCCGATGGCATCCGCGTCGACAAAAAAGGCAATCTCTACGGTTCTGGTCCTGGGGGAGTTTGGATTATCTCGCCGGAGGGGAAACATCTGGGTACGATCCTGGTTCCAGAACGGGTCAGCAATGTCGCCTGGGGTGAGAGCGACGGCAAAACACTTTACATCACGGCGAGTACGAGCGTGTATCGCATTAGGCTGAAGGCTGCCGGCGTAAAGCCGTGAATATCGAAAGCAACTGAAACAAAGAGGCGGAACAGCAACAGTAACAAAGGGGATCATTTCTGTGGCTGGCAAACTCACAGTCGACCGGCGAGCTCGATATCCACGAACTTTACTTCGATGGTTTTGGTTCGGCTGTCATCTTGGAGAGAGTGCGCGATTATACCGTTTCCGGAAAGCGGCTCGGTCGGAGAATAAGCTGGAAATTAAAATTGAATAGAAAAACTGAATTAAAAAAGGGTAGCAACTGCAGCTACCCTTTATTGTTTCAGAGCTGACTAACGCCAGCCCAACGAGGTAAAGCGTGACCAGTCCCAACGCTGGTTACGACCCCAGCTTGAGCCGCGGTTGTATTCGTAGCCCCGTCGGCGGTCGCACCTGTTGTGGCGATCGCGATACAAATCGTACTCGCGCTCGCGCAGCTCTTCTCGTTCGCGTCTCGCTGCTCGATAGTCCCCACGCCGAAGATCGTCGCGAATCTCCCATCTGTCATAGTCGATTTCGCGCTGGTCTTGACGGATGTCGCGATCGCGACCGTAATCGCGATAACGATCATAGTGACGGTTGTGGTTTGGCCGCTGCCAGCCGTTGGCGCGATTGCCCCAGCCGTGACCGTTCTGGGCTGCCAGTGGAGCAATCCCTGCTAACAGCAGCAGAGCAACTGTCATTAAGGTCCGTTTCATAGTGTCTCTCCTGATCGGTACCTGGTCCGGGAACCCGGACGCTACTGTAAGCAACACTGGTTCAGAGAAGAGTTGCGCCATATTCGAAAATCGTGAATGGGCTGGGAAAGCGAACACGAGGTACGCCGAAGCTGCAGCACAACTAGAGCCTCCAATGCAGTTCGCTGTCCACACCTGATCGCCGAATTGTTTTCGCAACCTATATATTTTTATTCATAGGAGAAGCTCATGATCCCAAGCGTAGAAGCGATCTTGAAGGAATTTCGTGCTGAAGTTCCGGCCACGCGGCGCCTGCTGGAGCGTTTGCCGGGCGACAAGCTCGCGTGGAAGCCGCATGCCAAATCGCGGTCGTTGGGCGAGCTGGCAACACACATCGCCGGAATTGCCGGAATGGCTGAAAGAATCGTGACCACAGACGAGTTTGCTCCCGGCGGAGCCTCGCCCCTCAAGCTGAACACCATCGAGGAAATTCGGGACCGCTTCGACCAGAACGTCCGCAACGCCGAAGCAGCGCTGAGCAAATTGACCGAAGAATCCGCAACTGGGAAGTGGCGGCTGGTCTTCCAAGGCAAAGAAATCTTCAGCAAGCCGCGCGTAGAAGCATTGCGCAGCAACGTTCTCAACCACCTTTATCACCACCGCGGGCAGATGTCGGTCTATCTGCGCCTGCTCGATGTACCGGTTCCTGCAGTAATGGGGCCTACAGCAGACGAAAATCCGTTTATCTAGCACATGGGAACGACAAGCACCTTAGAGATGGTCAGTTGCGACACCACGCTAGAGCCTCGAACTCGAACGCTCTAATCTATAGACGAACGCGCCCGAGAGCCGTGCCTCTGATCGTAACCGTGTAATTCCCAGCCGGCGTTCCGTTCGGGTTCGGACTTGAGCCGTGTTGTTTGAGCTTGAGCCGCCCCGCCGCAAGCAGACAAGTAAGAGTCCAGCAGCGAGGACGAACAACATGACCAACCAACTTTGATCAAGCAAGTGCTCACGGGCAATCCGGAAGTCGGGCAGTATCAGTCCGCGCGGTCGCGACTCCTGACCATCTCGGAATTAGCGATGGGCGCATCCAGCTCAACAACACGGACAGTCGTTTTCCATCTTTTCTCGACACTGTGCCCGAGATTAATTGCTGCGTAGTGCTTCCATTGGATTGACGCGGGAAGCGCGGCGAGCGGGAACGTAGCCCGCGATCGCAGCGACGACAAGTAGCACGAGCAACATTCCGAGATATGTGGGTAAATCCCACGAGGAAGTCGCGAATAATAAGGAAGAGATCAGCTTGGCAACGGCCAGTGCAAGCAGTGTGCCGACTGTCACTCCCACGATCGCTAATTGCATGGCACTACCGAGCACGTGACGCCGCACTTGGCCAGCGCTCGCTCCGAGCGCCATGCGAACGCCGATTGCTTGTTTTTGCCGCGTCACCGAATACGAAATTACGCCATAGATACCGAGAGCAGCGAGTAACAAGCCAAGGCCAGCGAACACAGCAACCAAAAGCATGAAAAAGCGGCGCGGAGAGACGGCATGGTCAACGATGGATTGGATGGGACGGAACTCTGCAGCCGGCTGTTTAGGATTCAGTTCTCGCAATGCCTGCAGAACACTCGTGGCAAGCGTCGCCGGCGGCAGACTGGTGCGGACCACCAACTTTGCGCTCGAGGGCCCCTGCTGGGTTGCCGGGTAATAAATTTGCGAGCCTGCGCCGCCCTCCACTGTTTCTTCATGGACATCGCCGACGACGCCAACTACGTGATCTTCCTCAGTGCCACGCATGAGAATTTTACCCACTGCGTCTTCTCCGGGCCAATACACTCGCGCGGCAGAGGCGTTGATCAGAACAACCCTCTCGCTGTCCGGCCCGTCGCTCCACGTGAAATCGCGGCCGTGTAAGCGCATTCCCATCGCACGAATAAATCCCGGCGTGATCACATAGACAAGCGGATCAGGCAGTTCGCCCGGAGCAAAGGTCTTTCCCTGGGGCACGGGCGTATCCCATTCCCGATTTGGTCCGAGCGGAAGGTAATCGGAAATTCCTGCGGCCTCGACACCTGGCAGCGCGCTCACGCCGGCGATGATCTGCTGGAATATTTCGCCGCGTTTGGCCTGCCGTGCTTTCTCAGTCGGCGCGTTGTCGTCGTAATCGACTTTGATGGAGGCGGCGCGTTCGGGCTGAAAACCAAGGTCGACATTGAGCACTTTTACGAAGCTCCGCAACAGCAGGCTTGCGCTCACCAGCAGCACGCAAGCCAGCGCGACTTCGGACACTACCAAGGCCGCGCGTAGGCGCTCATGCTTCAGTCCCAATCCTGCTCCCGCGCCAGAATCTTTAAGCATCTCCTGAAGATTGCCAGTCGCCAGTCTGAGCCCCGGCACCAGGCCAAACATGGTTGCAGTGAATACAGCGATCAGAATGGTCCAACTCAGCGCCTGGCTGTCGATGCGCAGGCTGCTGAGAAGTGGCAGCGCAACAGATCCTTGATGCGCAAGCCAGCGAATGACCGTTACAGCCAGTCCTAGTCCGATGGCGGCTCCCGCGCCCGATAACACAAGGCTCTCCATCAGCAATTGGCGTACGATGCGGCCGCGAGTGGCGCCCAGCGCGCCGCGAACAGCAAACTCCTTCGCGCGCGCAACTGCCCGCGCTAGAAGCAGGTTCGAGAGATTCACGCCGGCAATGAGCAGAATCGTCCCTACTGCGCACCACAATGCAATCAGAGAGCGGCGCAGTTTACCCGTAACGTACTCCTTTAGCGGCACCGGAATCAGATCGCCCTTATAGCGTCCCATCGTCCTGGGGTATTTCACGTTGAAGTAGATATTTGGAGCGACGCGATTGGCATCGTCGAGAGCCTGTGACACAGTCGCGCCCGCCTTGAGTCGGCCAATCAGCGTGACAATGTTGCCCCAATCGCGTTCCAGCTTTAGATCCAGGGTGGTGAACAGATCGATTTTCGCTCCAGGAGAAAACACCGCGCCAAAGTCGAAGCTGTCCGGCAGGACACCGACAATCGTCATTGGCGTCCCGTTCACCTCGATGGCTTTGCCGACGATGGCCTGATCAGCGTTGAATTGCCGACGCCAGTAGGCATTGGTCAGCAGCGCAATCGGGTGCGGGCCGCGAGATTCGTCCAGACTAAAGAGCCGGCCCAGAGTCGGCTGCACACCGAGGACCTGGAAGAAGTTTCCAATCACCTCGATACCGGTGGCGGATTCAGGCTGACCACGGCCAGTAAGGCGCAGGTTGTCGGGCGTGGTAAAGGCTTCATATCCGGTAACATCCTGATAGACGCGGCTCTGCTCGCGGAATTCGTCGTATGCGTCGGCGGAGTAGGTTGCGCAAGATAGTCCACAGCTGGTCGGAGGTGGTGCGATCCACACAAGCTGGCGCGATTCCGGAAAAGGCAACGGGCGCAGCAGGAGCGTATTCACCACGCTGAAGACAGAAACATTGGCTCCAATAGCGAGAGCAAGAATAAGGATGGAGACGGTGGCAAAACCTGGATCGCGACGCAGTATGCGCAACGTGTAGCGCACGTCCTGTAATGAGTCGTTCCAATAATCCTTGACGCGTTTACGGCGTTCCATTTTTTCTCCAATGCGCAGACCAACTTCTTGCACGGCGCGCACATCTCCAAACTGGCGTTCGGCTTCCTCCCGGGCGGCTGTCGCTGACCATCCTTGAGCAAGGAGTTCATCGATTTTGGCCTGCAGGTGAAAGTTCAATTCGTCTTCCACGTCGGCCGCGGGATTGGGGCCAAACATCCGAGAGTATCGTCGCCACATCGGAGTTGATTTCATCCGGCCGCCTCCGCCACGGGGGCTTGTGTTGCCCCTAGCACCTTGGAAACAGCCGCTGCATAGGCTTCCCAGGTTTTTACTTCATGGCGGAGCTGGCGCCGTCCTTGAGGAGTCAGCCGATAAAACTTAGCCTTGCGGTTGTTTTCGGAGAGTCCCCACTCTGCCTCCAGCCATCCATTCTTTTCCAGTCGCCAGAGAGCTGGGTAAAGCGTTCCCTCTTCGAGCAGCAGAGCACCGTCACTCTGGCAGCGGATCAACTTGGTGATGGCGTAGCCATGAAGCGGTCCCCACACCAAGGCTTTGAGGATAAGAACATCCAGCGTGCCACGAAAGAATTCAAGCTTTGCTCCGTCCATTCGCACCCGTAAATGCTCAAAGGAAAGACTCTGGTGCTTCCCCTTTGATAACAAGGGGACGCTCTGCGCGAGAAAAGGTTAGCGGAAAATCGGCACAGCTAACTTAAGACCGGCCCTTAGCGCGGGAAACCAAAACGCGGTTGTTCTTGCTGGATGACGGACTACTCGGAAATTATGGTAGCGCCATTCTCAGTTCTGAATTTGCCGGATTGATGATGACT
>CAYNPS010000139.1:0-9555 GCA_964399125.1 uncultured Terriglobales bacterium
GATCTCCACACCCGTGGACTGTTTCAACCGGTTGAGCTTGGCTTCGAGGGCCTGCCTATCGGCACCCGTCAAGACGTGGGCGAAATCGTTGACCATCCCGGTCGGGCTCGGGATCGTATCGAGAGCGGCGGCGGGTGATGCCGAAAGGAAGAGGGGCGCGATGAAGAGAGCCATCCGGTGCAGCCATCGCCGCGCCCTGAGAGGGTCCACCTTAGTCTCAGCTCGTCTTAGCATCGATATGTTAGCTCGTTAGCAACCCTCCGAGGGCTATCCTGCGATGATCCTCGCTCAATTGAGTGTTGGGCCGGGTCTGCTCACATGTCTGCGAGGAAACAAATGTATAGGCAATGGAAGCAGTCATACCAAAGAGGGATTATACCAAAGAGGGATTATCAGCATCCTCAATGTGATATGCCTCTTGTCTTTGGCAGTAGCGATAACGCCAGCGAAAAAGAAGGATAAAGAGACTAAAAGAGTCGAGGCGGCGATTCAAGAGTCAAAGAGTGCGGCTGAACTCATCGATAAGTTCATGACAAGCTCAGATAAAGCAATTCCGAAAGAAATCCTAGATAAAGCTAAAGCGGTAGCGTATCATCGACCGGCCGGCTGACATAAGCCATCCCGTAAGAGCAGTACGTTCAAAAGCGAACAGACACCTTTTCCGTCCGCTGCTGCCTCCGTAGAGCTGAAAATGATAAAGTGAATTGATTTTCTGAATCATACATGTTTCGGAAGTGTCCAAACCGAAAGGCAAACAAATCATGTGGATAATCGCTGTGGAGATTTGGAAGCGAATGGTGTTCGCTCTTCGGAGAGTCTTCCACGTACGGCTACGGCCATTTTAAGGCTCCGCACGAACTGTTATTTTCGGTCACTAACTTTCCGAGAAGAAGTCACGGATCGTTGGCGCCATGTGCGCGCCGATGCTTACCTTGGTGCTCTCAATGCTTGTGGGCTTTACCTGTCTGCCTGCACGTAATTGAAATAGTCAGCCGTGACGGCCGGCGTAAGTCCATGCTTTTGCTCAAGGTAAGCGACCATCTCTTCCAAACGGGGCGTCCTCCCCAGTGATCTGTGCAGGGCATCGAGTGCTTCCTGACAGGCCTTTTTGAAATCGATCTGCGCAAACGAAGCGAAGGTCGCCACCTCGCTGCGGTAGGCGCTCTCGGCCGATGATGATAGTGCGTACAGGTAGATCGGCATCCTGTTCCCTTCCCTCCGTAATCTCTCTCCAGCCTCATGCTGCTCAATCATGACGAGCCTGGATTGAGATGCTCTGCCCGGACTCCAATAGTGGGTGCACGACCTAAATGGCCTGCGATCTGTGGTGCGGAGCTTTCCGTCTATTTCAATACCGTCATCACCATTATAATAAGATCGATGATGAAAGAACTACCGATTAACGCAGCTAGCCGTAATGTGGTCTGGATCTATGACCATGTGGTTCCACCGCGCTTCCGCGGTGCCCCGGCCATCATTGAAACCACGCGCTCTCACCAGATGCCGGATCTTTTTGAGGTGCCGGAAGGGTCAGATATCAGTGCCACCCACTGGCTATCCCAATGTCGAAGCCGTATGTCACCGTGACCGCCAAGATTTCCTTACTCATTATTGCTGGATACGCGCTGAGGACGATTGCGGCCACTTCTAACGCCGCGTCTGCTGCAGATGCTGGCTTGTTTTTCCAGATCGCATTAGTCGTAAAATACTGCACCTCCCCATTGGGCCCTCGGCTTGTCCCTACAAATACCGATGCCGCATGAACCTTGCCCGAATCCTGGACAGCGTTTTGAACAACAAGCAGATCGGGGAAAGGCCCTTTGTCTGGAGGTATACTGCACCTCCCCATTAAGCCTTTGTTGGGCGACATTACGCCACGTTCTGTTGTTGACTATGTAAGGCAGGTGCGCAGGCACGGCCAGACTTCATACCCCCGCGCGGATCCAAGGGTTCGGTAACTCCGCGCCGAAGCTTTATCGGGCTGACGCTCCAATGTTCAGTGCGCTCTCGCTTCGCGTTAGAGCAGATTCGTTGGTAAGTCCGGCCCTGACCAGATCCTGTTTCAACAGATAGAACGATGCGGCAAAAAGAACCAGATCCTTCATGAGGAAAGCAACATGCTCCGTCATTGCTGGGAACCCGCCGGCAGAGGCAGCCCACCCATCCGGAAAGAATGGAATGATAGTCGAGGTCGCGATAAAGGTGCCGCAGGAACCTAAAGCGCCAAGGATTCCTAGTTTTTTGTTCCAGAATCCGGTGAACAAAAGCGCCCCGAACAGCCATTCCGAAACCCCCAAGAAGTAGGTTGCACCGCGGATGCCGAAAGCAGTGTACATCCAAAAAATCAGGGGCCCGTGGGTGATATACGGAATCAATCCCTGTGCCTCATATTCAAACCACTTCTGATATCCGAAGAAGGCGAAAATCATCACCATGGATGTGCGGATCAGATGGTAATCAAGATCGTTTTTGAGAACGCCAATCCTGGATAGCAGACCTGTAAGACGATTCATGGTTCGCTCCTCTAATCTCGTTAGGTTGCCGATGTAGGGCCGCCATCCAAGCTGCAGGGCAGATCAGATTCGCTCTGCACCAGGGAATTTCCCCGCACGTTCGTCAGATGTGTGACGGTTGAAAACGTGACGAATCTCATGTGCTTCGATTTAGTAACCGCCGTGTAACATTTCTTGCAATCCGCCATCCCATCGTAGTGGGGAGGTTTCCATGCAGAGAGCGACCTTTGCCGCGGGATCTTTCGAGCGCGTCGAGGAGACATTTCGCCGAATCGAGGGCGTGCAACAGACGATGGTCGACTATGCTGGCGGGTGGGCGCCCGATCCCGGTTACTTCGATGTATGTACGGGAACAACGGGCCACGCTGAAGTGGTCGAAATATATTTTGATCCGGACCAGGTCAGCTACGAACAACTGCTGAACGTATTCTGGGATGCCCACGATCCTCTGAGTTTCAATCGGCAAGGGTCAGATGTGGGCAGTCAGTACCGCTCCGCGCTTTTCTTCCATTCGCTTGAGCAGGAAGCCACGGCGCACGCCTCGAAAGAGGGGCTACGACAGAGCGGCAGGCTCACGCGGCCGATTGTTACCGAGATAGTGCCCGCAACCCGGTTCTATCGTGCGGAAAAATACCACCAGCGTCACATCGCGAGGCAGGGCGATGCGGTCTCTCGGGGATGAGGTGGTAGCGCCCGGATTACCGTATAATGTTACGCGAGGGTCGGCGGGTTCCGCGCGGGCCGCCATGCAGGCAAACATGACATTGATGCCACAGCCGCAAGTCGATGTGACGGAGCAGGAGCTGATCCGCAGAGTGCGAGAGGGCGATAAGGAAGCCTTCTACGGCTTGGTCCGCCCTTACGAGCGAGCGGTATTCGTTTCGGCAAGGTCGGTGCTGAACAACGACGCGGATGCCGAAGAGGCCGCGCAGGAGGCGGTGCTGAAGGCATTTATGCACATCGAAGAGTTTCGTGGCGAGAGCAAGTTCAGCACCTGGCTGGTCCAGATCGCCATCAATGAGGCCCGGATGAAGCTCCGCAAGAGCATCGGGGACTCTACGAATCACTCGATGTGCCGACCGTTGATGAGCAGGGCGATTACTGGCCCAAAGATTTTGCCGACTGGAGGGAAATCCCGATCGAGGCTCTCCAGCGAAAGGAACTCCGCGAAGCGCTCAGCAAGGCGTTGGCGTCGCTGGAGCCGAAGTACCGTCAAGTCCTGGTATTGCGCGATATTCAGCACTTCAGCGGAGCTGAAACCGCCGAGGCCTTGGGCCTCAGCGAAGAAGCCGTGAGGACGCGCTTACATCGGGCACGATTGCGCATGCGCGACGCTTTAGCCCCGGGCTTCGACGGTGCATGGATACGCGGCCGCGGCTCGGAGAAAGTACGGCCATGGTAGACAGTTCAGCTTGGAGCAGACATCATGACGGTTATTGAAATAAGTTGCGTTGAGGTATGGCGCGAGATCTCCAACTTCCTGGAGGGATCGGTGGATCCGGAATTGCGAGCGCGGATGGAAGCCCATTTCGCGGTATGTAGTAACTGCAAAGCCGTTCTCGATGGCACAAAGAATGTCGTGAAGTTGATCGGTGATGGGCAAACATTTGATGTGCCCGCCGGATTTAGCGAACGCCTGTTCAGTAAGCTGCCCTGATCAGGCGATTATTGGCTTCTGGCTCGGCAGGCCGTTGCTCATGTACATCCAAAGCTTCCACTCGCCTCTCTCCTTTTTCCGCCAAACATTCACATAGCGGTCTTTCACGGTGACCTGCGAGCCGCCATCGCGAGGAGTCTTTCTCCACGTCTGCCAGCCGTAGTCCCAGGCAACGCTGTCCTGAATCCGAATTTCGATGATGATGGGAACCAACTGCACGTAATAGTGGGCTGTGAGTTCTCGAAATTGCGCACGGATGGCGTCTGCGGCGTCAGTCCCGTTCGCGGCAGGGACTCCATCCGGCATATAAACGAACGCTGGATCGAGTAATGCGATGAGCCGTTCTGGATTCCCCGAATTGAAGGCCTCGCGAAATTCTGTTTTGGCGAAATTGATCGCGTAAAGATCGTCCATGTCGCAGCCAAGATAATTTCGCGCCGTCGTACACGTCAAGTAGATGCAGGGCCGCCGCGCTTCGACTCGCCAATCCAATTCAATGTGCGAGGCGACGCTCCCGCTTCCGGTTACGAGCTTATTCGATCTGCAACTCTCCGCCTAGCTCTTTTTCGTCACGTTTACGAACAAACGTGGGTTTACAGCCTGCTTAAAAGAGGAACGAACGTAGTGATTACAAGCTTTCGTCGAACGTCAATTCACTCCATGTCCATGTAAGCCTGTGTTTCACCAGCGAGCGACCGCTAAACCGTACGAGTCTTTTCCAGATGCGTTATGCCTTCGTCATCGGTGTTTGGCAAAACGTGAGACGCAGCTGCGCTTCTGCATGAAACTTCTCGAAATTTATATGGAAGTGCATGCGGTGAGAGACCTGACGCGGAACAGAATGCGCATCTGAAACATTTTTCGTATCAAGGAATCTGACTTCTTGAATGCATTAATTTTTGACCATAACCAGAAGCAAAGGAGACTGAAATCATGGCCCAAGTTAAGATTGTCGATCCCGCTCAGGCGACCGGCAAGTCAAAAGAATTGCTCACCGCCCTTCAGAACAGCATCAAGTCCGTTCCGAACCTGGCGAAAGCACTGGCGAATTCTCCTGCGGCTCTGAAAGCCTGGATGGAGTTCGACGGTGCGCTCGCCAAAGGCAACCTCAATCCGAAATTGAGGCAGGAAATCGCCTTGGCAGTAGGACAAAAGAACGGCTGCGAATATTGTGTGTCCGCCCACACCGCAATCGGCAAGCTCGCGGGCCTCACGGACCAGCAAATTCTCAACAGCCGCCAGGGGCAAGGCGCCTCACCCAAGGACACAGCGGCGCTGACTTTTGCGCGTGAATTGTTGGAAAAGCGTGGGCAAGTACCGGTGAGTAGCATACAGGCGCTTCGCGACCAGGGCTTTACGGATGGAGAGATCGCCGAAATCATCGCTCATGTCGCGCTGAATATCTTCACCAATTACTTCAACATAGCCCTCGATGTTGATGTTGATTTCCCCCGCGTGGCATTGCATCACGTGGCTTGAGTGGTGCGCGGGCCCGGGTAAGGCTCGGGCCCGATCGACACAGATACGGCGAAAGACCTCACGCTGCCGAAGGTCACTCCTCAAGGGGTAGTTCAGCAGGTGCTGAGTGCAATCGAGGCAGGATGCGATGAGGTGCTCGCCGACAACATGACCCGGCAGGTCAAGGCTGGACTCCCGGATGAACAGGGCATTTACCTCAACTTCGATCCGGCACGCAGCTTAGCGGCAGTGAAGTAACGGAGGCCAAAAGGAATGCTTCTAGGTGATGAGACATGGCTCCAGAACAAACCTTCGTCGATTCAGCACTGCACAATTGGCGGTCCAACATGGATCGGGCTGGCAAATTCTTCGGCTCTCTCACGCCGGAAGAGCTGGAACTTCAAGTCGCGCCGAGTCGAAACCGGCTCATCTACATTTGGGGGTATCTCACCGCCCTGAACGACGCAATCCTTCCTCTCTTCGGATTCGGTGCAAGGTGTTATCCGCACCTGGACAAGATGTTCGTTACACATCCCGACCGTGTGGTCGCACAGTTTGTGAAAGATGATCACGGAGCGGTTTCGGACGTAAGGAGTTAAAGTCATGAGACATAAACGACAGCTTGCTGGAAATTTCTTCTTCGCGCTCTTCGCCAATTTGCTGTTGCTTGCAGCGGCGCACGCACAAACCATTCAACCGGCCGCGCTCAGCGCGCGCGACATCGCGCGGAAAGCATTTCCCTCGGTAGTGGTCGTTGTCGCCGATGACGAAAACGATCAGCCGGTCGCGATGGGAAGCGGATTCTTTGTGCGAGGCAACGCGATAGCCACCAATCAACATGTCATCGAAAGTGGCTCGCGTCTGCACGCACGGATCGTGGGCCGGGATGTCTATCACGACATCGCGGGCATTGAAAGCGTCGATGTTGATAACGATCTCGTGGTCCTCAGGGCTGAGGGCATCACAGCTCCCGCCTTGCCGTTAGGCGACAGCAGCAAAGTTGAGGTTGGGGATGAAGTTTACGTGGTGGGCAATCCGTCCGGGCTGGAAGGGACTTTTTCGCAAGGCATCGTCAGCGCCATTCGCGAGATCACGGGCAAGCACTTTATCCAGATCACGGCGCCGATATCACACGGCAGCAGTGGTGGTCCCGTGCTCAACAATCGCGGAGAAGTCATCGGCATCGCGACCAGCATTTTTGAAGATGGCCAGAACCTCAATTTCGCCATTCCCGTCTCGTATCTCGGCTCACTCATGAAGAAAAGCCTCGCGGGACCAATCGCAACTGAGGGCGTAAAGGTGAACATCGCAGGCAATCGGAAGGGGAACGTGGGCGGCTTCTTCGGCAACAGTCTCGACGGCCGGGTAAGCGAGTCTGCGGAGATCGAAACTTACCTCGCAGAGATTCGCGCTCATCCGGAATCGTTTGAGGCGCGGATCAAACTCGGCGGAGCCTACTACAAGCAGGGCCGTTTTGAGGAAGCCATTAAGACACTCAACGAGGCGCGCAGCCTCAAACCGGAAGATCCAATTGCTCCTTTCCTGCTTGGCCTTGTTTATGCTGAACTCGGTCGTCTCTCCGAGGCGATTGAGGCATTCAAGGATGTTACCCGCAAGGCGCCCAACGATCCCGTTAGTCACTTCCTCCTGGCTTTAGGTTATGCAGAGGCTGGCCGCAACGCGGAGGCGAAGGAAGCTTTCATTCAAGCAATCCGGCTCAAGCCCGATTTCGGCGAGGCCCATCTGGGTCTGGGCCTGGTCTATCTTGGCCTCGGCGATAAAGGCGCAGCGCTGGACGAGTACAGAATCTTGAAGAACATGAATCAGGATTTGGCCGCGAAGTTATTCAGCGAGATTTACAAGTGAGGCTGCGACGGAAACCTCTAGCGGAAAAGAGCATAGTTCACCATCGAGAGTTGCTTTCGCTTTGGTCAACCCCGCGAGGGCAAAACAAATAGAATGACTTTCGAGGCATTCGGCACCGACTCCGGCATCCCGGACTTCCGCGGCCCCGATGGGCTGGCGGGATTCAATCATCGGCCATCTCAGGAGTCAATATATACCGGTCCCGGTCGCGACTAGGGTGAGGCCCTGCGCGGTCGGACGGTAGACTTCAATGCGCCGCGGCACCGGGCGCGATTGCCGCCGCCCGGCATCCCACTCCCGCTCGATCCTATACCTGAGCACGACATCACCCCCATGCGCCGACAGCCGCGCCCTTTTGATACGTCCTGCCCATTCATCGCCTGGCCGAACGGCCGCGCGTGGAAGGTAGTGGTATGCGATCGCTCCACGCGCCGGTTGGACCGAGAGTTCGCCCTCAAACAGTTCGTGTCGCCGCCAGACCTGTTTGAGACGACCATCCTTGTAGCCGTAAGCGACGCCATGCAGGTGCGTGTGCGAGTCGGGGCGATGTCCCCACGCGAGGAAGCGGGCCTCGCTCCGGCAACTATGCATTAAATCATTTCCTGGTTGATGGTGATTATTCAGCTTTTACTAATGACCGGGCAGAGTATGTGTATTACAGAAATTAATTAATAATTTCTCCTTTGACATTCGCCAACTTTTCGCGCCATTTTTGGAGTTCCTCAGGCGTTTGTCTCACCCAATCTGTTACTTCACCAACGATTTTCAATGGTGCTTGGGTGCGATATGACCGTGTTGGATTGCCGGGAAATTTTTTGTCTGTAACGTTTGGGTCATTCTCAAAGCTCCCGGTCGGTTCAACGATATAAACACGTTCACGTCCATTACCTTTAGCTAATGCTGCAGCAAGTCCCGCCCCATTAACCAAGGCTGTGAAATAAATGTGATTCATTATGACTTCGGGGTTGTAATTAGACCTGTTCCCTGCTGTCAGTAAATCGCCAACCTGCAAATCTGTTTTCGTCCCGTGATAAAAGGGACCTTTGTCAGACGGATTGTCCCTGAACGAAATTGCTAATTCATGATTCTTTTTTGCGTTGTCAAAGTCGCCTAAGTCCTCATAGCATTTGGCAATGTTTGAATACAAAGAAGGGAAAGCTCCCTTAACGGCATCGTTATTTATTTTTAATGCAAACTGCAAAGAGGTTTCGAGCCATTTTAATTTGTCGGAAACATTGTTTTGATGTCGAGCTACATAATAAGTAGCAATATATTTTTCAAAGTCGTTTGTCGCTTCGTTCCAGGCTTGAAGAAATAGTCTGCTTGCTTCTTCAGGGTTGCCTTTTCCGTCCATGTCCATACCTTGAACACAGAGTTTGACAACATTGTTGTGTGGGTTGAATTCCATTTCTAATAATTTTGTGCGTTAATTATTGTCCGATCAATTTAGTTACTTATCCGTAGATGTCTGAGGTGGCTTACAATGACTGCTAACGGTTTGGGTGTTGGCGAGGGCAGGATTTAGAATTCCGTCAGCTCAACGTTTGAGATGACGTGGGGCGAAACCAACAACACGCAAGCTAGAGTCTCGCCATTTCACACCTCGCGTATATTATAAGGGTCACGGGCCAATAGCCGCGCGCGGCGAAATAATAACCAAGTATCTATCACAAGAGAGGGCTAAAACGGAAGGTTTATCGGGGCGTAGCCTTCCGCCGGAACTGTAGCGAGAGCAAAAGGGCAGGGATCTTCAACTCCCGGGTGATCGTTTATGATTGTTAAAGAACTGGACGTAGACACGAGTTGTAGTGACGTGCCGGTGCATCAACGCCTCCTCTAGTCTCCGTGATCGACCCACTCTCCTCAGCCACCATCCTGGCGAATGAGTGCCGGTAGTGAAAGTGCAGCAAATCCTTCCCTGAGATGCGCTGTGTGCTTTCAAGGCTGTCGGTGATGCTGAACGCGCTTGGCGGGAGCACTACAAGAGATGGAGCAATTGCAGATCACGCTGGCCGTCATGGAGCGGCAGGGTCAATAAAGCCTTGGCCTATTTTACTTCTA
>CAYNPS010000140.1:0-1944 GCA_964399125.1 uncultured Terriglobales bacterium
TGAGGATCTGGTTGGGTTTTATCTGTGTGAAGCGCTCGATCTTCTGTGTCGTCGGCCATTTGACTTCGATGAAGTCCACAGTCTGAGCTTTGCCTAAACCAAAATGCAGGCGCAGGTCGCTCTGCGACATCACACTGCCGCCGCTATGGACTTCATCCATCTGCGCATGCGTGCCAGTCACAACGCGCACGCGAGCACCAATTGCGGTGCGGTTGCAATGAGTCCCGATTAGCTTGATCGTAATCCAATTCCGGCCATTGCCGCCGTCGTTGCGAAGCAGCGATGGAAGATCGTTCATGTTAAGGATCAGCGCGTCAATGTCGCCATCATTGTCATAGTCGCCAAATGCGGCGCCACGGCTGGAGAATCGCTCGGAAATTCCTGGTCCCATTTCGGCAGTGACATCCTTGAACTTGCCATCACCCAGATTCTTATACACAAGGCGGGGATTCTTGAATGTCTGGCCTAGTTCATGCGCATCGATCTCCGGATAAACATGGCCGTTCACCTGGATAATGTCGGGCCAGCCATCGTTGTCGTAATCGACGAAGCCGCAGCCCCATGCGACGTACTGGTTGTTGATGCCAACTCCCGAAGCAAACGTCACGTCGCTAAACGTGCCGTCCCCGTTGTTGTGATAGAGATTGCAGGTATCATCGGCAAAGTTGGTCTTGAAGATGTCGAACCATCCGTCGCAGTCATAGTCGGCGACGGCGACGCCCATTCCCGATTGCTCGTGCCCATCAGCGCTGTACGCGCACCCAGCCATCACCGCAATGTCAGTAAACGTGCCATCGTGGTTGTTGCGAAACAGAATGCTGGGCTCGGAATCGACCGCAACATATATGTCCGGCCATCCATCGTTATCGAAATCGTAGGAGACTGCGGTAATGGAGTAGCGTGGCCCAGGCTTGAGAATGCCAGCCTTTTGACTTACGTCGGTGAACGTCCCATCGCCATTGTTGTGGTACAGGACGTTAGTGTCACCGGTTAGGCCTCGTGGGCCGCACATCACCGGAATCCCCTTCCACTGGCAGTAGTTCTCGTTTTGGGAAGAGTTCCTCGCCGGATCCAACCTGATGTAGTTGCAGACAAACAGATCCAGGTTGCCGTCGCGGTCGTAATCGAGCCAGGTGCAGCCTGCTCCCCAGCGTACTGCCTCATCGTAAACGCCGGCTTTTCGTGTTACGTCAGTGAAGGTCCCGTCTCCATTGTTGTGAAATAGAACGTTATGTCCCCAGAAACAGCAGAAGAGATCGTCCCAACCATTGTTGTCGTAATCGCCGACGCACACGCCCGTCTGCCAGCCGGTGCGGGCAAGGCCCGATTTTTCCGTGACATCGGAGAACGTGCCGTCACGATTGTTTTTGTAGAGATGAGACGTCGGCGCTTTTCCCGGCTGCCAGTGAGCATCGAGGCGCGTGCCGTTCGTGAGATAGATATCGAGCCAGCCGTCGTTGTCGTAATCGAAGAACGCCAGTCCACTACCTTTGGCTTCGATGATCGACCGCTTGCGATCCACTGCTCCCCATACGTTCGGCAGATTCAGGCCAGCTTCACGGGCCACATCGACGAACGTAACAGGGGAACTGCCAGCGCTGGGTGCCTTGGCGGACGAAACCAGTAGGCTGCTGCGCCAGTTCCACACTGGCGTTGTGAGCGCATCGAGGAGCGTGCTTCCAAATACAAGCAGGGAAGAGCCTACGAAGCGACGGCGGGAGAAGGTCATAGGGTGCGATCGGCGAGGGCGAGAGCCAGCTGAAGCAACTGTTGCCGCGCCTGCAGCGGCATCGGCTGCTTTACCGAAACCGCAGTTGCCGGGGAGCCTTCCAGCGCCTCTTCGATTTTGCCGATATCCAGCCCGCCTCCGGTGTTGCTGCCCTTGAATCGAGCCAGCACCTCGCGCGCTTTGGCGATTTGTCCGGTTTGGTAGTAGAGAGCGCC
>CAYNPS010000140.1:2044-9470 GCA_964399125.1 uncultured Terriglobales bacterium
GAGTGTGCGTAAAGATCGCCCAATAAGGCCAGGAATGCATCGTCAGTGTGTTCCGAGGGTGAGACGGTTTGAGCGATCTGCAGGGCATCGCCGTATTCCCCTTTTCGGAAATACGCATCGGCTAGATCGAACTTCGCGTCGTCGGAATCGGGATTGATATGGAGTGCTGTCTGGAAATGTTGAATGGCATCGTCGTAGAGATGGAAGCGAGCGAGTAGCACTCCTGCTGCAAGCTGCGTGCGATAGTCGCTGCCGCTGATTTCATCGAGGTGCGAGATCGACTGCCTCGCCTCTTCGATGTGGCCAAGTTTTAGCTGAGTGCTGGCCAGGAAATAGAAGTCTTGTGGGCGGTCGCCGTGCTGCTGGACCTGCTGGGTGAGTTCGTTCAGATCCTGCTTGGTTCGTGCCTCGGTGGAGAGAGTCGAGCGACGATTCAGATACTCAAAGAGATGCTGATGATATGCGTCCGTAGCCCTATCTCGGGAAAGAGATTGAAATGCAGCTAAGTCTCTGTCTGCCGCCTGATCCTGGTGAAGCCTGCGTTCAACCAGCGCAAGCTTATAGTAGCCAGACGCAGAATCGGGAGTTACTTTCATATACTTCCTGAGAAGCTCTGCGGCTTCTACAAAGCTCTTACTGGCAATGCGGAGGTTCGCCAGTTCGAGCAACGCGTCAGAAAACTTAGGATCAGAGCTGAGTGCAGCCCGGAACATCTCTTCGGCTTTGGCGCTATTTCCCTGGCGTTCTTCCATATAGCCAAGATTGAACAGGCAAAGCGCGTTCTGTGGATCGCGTTTGAGTCCCTCCTGAGAGTACTTCCTGGCTTCAGCGAAGCGCCCAAGATGACGGTAGGTGAGTCCCAGCAGTCCATAGGAGCGAGGCGATGGATCTAAACCGACGAGCAGCTTGAACTCCTCAATCGCTTTTTCGATCTTTCCTGATTGGAAGTAGCTCTCTCCCAGAGATCCATGCAAGTCTGCTCGCTGTGGAGCAAGTTGCAAACCAGATTGCAAGAGCGGGATCGCGTCTTCGAAATTACTTTGCGCGATGCTCGAACGAGCGAGCGCGGCGATAATGTCGATATTCTGTGGCGCCAACATGTGAGCTCGCAACAGCAGCTCAAGCGCATCGATGGCTCTGTTCTCCTTTTGATAGACCTGCGCCTGGAGAAAGAGTGCGGCGGCCGAATCAGGCTTCAGCCTCAGGGCGCGGTCTAAGGCCAACTCTGCCTTGGAATACTGTTCGCCGTGAAGGTATACCTCGCCAAGGTTGTAGAGTATTTCGAAGGTTTCCGGCTGAAGCGCACTTGCCTTCTCCAACTCCAGTTGTGCCGCCTTGAACTGCTTCTCTGTTGCGAGCAAGACGCCAAGCGTGAAATGCACTTGCAATTCGTCGCGGTGTTTCGCTGACACCTCAGTCGCGAGCTGCAAGGCTCGGGCCTTCCGGTCGGTTTGGAGATATGCGCGCACCAAATTGAGCTGAGTTTCAACATTAACCGGGCGGACACGCTGGAGGTGAACAATTGCCTGGGCAGGCAGATGCTCAGCGAGGAGCAGCACGCCGAGGTCATAATTGGCGTCCCGGTTTCCTGGATCGAGGCGCAGCACGCTCCTAAACTCGCGCTCCGCAAGCTCGGGTTTGCCTTCAATGACGTACAGATTGCCTAGATTGTTGCGTGGGGAGGGCGAACTCGGATTCAATGACAGGGCGTGTTGAAAGGATTCTTCTGCGCAAGAATAATCCTTCTGTCCATTGCAAATAATTCCCAGCAGGTTGTATGCATCCACGCTCGCGGGATTCGACTTGAGTTCCTCTTGTATGCTCTCCTTTGCCTCATCGAAACGACCGTCGCGAATCAGCGACTCCGTTTTCGGGAATGATGGATGGGAAACTTCTTGCTGGCGAAGTGTCTGCGTATGGGAAACCGTTTGCTGTCCCGCATACGCGATGCAGGGACAAGACAGAAGGCTAAGACAGAGAGCAACTAAAGTGAACCGAGTTCCCGAAAAATAAACTGACGTGCCCATGAATCGCCCACGCGCTTACGCCTACTTCAGTGCTGGTCGCTGGAAGAAGTCAATGTAGCATTTCCAATGTCTGTTGAGCCATCTTGTTTTCGGGCTGCTGGCGCAGCAATGCCTGCAGCACTTCCCGAGCTTTATCAGTATTCTTCATCACCACGTAAAGACGCGCCAGATTGAGGTAGGCCTGATCGAGACTCGGAGCAACACGGATACAAGTTTCGAATTTCTCTTGTCCATCTGCGTAGCGTCCCTGGCGGACAAACAGCACGCCCAGATTGTTGAGTGCATCGGGAAATTCCGGGCGCAGGTTCAGCGCGCGCTCGAAGAACTCGGCCGCCTTCGTAAGATTTTCCTCGCGCGCGTAGAGCATGCCGAGGTTATAGTTCACGTCAGGATTTTCGGGCTCAGCCTCCAGCGCCCGATTGAGGAGCCGTTCCGCTTCAGCGAAGTTCCCCTGTCTTCGGTAGAGATTGCCGAGATTGACCAGCGCAGTTGCGTAGGCCGGACGGAGAAGCAACGATTGCTGCAAGTTGCGAACCGCTTCATCCGTTGCACCGCTTTCTGCGGCAATCATTCCGAGGTTATTCCACGCTTCGGGATAATTCGGCCGCAGCTTTACACCCTGCTCCAGATATTCTCGTGCCTGCGTAAGGTCCTTCTTTCTAAGGTAGAGCGTGCCCAGGTTGTAATAGGCTTCGGGTTGCTGCGGCTTGGCGGCGATGACTTGCTTGAACGACTCGGCCGCCTGATCAAGATAACCGCGCTGAAAGAGCGCGACGCCGTAGGTGAAAGCATTGCGCTGGAACGTGTCCAAGTAGAGCGGTCCCGGAAAGGGAAGTGCCCTGGCAATGCGATCGCCGGGTTTGCGTCGATCCGTTCGGGCATCTTCAATGAAGCGACTGGGTTGCGCAGTTCCTTGATATGTCTTCACGATCATGCCTTCTGGATCAATGAGGAAGGAACTCGGGAGCGGAAGGTCGCGGCGGCGATCGAAAAGATACCGATACATAACGTTGTAAACACTTGCTACTTCCCGCGTTGCCAGCAGAACAGGGAAGGGAGCGCCCTGCTTTTCGAGGCGTGTTGAAATTGCGTCGTGCTCGCCGGAGTCATCGACATTAAGTGCAAATAAGCGAAGATTGCCTGCATTTAACTCTGCACGATGTTGCCACAGCAACCGCATTTGCTCGCTGCACGCGGCGGATGCTGTTGTCCAGAAGTTGAGAACGGCGTACGTGCCGCGAACAGATCGAAGCTCGTGAACATTACCGTCGAGGTCGCGCAGCGAGAAATCCGGGGCGGTCAGCGGTTGGAGCAGCCAGGTTTCTACGGACTCCGGCAGAGATTCTGCTGAGTGAGCATGGATTGCGGGAGCGCCAGACCAGCGCGAAGGTGCAAAAGGTTTGACGAGAAAATCTTTTGCTCCTTCTTCAATTGCGATTCGGCTATTTACAGGTAGTCCGTCGAAACTTTGACTTAGACCGCTCGGCCAGCGAATCCTTGCTTGTATGCTTCCTGTCGTGTTTCCCAATCCGAAGGATAGCTCTTTTGTGTGCTGAGACAGGAATCCCGAGCCCGCCTGCACATATTTTGTTTGCGATTTGAGTCCATCGATAGTGACGGCTGCTCCGATCGCGTCGCGATTGCTTTTCGTTCCACGCAAGCGGAAGCAAATGGAGTTGCCGATGTCGGTCATCTGGTTTCGCAATAGGCGAAGCTGCGGCGCGTTGCGGTTTTTCAGAATTAGCTCCAGCCTTCCATCGCCATCGAGATCGGCGAGAGCAAACGAGCGGCTGTCATCAGGGAAGTCCAGCCCTACTACGCCGGAGATGTCCGAAAAGGTGCCATTCTGGTTGTTGACATAGAACACATTCCGCTCAGGACCATTCCAGGAAAGATCCGAGCGAATCAGTTCGTTGATGGCATTCCATCCTTCCTCGTACTGCGGCGAAGGAGTGGCAGTTTGTGGAGATCGCGCAACCACATGACGCCAGAAAAAGCTGGAGACATCCCGCGGGTCTGGCCCGGAAATGTATCCGTTCGTGACATAGATATCGGGATGGCCGTCGTGATCGAAGTCCCACGCGTCTGACGACCAGGCCCAGCGCCCAACGTTAGCCTTAGCCTGCTCGCTTACATTTTCAAACTTGCCGTCGGCTCTGTTCCGGTAAAGGGAATTGCCGCGCGCATGCCGACGATACAGCGAGCGGACGTCTTCGGAGTTATTTTCTTGAAATACCTTCTGCTCGGAAATGCGCATGCCGGCAGGTGACCACATGTTGGCGACGTAAATGTCCTGGCGGCCGTCGTTGTCGAAGTCGGCCCAGCACGCGCTCATCCCTGCTCCCGTGTCATGCACGTGCGCTTCGGAAGCAACAGCGCGAAAGGTACCGTCACCATTATTGCGATAGAGATTGCTCCTGCCGAAGTCGTTGGCAACGTAGAGATCGGGCCAGCCATTGCCGTCACAATCGCCCCAGGCGCAAGCGAAGCTATAGCGGTCGTTCTCAACGTTCAGCCCGGCTGCCTCGGTGCGGTCTACAAAACTTCCATTGCCTTGGTTGTGCAACAGAAAGTTCGGCGGACCGTTTCGGGCATCGTAGTACGGCACGGGATAGTGATATTGATCAAGTCCGAGATAGTAGTTGTAGACACAGAAGTAGATATCCAGGCGGCCATCGCGATCGTAATCAGCCGCGGCCGCGTGGGTGAACGTGCCCTGAGGAGGCCGCTCGAACTTAAATGCGTCGGCTTTTAGTGAATACCGGCCGCTGCCCTTATTGAGGAACAAAAGAGGACCACTCCCGCAAACGACCAGCAAATCTTGCAGTCCTCGATTGTCAAAGTCGGCAAACAACGCGCAGGAGGTGTTATCGAGCACGCCGACTCCGGACTTTTCTGTTACATCTTCAAATGTTCCGTCGCCGCGATTGCGATATAGCCGATTGGGCAATCCGCCCGGTTGACACACATAGATATCGTCGTGCCCATCATTATCGAAGTCACCGACGGCCACGCCATTGTTGCCATAGACATCGATACCGCAAGCTCCATCTAGGACGGTGCGCCAATAATCGGAGCCGTGGAGCATCTGACCTCGATAGGAGTCCGTTTGCTCAAAAGCGTGTGAAGAGACGTCGACGAAAATGCGACTTGCAGCACGGCTGATCATTTCCTCCACAGCGTCCCATTTCAGGACTCGCCAGTTCGCCGACCTATCGCGCGACCATTGCGTCTGCCAGGTTCCGATGCGCTGTTCGCGGCCTACCGGTGCGCGGCTTCCGACGAGTTCGTATCTGATCTGCGCATTGACCGAAATTGGCGTCGATGAAACTTCCTCAATGCCGAGAATCTCAAATGCCGCAGTTTCGAGCGTCGAGAACGGGAGGAGATACGCTCGCATCTCCTGCAGAAACCGCTCGCGGCCGGATTGAGTCGCGGCCGAAAATGTCCTGCGGACAACGTCAATTCCGTGACCCGAGCGAACCGGCAGTTCCTTTACGGGAAGCAACGAACTTGCCTCAATGGATGACGGAATAAGTTCTGATAATGCACTCAGACCAGGCGGCGCTCCCTTGAGCTCCTGTGCCCAGCGATTGAGAAGCCGCATGATTTCGAACGCGTACTTTTCCGTGATGTATTCGTCTGAGCCCGGCACAATATGACGGAAAAGATCGTCGAGTGTGGGCTTCGCCGGATAGTGCGGTGTCAGATGCAGAGTTGAATCGTGACTCGCCGCGCGATCGTACTCACCATCCAACCGCGGTGATGCAAAGGGTATTCCGTGCATTCTCGCGGGAAGAAGGAGCACAGGAGCCCAACGCACGGCTCTGAGAAAGGCTCGGCGCGAAATAATTCGATGTTCGTCTTTAGGGGCCGATTTAGGGGCCGACATTCCTCAAGGTCCGCGGGGGATTCTGGTCGCATGCTAGCACTGGTCGGATAGCAGACCCAAGTAGTGTGATCCGGGTATCCCGAGGCGCATTCTCTTGCTTACAAGTCCGTAAGGTAGAGACGCAGCATGCTGTGTCTCTGCCGGCAGCACCAAGGGTGCCTTAGCCACGTAGTCGCCAGAAACAGAAGACGCACCGTCCTGTATCTAGCCCTTGCGGACAAAGCAGACTAATGATTCGGTAGTGAAACGAATGCAGCCCGAGATTGCGAGACTTCTTCAAGAGGTGCCGGAGCTGAGGACTGGCCTAAGATCAGCTCGGCGCCAATCTGGTATTCCTTCCCTTGTGGATTGGCAGAATTCGAGAGCTCGTGTAATGCATCGGCAGCGATCTTTCCCAGGATTTCGCGGTGAATGTCGACCGTCGTGATCGACGGGTTGCTGTATTCGGCGAGGCGCGTCTTATCGAACCCTGTAACGGATATATCTTGAGGCACACGCAGTCCGGCCTGCAGTAAGCCTTTGATCGCGCCGACCGCGGTGAGATCATTGATTGCCATTACCGCCGTTGGTCTGGGAGAGAGTTTCGCAATCGAAATTCCTGCCGCCAAACCACCTTCATAGCGCAAGTCACCGCGCAGCACAGGCCCGGGATCCAGCCCCAGGGATTGCATGCACTGCTCGTAGGCTTTCAATCGCACTACGTTGGATTTCAAACCTGATCTGCCGGCGATGAAAGCGATGCGTCTGTGTCCCTCGCGGTAAAGGTATTGCACTATTTGCTCGATGCCGGAGACGTAATCGATCCGCAGATTGCTGACGTACTCGCGCACCGGTCCAAGATCGAGGAAGGTGACAGCGATCCTTCTACGTGCAAGTTCGTGAATTAGTCGCAGACCGATCTCGGAGGTCATCACGGCGACGCCGCGGACTTTGTGCTCCATCATGCGCGCGGCGGCCTCGCGCGTGCGCCGCGGATCGTAGTTTGTGTCACTGAGAATCGCTTCGTAACCAAGCTGGCGAGCTCGTGTCTCGAAGCTCTTGATCACTTCGGGGAAGAACGGATTCTCGATGTCGGAGACGATGATCCCCAGCGTTTTTCCAGCGCCGGAGGCAAGCCGCCGCGCGTGCGCGTCAGGAACGTAGCCGAGCAGCTTAACCGTCGAGAGTACCAGCCGCTGAGTTTTTTTTCCCACCTTGCCGGTTTTATTCAGAACGTTTGAGACGGTAGCCGTAGAGACACCGGCAGCCTTGGCAACATCAAGAATTGTCAGACTCTTGCCGGGAGTGTTCAATGCGTCTCTGCGTGGTGGAGATTCGTACCGCTTCGGCCCTTTACACTTGGCGGCGGAGTATAGTCGATAAAAAAAATCTTGACAACGAATAAAAGCACGTGATATTCCAGCAGGCCAAATCAGGTTAAGCGTTTAAGTTGCTTTTCCCGATTGCGGTAATCGGTGTATCTGTACTGGGCCCCCATAAGCAGAGCTTACCGTGCCGATCCAAATGC
>CAYNPS010000141.1:0-6568 GCA_964399125.1 uncultured Terriglobales bacterium
GGCCGATGTCGGCAATGGTCCTCAGTACGGCGAAGAGGCGGACGAGCTTCGAGTTTTGTTCCATCACAGACGAAGCGACGGAATCAGCAGAGCACCTAAAACATAGCACCGGAAGCAGCGCATCCGATGAATTTGTAAAGGATAGTTAGTTGCTCGTTTGGTACATCGTTCGCAGCTATGAGGCGTAACGAGGAGGCTCCTCCGGATCAAGCGCCACCTCATCGTGAAGCTCCTTGATCCGCCCGTAGACTGCACGCCTGATCGTCTCCAGGTTGTAACTGCGGACAACGAAGATTTCAGTCGCGTACAGAAAACTCCACTGTTCATCGTCCATTTTTTTACGCAGACCGGCGGGCGTGGCAACGACGTAAGTTACAGTCCAACGAAAATCTGAGATTGAGTCGTAGAGCTCAACGATGAGCTCATCGGCAAAGCAATTCGGATCGGGAGGGCCGGGAATGGCATCGAAGTGCTCGAAATTGAACTGGGTAACTCGGATTCTGCCCAGATTATCCGAGACAGGAGCCAGCTCGGCGTCTTTCAAAGCTCGTGAGGAGCCTGCGAAGGTATGGTCGAAGCGGCGTTCAATCCTTGGATCCAATGAGCTGTAGTCGCCCAATCGTCCCTCGTTCCTTCGGGAAAACACGATCCGCAGGAAGGAATAGAAGACTAGTCCCACCAGAACGAACAGGACTAACTCGAATTGACTATTCATTCTGCCACTGCTTCCCACTCGCGCTTCGAGCCTGACATCCTACTCGAACGCGAGTTTTTCCACAGCTTTGTCATCAAACGTGTCCAACCTGCTCAGTTCACCCGGCATCGCATTTTGGATACCCGGCATTTCTGAGGCGACCAGGCTCAATGAGAAATAGGAAGCCAGCCACTGAAAAGCGATCAAGACGGCGCGAAAAGGCTCCAGGTCTCTGGATTGATACAGCCAATCTTCCAACGTCACTTGCGCAGCGACGGACCAGGCCACCGGCGATTTGGAGAATGATCCCGCCTTCAGTGGATGGCTCGCAAAATCATTACCTGCAATTGGCCGACTCGGTGCTGAAGAGAGTCACGTTCGAGGCTCCCACGAGTATCCTCGAGGGGCGGCCACGCCTCCTCTACAAAGCAGGCTGAAAGCTTTCATAGCAGCCAAATCCCAACAGCGTTAGAATCCTGCGTGCTGACCAGCCACCTGCCAGCCGCTGCGCAAAACTTCATTTCCGGATATGCACGCGGTGTTGTTCAAAGTGGCGCGACAGCTTTCCCATGATCACACGCCGCCGATTCCTCCACTCCCTTGGGGTAGGCGCTGCAGCCAGCGCCGCGCTGGGATCCCTTCCTGCCACTCTCGAGGCCTTTGAGCCATCGCGTCATGGACAAGCCGTGAGTGCCAAAACGGCACTGGGTGCGACGCGCGCAAATGCCATTCTGCTAAATAGCAATGAGAACGCGTATGGTCCTCTGCCTAAGACCGTTGCTGTCATGCAGCAGGCTCTTGGATGGGCGAATCGCTATCCCGATTTCGATTATGACGCCCTGGTGTGGGCGATCGCCGATCTGCACAAGATCAAGCCACAGCAGGTCGTTACCGGATGTGGATCGACGGAAATATTGCGCGTTTCGGCAGCGGCATTCCTTGGGCCGGGAAAGAAGCTTGTTACGGGCTGGCCAACATTTGAGGCTATCGGTGAGTACGCCGCTTCGGTCGGCGCGGAGGTCGTGAAGATTCCGCTCACCAGCAATTACGCAAACGATCTCGATGCCATGCTGGCGCAGGCGCAGAGTTCGCCTGCACTGGTGCACGTTTGCAACCCCAACAATCCTACGGCGAGCCTCACGCCACGCAAGGACCTTGAGACCTTCATCTCCAAGCTGCCGGCGAATACGTACATTCTTATTGACGAGGCGTATCATCACTTTGCTGTGGGCGCTGCTGACTACACGTCTTTTCTCGACCAACCGATCGACAATCCACGTGTCATCGTCGCGCGCACGTTTTCGAAGGTGTACGGGATGGCCGGTATGCGCTTGGGATACGGAGTAAGTTCAATTGAAACTGCACAGCGTCTGCGTCGCTTTCAGACTCAGGACAACGTGAACATGGTTGCCGCGCAGGCCGGACTTGCGGCACTCGAAGACATAGACGCGATGCAGGCGGCTGTTCGCCGCAACGCGGGCGATAGGCAGGAGTTCATGGCGCAAGCTGCACGTCGCAACCTGAAGACTATTCCTTCTTACGCGAATTTCGCGATGATTGACGCTGCGCGTCCTGCGAGCGAGGTCAGCAGCTACTTCAAACAGAACGGAATCTTAGTAGGGCGACACTTCCCTCCGATGGACAACTTCGTTCGCGTCTCGTTCGGCAAGCCCAACGAGATGCAGCAGTTCTGGCGAGTGTGGGATGCGATGAAGAGCAGCTCGTAGGCTACCAAGCTGCTAAGCTCCTAGCCTGGAGCGTCGGTTCACCAGCAACAACTGTCCAGAAATATTCATGTATCCACACCAAAGTTAGTTCCGGCGATTACACGCTTAGGAGCTCAGAAGCTTAGCAGCTCCTTCCCTGTCATCCCAGCGTTCGATCGATCCCATCTAATTTCGAAAGCTTTCCAGGGAGGAACACAGAATGCACGGGGTAATTTGGTGGATTGTAGTCGGCCTCATCGCCGGCTGGATCACAGGCAAGATTATGCGGGGTGCCGGCTATGGCACTCTCGGCGATATCATTTTGGGAATCATCGGCGGCGTCGTCGGTGGCTGGATCATGCGCGCAATCGGATTTTCTTCACAAGGCGGAATGATCTATACGATCATCGTGGCCGTGATTGGAGCAGTGATCCTCACCGCAATATTCAGAGCGATCACCGGCCGCGGGAAAGGAACAGGAACCACCTCGTCCAATTTACGTCGGGTGGCTTGACCAACTTCAAGGCATATCGGATTTCAACAGCGTCGCGAGGCGCCGTTTTTCTTTGCCGATCACGATCTGCGCAGTTGTGCGGACCTCGTCAAGACTTGCTTGGTGATGACCCGCTTGCTGTGTAGCTCCCGGTTGATGAGCGGGTAATCTCGCCCACGATTGCGTCCCCCATCTCTCGCGTCGTAGCCGTTCCGCCCAGATCCAGAGTCTTTGGACTTTTTGCCGCGAGTACAACTTCAATCGCTCGCTCAATTTCACGGCCAGCGGTCGCCTCCCCTAAGTGCTGCAGCATCATCGCGCCAGACCAGATTTGGGCAACAGGGTTAGCGATGCCTTTGCCTGCAATATCAGGAGCTGAGCCATGCACGGGCTCAAACATCGAGGGAAATTCCCGCTCTGGATTTAAGTTCGCTGAGGGCGCGATACCGATCGAGCCCACAACAGCCGCGGCCAAATCGGAAAGAATATCGCCGAAGAGGTTGGAAGCGACTACTACATCGAACCAGTCGGGATGACGAACAAAGTGCGCCGTGAGAATATCAATATGGAACTGATCTCTACGAATATCGCTGAACTCGGCTCCGACCTGCGCAAAGCACTCGTCCCAAAATGGCATAGTGTAGACGATGCCATTCGATTTCGTTGCCGATGTCACATGCTTCTTTCGCGTTCTCGCCAGCTCGAAGGCGTAGCGCATGACGCGCTCGCATCCACGCCGGGTAAAGACCGTCTCCTGAACGGCCATTTCCGCGGGTGTATTGGTATACAAGCGCCCGCCAATCTGTGAATATTCGCCTTCGTTGTTCTCGCGAACGACGTAAAAATCGATTTCTCCAGGCCCAAAGCCCTTGATCGGTGACTCAATACCGCGCAGCAATCGCGCTGGCCGGAGGTTTACATATTGTGCGAAGGCACGCCGGATAGGAATCAACAATCCCCACAAAGAAACATGGTCGGGCACTCCTGGGTACCCCACAGCCCCTAGATAGATTGCGTCGAAGCTTCTCAACTGATCCAAGCCGTCGGCCGGCATCATGTGACCCGTTTTGAGAAAACGTTCGCAGCTCCAGTCGAAGTGCTCCCAGCGAAAGCTGATGTCGTATCTCCTTCCGGCGGCTTCGAGCACACGAAGTCCTTCCGGAACGACCTCGCGGCCAATGCCATCTCCTTCTATTACCGCAATGGAATATTGCCTCACGATTTTCCGCTCTTTCTTCTGAATTTTAGGCGTTGGCAACGCAGGGCGACTAGAATTTCGCGCACCGATGACATCGGGAGGAGAAGAAGACGATGGCCAATGTGTCGGTGCTAAGCATAGAGTTAATTGCCATTCCAGGTGCACAACAAATCACTGCAAACGCAATCAATGACAGAGGCCAGGTAGTCGGTCAATTTACCGATGCTACTGGAACGCCCCATGGTTTTGTTTATCAGAACGACTCCTTCTGTCAGCTTGATTATCCGAACGCCAGAGAGACAAACATTCTGGACATCAATAACTATGGGCAGCTTGTAGGCATGATAACTACAGCTACAGCCACGCTCGGATTTGTTTACGATCGAGGAACCTTTAGTCCACCTCTGATCTATCCCGGATCGAGGAATCTGACAATTCCAAACGGAATCAATGATCGCGGTGAAATCGTAGGTGTACACGATGCTCCTCCTCAAGGCGGCAGCTTTTACTACGCAATTGGCGTATACAAGTTCCTTGCGTATCCAAGCGGCCAGGGAACAAACGCTCAACGGATCAACAACAGCCGCCAGATTATCGGTGACTTCTCCGATGCCGCAGGCACGCACAGTTTTGTGTACCTCGAAAATCTGGGGATATTCACGCCGCCTTTTAATTGCTCAAAAGCTCCTAGGATCGCCTTCCGGGGAATCAACAACGCAGGGCAGATTGTCGGTGGGTGCGTGGATGCTCAAGGACTCGAACATCCATTTATATATGCTGACGGCTCGATGCACCCGGTTCTCATTCCGGGCGCAACCACCGCGTCGATAAACGATATTAGCGATTGCGGGCAAATCACCGGCAATTTTCGGTCTGCAACAGGAGCGAGCTCATTTATCGCTGCCGTGCCGTTTTGAAGCGAGGCGAACGCGAAAAGACCGGGGCAATAGAAACTGAAGAATTCGGACTCTGTCGACGAGACCTCCTGCCTGTTGGAATCGTCTAATCCGGAAGCGAACAGTCGAACCGTGGTACTAAAGCGAGTCGCGGCGTTATACGACATTCACGGGAATCTTCCGGCGTTGGAGGCAGTTCTCGAAGAGCTTCGCCAGGAACGTGTCGAGCGGATTGTGATTGGTGGCGATGTCTTTCCTGGTCCGATGGCAGTCGAGACCTTCAGACGCCTACAGGTGCTCGAAACACCAACCGAGTTCATTTTCGGGAATTGCGAGGTGGCGCTGCTGGCTGCGCGCGAGAGTAGGGATCCCGGACGCATGCCCGAAGGAGCCAAGCAGTCGATACGCTGGTGCGCTGCAGAAATCACTGCAAACGACGAGCACGTCCTACGCGGCTGGCCGAAAACGATCAATCTGAAAATCAAAGGGCTCGGTGACGTGCTCTTTTGCCACGGCACTCCCAGAGATGAGAATGAAATCTTCACGCGCCTCACTCCAGAGAGCGCGGCCCTGCCCGCATTTGCTCAGGTGAAGGCAGACGTTGTCGTCTGCGGGCACACGCATATGCAATTCGATCGCACGATCGGAGGAATTCGCGTTGTGAACGCCGGTAGTGTTGGCATGCCGTTCGGCAAGCCTGGCGCCGATTGGCTGCTGCTCGGACCTGGCGTTGATCTGCGCCACACCGACTACGACTTGATGCGCGCAGCCGAACGCGTGCGCTCGACCAGCTATCCAGAGGCCGAGGATTTCGCAACTAAATCGATCCTCGCGCCTCCTTCTGAAGACCAAATGTTGCCGTTATTCACACAACATGGAATGAAATGAGACTCGTGGCTCTTATTTGACTCCGTTCTTCGGATCCCACGAGCCTTGCTCTTTGCGGACGTAAATGATCTGGCCGATATGGTAAGCGTTGTGGGTGCTGATGTGAGTAAAGCGTTGCGCTTGCTCTTTTAATTGTGCCTCGTCCGCAGTCTCAACCCACTTTTCCAAGTCACTGAGGACCTGATCGAGCTGCTGCACTACTTCATTCCAGCTCTTTGCGTCGAAGTTGTTGAATGTTTCGTCGTTGTTTCCGCTGAATTTCTGCGGTGTCTCGCCTTTGAGTCTCGCAAGATTTTGCCGATTCCAGAAGACCAGGTGATAGGCGAGCTGCCCGACGGAGTGATTCCCCTTGCCGTCGGTCCAATTCGCCTGCTCCGCCGTCAGGCCTTTTACCGCGATATTGGCCGGCACGAACCATTCTTCACTGTTATGCGTCGAGCGCAGCTCAGCAAGGAGCACGTCTCTAAGATTCGTCGGTTTCTTATCCTGTGCAAAAACGGGAACAGAGAGAACGAACAGCAGAAGAGTCGCCATAGGTTTGCGCATTCGGGAATTCCTCCGGTCAACAATTGTTGAGAATTGAAATCGAACTATAGATGCTTCATTTCGTAGCAAGGGCCCAGAATTTCGCGATTACACCCATCAGCAGAATGTTATGGAGACGCATCCATCGAGATCAGTGCGAGTCTGGAA
>CAYNPS010000141.1:6668-9382 GCA_964399125.1 uncultured Terriglobales bacterium
CCCATCAGCAGAATGTTATGGAGACGCATCCATCGAGATCAGTGCGAGTCTGGAAGCGTGAATTCAAAATCATACGAATGCTTTCCGTCAGGAGCGATGAGGATGTTCATCTTTCCTTGAAGGCCACTTAGCTCACCGGTGCCCGAAGTAGGTACGACCGTGATCGACAGCGTAGGCGTGCCATTAACGATGGTTGCGGTGTGTTGCAAGACAAATGTGCCGGTGCGTCCTTTGAGCGAGCCAGTCACTTTCTCGAGAGCGACGTAAGCGAGTCTGGCGTAAGCAAGCATTTCGCCTTTGCTCGTTGCTTCTAGATCGCCATGGAACTGCTTGTCGATGGACATCCGGCCAAACGATTTATCGTCCTCGTTGTAGGCCGACAGCGGGTTTAGCTTTAGGTTAAACGGTCCCGTTGCATGATTTTTCATGTTCGCTTCTTTCTGGGTTGTAGATGGCGAGGAGGTTTGAGCAAAGCCCGAGCTGACGAGCAAAAACATGCCAAAGAAGAACGCAGCGATAACAATTAATCGGGTTTTCATAAGTCGATGCATTTCAGTCCCATTCCGGATCGTCATGCTCCAGTTGAGTTCAAGATCCACGTTCTCTGGCTGCAATCGTGCGCGATATTTATAAATTGGAAGACCCAGCCGCTACGGCAGCCGGAATCGACTCGCGCTGTCGGATACGTTGCAGCGCCGCGGTTAACTCTGCCTCCACACGGACGCGCAGGCTCGCCGGCTCGATTACGTCGACACGAGCGCCTTGAGCAAGCACGAGAAAGCACGCTTGCTCTTCATCGTCGAAACGTACGTTCATCGTGATCCAGCCTTCAGCGTCCGGACCGTGTCCATCTTCAGCGGCCATATGCCACTTTTTCATTTGCTTCGCAGATTCCGGATGGAGGCGCAGGACGGTATCAAAATGGGGCCAACCGTCGCGAAAGCGCTGCGCTGACGATCGCCAGTACTTCGCGAGATCGAAGTCAGCGGGACGCTCGCTTCTCTGATCGAGCTGCTTGGCTTCCTCGATTCGCGAGACACGAAACGTGCGCAGTCCCGCAGGGGTGTTCGCGACCAAATACCAGGTCCCGCTCTTCGCCACCAGTCCGAGCGGATCGACCACACGTTCCACGCATTCGCGACTGTTCTTCGCGTAGAGAATTGACAGTTTGCGGTCGCGCGAAACCGCGTCCTGCACAATCGGTAGCATGGAAAGATTCTCCGGTGTTCCTCTCCAGCCGGTTGTGTCCACGAAGAGTCGCTGCTGAATTGAGGCCGCCTTCTCGCGCAATGAAGTCGGCAACGACGCAAGCAGTTTCGATAACGCACTCTCAGCCGCTGCCGCAAGACGCGCATCGCCGATGATGCGTGGTTGAGCCATGAGTAGTGCGCGGAGTTCGGCTTCGTCTAGTCCGGGAACCTGGGTTCGCCAATCTTCGTCAAGCTGCCAACCGCCTCGGGAACCGCGTAGCGCGAACACCGGAACTCCCGCCGCGCTCAGCGCGTCCATATCGCGGTGCAGCGTACGCATCGAGACTTCGAGCCGTTTGGCGAGTTCTCGGCCGGACATTCGGCCATGCGCCTGCAGCAACAGCACGGCAGACAGCAAACGATCGGCTCTCATGAACGGTCTCGGCCCCTCCCGATGACGGAAATTATTCGGGCGGAATTATGACATGAGCTGTCATATATGCGCCGCTATCGTTTGTTCATCGTGCTTCTTTGAACTGAGCCGATCTAGAAGCTCGAAGAAATGAGGATGCTGATGAAACTGACCGAACTGTTCTTAGCCCAACTGGAACGAGAGGCCGAGGGAACTCGCCATGCTCTGGAGCGTGTGCCTGAAGGACGAAACGACTGGAGACCTCATGAAAAATCGATGCCGCTCGGTTATCTCGCCGCCCTGGTGGCGAGAATGCCGGGTTGGATTGCTATGACGATCAACAGCGATGAGCTCGTGCTCGGCTCCGATGCCGGATCGAAATTCACGCCCAAAGCTCTCAGCACGAGAGCCGAACTGTTGCAGTCATTGAATGAATCCGTGGCCGAGGCGCGAGAAGCGCTGAAGAGCACGACTGACGAGCATCTGCTCAAGCCTTGGCGCTTTATCGCCGGCGGTCAGGTCATGAGCGAAGACCCGCGATACATTGTGCTCACCGATGTAGTGTTCAGTCATCTCGCGCATCATCGCGGACAGTTGACGGTGTACCTGCGCCTGAATCAGGCGCCGGTACCCGCCATTTATGGACCTTCCGCCGATGAGAGGACAATCGCACGAGGTGCCGCGTAGAACGTCTGCGCGCGAATTTGCGAAAGCAAAATCCCTACATAGTGACGGATTGCGTGACTTTGTGCGCATGATCCAAACCGCCTATCATTAGAAGAGCGGATCTCATCAATGCTCTTGCGTCTGCTAATTACCGTTCTGAGTTTGGTTATGACAGCTTCTCTTCTCACCTCCACCGCACATGCTGCACCGAAAACACCGATTCCTGCGCCGACAACC
The DNA here is from genome assembly GCA_964399125.1 of uncultured Terriglobales bacterium. Taxonomy (GTDB): domain Bacteria; phylum Acidobacteriota; class Terriglobia; order Terriglobales; family Acidobacteriaceae; genus Gp1-AA112. Next base: position 9,174 of record CAYNPS010000141.1, read on the forward strand.
GATGCTTCCCTGAGCCCCACTCCGGGCCAGCAAACTGCCGTCTTTGCCGGCGGATGTTTTTGGGGAACGCAGGCCGTCTTCCAGCGGCTAAAGGGGGTAATCAAGACCACCACCGGATACTCCGGCGGATCGGCAGCAACTGCAACGTACGATCAGGTGATCACCGAGACAACGGGACACGCCGAATCGGTGGAAGTTGTTTACGATCC
>CAYNPS010000142.1:0-5393 GCA_964399125.1 uncultured Terriglobales bacterium
TCCAAACCGCAGCGAATCCATGACTGCCAGCGGTCGCGCACCCATGGTGAAGATGTCGCGAAGAATTCCGCCCACTCCGGTCGCCGCACCCTGAAATGGCTCAATGTACGAAGGATGATTGTGCGACTCGATTTTGAATGCGCATGCCCAGCCATCACCGATGTCGATGATGCCTGCGTTCTCGCCCGGGCCTTGCACCACTCGAGGGCTTCGCGTCGGCAAGCGTTTTAGGTGGACCTTGGAAGACTTGTACGAGCAATGCTCGCTCCACATGACGCTGTATATCCCAAGCTCAGTAAGCGACGGCTCGCGCCCGAGCGCCTGCACAATGCGTTCGTATTCGTCTGTGGTAATGCTGTGGGTTTTGAGCAACTCAGGGGTGGCGCGACAGGGGAGAGGAGCAGATTGCAGCGATTGAGTAGCCATTTCGGGGGTAATGACATTTTCTCACGAAGAAGGTTTTGCGTCGGCAGAGAAGATGAAGTGAAAGCCAGAGCTGTCGACCATCTGCGCTCGCCGGATGCTTGGAATTCTGTCGCGAAGCTGCGAACGATTTACCCGATTGAGCCGCAGAGCAGGTTTAAGTTGCATTCCTTCAACGCGAGTTTTGGCAACGGTTTTGCACCTATGAGTAAGTTTTATCCCTGGTTCTCTCAACGGCGAAGGGGTTTGAAAGATGATGGAGAGAACTTCTGCTGTGCTTTCTTTGCACGCAGAACCGGCAGCGCATGTTCGGCCGCGAAGCTTTCGTGCCTGGTCTGGAACGTCACTGTCGCGATACTTTCACAAGAATGGTCAATCCGATCTTGAGCAGCCCGAGTCCTCGCGTCCACAAAAGCAGCAATCGGATAGGTGCTCAAAGGAAGAAATGGGCAGACGACGCGAGCAGTTGCAGGATCTGCTGCGCCGTGTCGATACGGAAAGAGTGAATCAAAGAAGACGGGCTAGCAAGAATACCTGACGAGAGATGGGCTCCTTCACTTCTGAGGGCGTCACCGGGCACCAAACTCGTGAAGAGCGAGGCAGGCAGCAGTAGCTGCGCGTTTGTGGTCGGAGTTCCACGGCGGACCTAGAGACCTGCCGGAGGTCTCAATCATTTCCTTGAGTGCTTCGACGCGTGAGCCTAGTTGCCGTTGGGCCTGTGCCTCAATCTCTCGTTCTGGCAATCCCAAAACAGGAATCCCCGCTGATTCGCAGCTCCGTCGGATAACTTCGCGAAACAGATTGCCTTCAGCCGTATGTATGAGCGGATGTGCAGCAAGGATCTGTGAAAGCGGCGGCAACCTGCGAGGTGATGCCGATACGATTCCTGCTCCCACTACACGATAGTCTCGAGTCTTCAGATTGGAAAGAGTTCTCTTCAGCCATTTGCGGGCGGAGCCGTCGCAAGCCATGATGTATTCGATCAGATAGCTCTCTGCCGGTTGCAAGCCAAGTTCCTTCGCGTAATGGTAAGGCTGTCTCCCGCCGGGCATCTGGTCGTCGACTAGCTCAACGCGATCACGCTGCACGATTGAGTGATTCTGATCGAGAGCGACCATCACTCCCCATCCAGAATGCATGCGGAACCCAAGCGCGACGCGCAACATGGCTGCTGAGTCTATCCCAATTCCGCTTAGCACGAACCGCTCTCAAATCGCCCCATACGGCATAATAGGAGCAGCGCCTTAAGCGAATCTTCGGCTACCCTATTAATGAATCCAACGAATCCCATCGCGGAACCAGCCACTGCACCCGAGTCGAGCACAGGCGGCGCTCCGTCTAATTTCATTCGCGAGATCATCATTCGCGATCTCGAAACGAATAAATTCGGAGGACACGTGCAAACGCGCTTTCCTCCTGAGCCGAATGGATATCTGCATCTCGGCCACGCCAAATCGATTTGCCTGAATTTTGGCTTAGCTGCCGAGTTTGGCGGCAAAACCAACCTCCGTTTCGATGATACGAACCCAGAAAAGGAGGAGCAGGAATACGTCGATTCCATTATTCGCGATGTTCGATGGCTTGGTTTCGATTGGGAAGATCGGATGTATTACGCGTCCGATTATTTCGATCAGCTCTACAAATGGGCCGTGCAACTGATCAAGGACGGTAAGGCTTACGTGGATGATCTCAGTGCTGAGGAGATTCGGAAAACGCGCGGCACGCTCACCGAGCCTGGAACGAATAGCCCATATCGGAACCGCTCAGTCGAGGAAAACCTCGATCTGTTTGAGCGCATGAGGAAAGGCGAGTTCCCCGACGGATCACGCACGCTGCGAGCCAAGATCGATATGGCTTCGCCGAATCTGAACATGCGCGATCCGGTGATGTATCGCATTCTTCATGCCGAACATCACCGCACCGGAAACAAGTGGTGCATTTATCCGCTGTACGACTTTGCGCATGGACAGTCGGACTCGATCGAGAAAGTTACTCATTCCATTTGCACGCTGGAGTTCGAAGATCATCGTCCACTGTACAACTGGTTTATCGAGCAGCTCGGCATTTTTCATTCCCAGCAGATCGAATTCGATCGTCTCAATCTGACCTACACGATTCTGAGTAAGCGCCGTCTGCTGCAATTAGTAAATGAAGGACGGGTTCGTGGATGGGACGATCCACGCATGCCAACGCTTTCGGCGGTTCGTCGCCGCGGATATACACCGGAGGCACTGCGCAACTTCTGCAACTCGCTCGGAGTATCGAAGACGAATGGCGTGATCGAGCTGGCGATGCTCGAGCATTTCCAGCGCGAAGATCTGAATAAGCGCGCTTTGCGAGTGATGGCGGTGCTGCGTCCGTTGAAGGTCGTTATCGACAACTATCCCGAAGGCCAGGTCGAGCAGATGGACGCGATAAATAATCCGGAAGACGCACGCGCTGGAATGCGGAAGGTACCATTCTCGCGCGTGCTCTACATCGAGCGCGACGACTTCCGCGAGAATCCGCCGAAGCAGTTCTATCGGCTCTCTCCGGGGCGCGAGGTCCGCCTGCGCTACGGCTACTTCATCACCTGCACGAACGTGGTGAAGGACGCAAATGGAGAAGTCGTCGAAGTGCATTGCATGTACGATCCGGCGACGCGCGGCGGCAACGCGCCTGATGGACGCAAGGTAAAATCAACGATTCACTGGGTTTCGGCAGCGCACGCCGTTCCGGCTGAAGTGCGGCTCTACGAAAACCTTTTCCTCAAAGAAAATCCCAGCGAAGTGGAAGAGGGGAAAGATTGGACCCACAATCTCAATCCGAATTCGCTGGAGATCGTTAACGAGGCCAAGTTCGAGCCGTCATTAGCCAATGCCCAAATCGGAACTGCGTATCAGTTCGAGCGACTGGGGTATTTTTGTATCGATCCCGATTCGAAACCAGGAGCTCTTGTGTTCAATCGCACGGTTGCATTGAAAGACACCTGGGCAAAGGTCGAGAAGCGCAGCGGGAAGTAACGGAGGCAGGACCCGCGGCCGCCCTCGGCCGGGGTTTTGGGTGGAATTAAAACTAAAACCCGCGCGGGGGCGCGCGTCGGTCCGCAACTAGTCCGTCCCGGAACTAATAGGCTCGCAGCCTGCGCGCCTCTCTAACCACGTCTTCCACTTTGGGAAGGAAAAACTTCTCCAGCGGCGGCGAAAACGGCACTGGGGTATCGAGCGATGCGATGCGCGTGATTGGCGCGTCGAGATCATCGAACGCGAGTTCGTTAATCACTGCTGCGATCTCTCCCGCGATGCCGCCCGTCTTCGTATCTTCGTGAAGAATGATCACGCGATTCGTTTTCTTTACCGTGTCCGCGATGGCTTCTTTGTCGAGCGGCGCGATCGTGCGCAGGTCGAGGATTTCGACTTCGATTCCTTCTTTCGCCAGGATGTCCGCCGCTTCTTGCGCTACATACACCATCGCTGCATAGGTGATCACGCTCACATCACGGCCCTCACGATGGACGCGCGCCTTGCCGATTTCGACGGTGTAGTCCTCGCTCGGCAGCTCTTCTTTAATGCGGCGATACAGAAATTTGTGTTCGAAGAAGAGACAGGGATTATTGTCGCGAATCGCCGCTTTGATTAGGCCTTTGGCATCGCGCGCTGTTGCCGGACAGATTACTTTCAACCCCGGCGTGTGCGCGTAGTAGGTTTCGGGATTCTGCGAGTGAAATGGCCCTCCGCTCACTCCTCCACCCGAAGGTCCGCGGAGCACCAGCGGCGCAGGAGCGTTCCAGCGATAGTTCGCCTTCGCCACCATGTTGATGATCTGATTGTGCGCGCAACTGATGAAATCCATGAACTGGAATTCGGCCACAGGACGCATTCCGGTCAAAGAAGCACCGAAAGCCGCGCTCACGATCGCCGATTCAGCGATAGGTGTATCGATCACGCGTTCGCTGCCGAAACGATGAATAAATCCTTCCGTGACTTTGAACGCGCCGCCGTACACGCCGATATCCTCGCCAATGCAGAAGACGGCGGGATCGCGCTCCATCTCTTCCCAAATGCCTTCGCGGATTGCTTCGAGATAGGTGGGCATGTCAGTTCTTCACCACGGAGACACTGAGACACGGAGAAAAGCATTCACTACCGTGAGACAGTCCGAAAAGCAAACTCCTCCGTGCCTCCGTGTCTCGGTGGTTAACGCAAATGTGCCACATCGCTGGCTGCCGCTAGCTTCTGCTTCTCCACTATCTTTACCTTTGGCCCGCCGTACAAAAATGGGATCTCAACATTGTTGTCGCAGAAGAGGCGCTCGCTAGCCGTGGGTCCTTCCGGATACGGAGATGCTTCTGCGATCTCGCGATCTTCGTCGATCTCGCGCTGCACGGAGTCGATCAGTTCGCGATTGGATTTTTCGGTCAGCCACGCTTTGCCGAGCAGGTATTTTTCCATGCGCGCGATCGGATCGCGTTTGCTCCAGTACTCGAAGTACTGTTTTGGAACGTAAGCTGCGGCATCGTGCATGGCATGTCCGCGCATTCGCATCATTTTCGCTTCGATCAGCATCGGCCCTTCGCCGGCGTAGGCGCGCTGCGCCGCTTCGTAGGTCACGTCATAGACCTGGTTCGGATCGGTGCCGTCGATGATTGCTCCGGGCACTCCGTACCCGATCGCTCGATCGGCGAGATCGCGGCAGGCAACCTGTCGATCTACTGGCGTCGAGTAAGCCCACAGGTTATTTTCGACGATCAGAATCACGCCGAGCTTTTGCACGGCGGCGAAGTTGAAGCCTTCGTAGGTTGGTCCGGTGGATTGGCCGCCATCGCCGATCCAGGTGAGACACGCGATGTTCTTGCCTTGAAGGCGGGCGCCGAGAGCTACGCCTGACAGCACCGGAATCAGATCGCCGAGCATCGAGATCGGCGCGGCGATGTGATGCTTATGGATATCCCCAAAATGGGAACCGGCGTCGCGGCCTCCGGTCGGCGCGCC
>CAYNPS010000142.1:5493-9382 GCA_964399125.1 uncultured Terriglobales bacterium
AGCGGTAGATCTCGATCGTTTGATCTTTGTTGAGGTATCTCGATTCACGCAACGGAGGAGCTTTGGCCGAGAGGTCGCCTTCGACTTTGTAGCGAAATTGATCATCGACCCACTCTTCGACCGTTCGGAAGCTCGGGATTTCGAGGCGGTAGTCAGGAATGCCGTGAGGATTCTTGCGGATCGGATACTTCTCTCGCGAGGCCCCGTTCTTATTAGAGGAATGCTTCGACGCGGCAGGAGTTTTGGCTTCGGGCTTTCTCTTGCCGAGTTTTGTTTTCATCAGAGAGGCCTGCAGCGGTCCAGTCTACTCATAGAACGCACGAACGAAACCGTCAATCGTATCAGGACCGTTGCGCAGTATCAGCAGGAGTTCGAGTTGGCGGAGTAGTCGAAGCTAACCAACGTGCTTTCGTCCCGTCTATGCTTGCAAGTCTCTGTCTGTCCATTTAGTTTAACGCTCAGAAACGAGCTTCACTTTCCATCCTGAGAGGTATGTCATGAGCACCTTCCTGCGTTCGGGCGCGGCGCTCGTCTTGATTTTCCTTATGTGTGTAATCACGTTCGCGCTCCCGCCTGCACCAAACGGTACGCCGAGCAACACATTCACAGTTCCTGTTATCTATTACAAGCTGCCGAATGGGCTCCGGGTCGCGCTCTCACCCGATCACTCGGCGCCGACGGTGGCCGTGGCTGTTTACTACCGCATCGGTTTTCGTGTTGAACCAAAGGACCGCACCGGCTTCGCGCACCTGTTTGAGCACATGATGTTCCAAGGCTCGCAGAACCTCGGCAAGATGGAGATGATTAAGCTTGTTCAGCAGAACGGTGGAACGCTAAACGGATCCACTCGGTTCGATTTCACTAACTACTTCGAAATCGTTCCCGCCAACAAGCTGGAAACGATGCTCTGGGCCGAAGCCGATCGCATGCGTGGACTTAGCGTGACAGAGGACAACCTCAAGAACCAGCAGGGCGTAGTCGGGAACGAAGTGAAGGTGAACGTGCTCAATCGTCCGTATGGCGGATTCCCCTGGCTGGATATCCCGCAGTACGCGAATAGCAATTGGTATAACGCGCATAATTTTTACGGCGATCTGAAGGACATCGAAGCTGCGACGCTCCCGGATGTGCAGCAGTTCTTCAAAACCTACTACGCTCCCAACAACGCGGCGCTGGCTGTGGTCGGTGATTTCGAGCCGGCGGACGCGCGCAAGATGATCGACAAATATTTCGCTACGATTCCTGCCGCGCAGAAGGTGAAAGAGCCGGATCTCAGCGAGCCGCGACAGGAAAAAGAGAAGAAAGCCAGCAAGGTTGATCCGCAGGCCAAGCGGCCGGCTCTGGCAGTGGCTTATCACATGCCGGACCGGAACACGCCTGAGTACTACGCAATGGGATTGCTCGATCAGATCCTTTTGCAGGGCGACGACAGTCTGCTGCATCAGGAGTTGGTGCAGAAGAAAGGCATGACGGGCGGGGTCGAAGGCGGAATTAACCTCCTCGGGAATATGTACGACTACAACGGTCCCATGCTGTGGACGGCGTATCTCTTCCACGACAGCAACGTCAAAGAGGATGACATTCTCCAGGCGATGGACGCTGTGATCGATCCACTGCGCAACAAGCCCATCGATCAGAAGACGCTCGACCGTGCGCTCGTAAAACTGCGCTCTGATTTCTACGATCAGGTCAGCCAATCTAACGGATTTGGACTTGCCGATATGCTCGCCAGCTTTGCGCTATTCGATGACAATCCGTCGCGGGTAAACAATATCGAATCACAATTCCGAAAGATTACGCCGGCGCTGATTCAGAAAACCGCGCAGGAATATCTGCGCCCAACGAACCGAACCGTGCTGGCGATCGAACCAGGCGCCGCGACGCAGAGCGCGCAAGCCAGCAACTCAGGTAATTGACGAGCGAAGGAGAGAGACATGCGAAATCGAATTACTACTCTGATCTGCACATTGTTCTTCGCTCTGGCGTGCTTTGTGGCAGTCGCACAAGAAAACGCCACGCCAACGCAGAGCACGCAAGCGAAAAAGCAATCACCGCCTCCGGGGAGCGCTCCGAAGCCGTTCAAAGTGCCGCAGCAGGAGAAGTTTTCACTTCCGAACGGCCTCGAGGCAACGCTCGTTCCGTACGGCTCGATTCCCAAGGTGATGATTGCGGTGAGCGTGCGCGCAGGGAATCTCAACGAAGCTGCAGACCAGGTTTGGCTCGCCGATCTCACTACCAGCTTGATGAAAGAAGGAACGGCGACCAAATCGGCTCAACAGGTGGCGCAAGAGGCCGCCTCGATGGGAGGGTCGATCGACGTAAGCGTTGGGCCGGACACTACGAGCATCTCAGGCGATGTGCTCTCCGAGTTTGGCCCCAAAATGGTATCTCTGCTGGCCGATGTCGCGATGCATCCGGCGCTTCCCGCTTCCGAACTCGACCGCCTGAAGAAAGATCAGCTCCGTAGTCTCAGCATTCAGAAATCGCAGCCACAGCCAATCGCGCGCGAGCAGTTCGTGAAGGAGCTGTATCCGAACCATCCTTATGGACGCCTGTTCCCCAGTGAGCAGATGATCCAGGGCTACACGATCGAGGATGTGCAGAAGTTCTACAAAGACAACTTCGGCGCAGCGCGCACGCACATCTATGTCGCCGGCAAATTCGATTCGGCAGCGGTGAAGAAGGCGATCACCGAAGCTTTTTCATCGTGGTCACATGGACCAGATCCGCTCATCGATATTCCCAAGCCTGTCACCAAACGCGAGCTTTCCGTCATTGATCGGCCAGGTGCGGTGCAATCGACTTTGTTCATCGGCCTGCCAACCATTGATCCAAGCAATCCCGATTTCATTCCGCTGCAGGTGACGAACGCAATTCTCGGTGGTTCCTTCGGGTCGCGCATTACGTCGAACATCCGCGAGCAGAAGGGATACACCTATTCACCCTTCAGCCAACTGGCAGCGCATTATCGCGACGCCTATTGGGTCGAGGTCGCGGACGTAACCGCACAATACACCGGAGCCTCGATCAAAGAAATCCTGTATGAGATTGACCGCTTGCAGAAAGAACCGCCGTCTGCCCAGGAACTCGAAGGCATCAAAAACTATCTTGCCGGCGTATTTGTGCTGCGCAACTCCAGCCGCGGTGGCGTCATCGGGCAGCTTGAGTACGTCGACCTGCATAAGCTTGGCGATGAGTATCTGAACACGTACGTACAGAAAATCTACGGCGTCTCTGCTGAACAGGTGCAACAGATAGCGCAGAAGTACATCGTTCCCGACAAGCTCACAATGGTTGTTGTGGGCGACAAGTCGAAGATTGCCGAACAGCTCACCAGCTACGAGGGAACCGGCGGAATGTAAGTTGCAGGCTAGACAGCCAGCCTACAATGAACGTTTCGAGGGCGCTGTCGCGGCCGAATCTACGAACTTGCTTTTCTGCTAAGAATCGCGTTGAGCACGCGCCAAATCTGATTCGACGGGCCCTCTCGAAGCATCTACAAATGTTCACCCGATCAGCACAATAAGCGACTAGAATCGTCGAGGTCGAACGTCCGGCCCTCCCCCTTTATCTAGCCGTTTTCAAAGCTGTTGATTTCGCGGCTTCGGAGTTTTGTGACTGTGAAGCTTGCAGTGACCATTGTCACGTGCAGAGGAGCATACTGGTTCTATCATGGTAGTCATGAACGCCTATCCAGTCTTGCCGGCTGAACCGGTGGAATCTGATCAAGGTGAAGTAAATGAATGGCTTGAAGCCTTTGATCAGATCGTCGAAGAAGAAGGTCCTTCCCGCGCAGCAGAATTGCTCGAAGCGCTGTCGCGCCATGCCCGAGAGTCGGGCGTAGAGCCGCCGACTCAGCTCCATACCCCGTATAAGAACACCATTCCGG
>CAYNPS010000143.1:0-3442 GCA_964399125.1 uncultured Terriglobales bacterium
GCAAAACCACTGATCGCAGTCAATCATCTCGAGGGGCACATTCACGCAGTGCTGCTCGAACACCGACGATCTCAGTTGCCGGAACTCGCATTGCCGGCGCTTGCGCTGGTTGTTTCCGGCGGACACACGCATCTTTACCTCGTCAATCGATCTGCTGGGGAATGGTCGTACCACAATGTCGGACGCACCCTCGATGATGCTGCCGGCGAAGCCTTCGACAAAGTTGCGAAGCTGCTCGCATTGGGCTATCCCGGCGGACCTATCATCGAAAAGCTGTCTGCTCATGGAAATCCGCATGCCGTGACTGTGCCGCTGTCGCAAATCAAGATCAGGCAGAAACGACGCGGTGGTGACGCCGAAGAGACCTACGATTTTTCTTTCAGCGGAATCAAAACGGCTGTTCTTCGATTTGTTCAAGCTCACGCGTTGGCTGACTCGATTGAGAAGCGAAGAGCTGCGCTCGCAAGAATTCACGAACCAAAAGCGGAAGACTATCTGACAAATGTTGATCAGCTAACTCTGGATCTGATCGCCTCTTTCCAGGAAGCGGTAGTGCAGGACCTCGTGCGCAAGACATTGCGCGCAGCGGAGCAGTTTGAAGTCGAGTCACTGATAGTAAGTGGAGGCGTGGCTTCGAATGGACGACTCCGAACTGAATTCGTCTCCCGTGCGCAGGCAGCAGGATTAAGCGTCTTTTTTCCGGGTCGAGGACTTTCAACCGATAACGCAGCCATGATCGCGGCTGCGGCTTTCCCTAAGTACAAACTGGGTGATTTTGCCGATATTCATGTGTCGGCGGAAGCTTCTTTGCCATTAGGGATGCGCTGAGCTATGCCTCATTCCTTGCCAAAGTAAGCACTCTTCGCAATTCAGCGTACATATCGGCATTTTTCTTCACGCAAACATCCGCACGTGGTTCCCGAGGGCTCCGCTTCGCGGACAGGACCACAATGGGAATGTCAAGAGTCTCGGGGCGAGCTTTGAGAGAGCGGATGAATGAAGGATGACCGGCACAAACTCTCCCCTCGATCTTCATCGCCACAATGCAGACTACCTTGATTTCCTTTCTGGCCCGACCCGCGTGATAGATTAAGACTTCCGAAATGAACTACCGCAGCGTGCGGTTTGAGATTCACCGAGCGCAAAAGCTCGCAGCGGCGTTTCTTCTGGTCTTTCTCATAGAAAGTTTGTGGCTGGTTGCGCACTTGCCGCTCACGATGTCCGAGACGCGTAACGCCCTGGCTGGAGAGGCACTCTGGTCACATCGCCAACTTCTCAATGCTCGTTCTCCGCTGATTCCAGGCGACAGTATTCTCACTTTGCGTTGCGCAGGATTCCTGCCTTCAATCGCGCGTCGGTTCCGGCAAAACGCAGTCGAGTTCAATATCTATGCACCGCCGAATCGCTGGCTGGTGCGCCTGCCATTCGTGCTGTTTGGCCTCTGGCTGGGAGCAGCTTTATGGTGGGTCGCACGGCGCCTGTTCGGCGATGCGGGCGGCTACGTTGCTCTTGCTCTCTATTGCTTTAGTCCGCCAGTACTGCTGGCCAGCGCTACGGTCGATGCTGCGATCCTCGCTGCCTGGGGACTGTTCGGACTGGTGTTCACGGCCATCGGCGTTGCGCACACGCTTTATGCTCCTGCCCCAAAGTGGCGACCAAGAATCGCCTTACTCGGTTTCGCAGTCGGCCTCACGGCGGCTGCTAGCGTCAGCGCGGCGATTATAGGGGTGCTCCTCGCAGCTGGATTCATGGCCTATGTTGCCCCTAAGCGGAGAGCTCCTGCACTAGTGGTGCTGGCGATCAGCTCTAGCATTGGTTTCGTCGTTTTGCTTTTTTGCTTCGGCTTCAACCTACGCGATCTGTCCGCGGCCGCGCTCCTTCCCAATTCGGAATACCTGACGCTCACCGGGCGACGGTTGGTGTTATTCCTCAATCTTCCCGGCGGATTGCTCGAGATTGTCGCATTCGTTTCAGCTGTTGTCGTCTTCTGTCTCTGGAGGAGGACTCGCTATTTTGGAAATGCTGCTCCCCTGATTGCGGCGGTATTGCTGCCGTGGTGGCCTGGACAGTTCGCGGCAGCATCAGCATTGCGTGCAGTGCCGTTCGCCCTGATGTTCGTGGGCGGCATCTATGCGGACCTTCTCGAATCGCGGTTTTTTCGCGGGCGATTTTATCGGCTGGTAGCCGCCAGTGCTTTCATCCTGGTGGCATCCAGCGCAATCCTCAGCCTTATGGTTGTTACCAGCGCCTGAAAGGCAAAAGCCGTCCCAAAGTGGGACGGCTTATAGGGAAAAGCAGTTCTAGACCAGTCGCGCTGGGCGCTGATCAACGAGCATTTCCTTTTGCATTACCTGCTCGACCATGCGCTCAACTGTAGGCATGAATGGCTCAGGAGTCCCGTTAATTGCAAGCTTCGTGCTGTGACCAAGAGCGAGCGCAACTTCGTTCCAACGGAGAAGAGGCGAATCGAGAGGAATGTGAACCGACTCGCGCTGACGCTCCGGCTGAACAAGATAGGCCACCCAGATCAAGAGAGACGCAAAATACACTACGGGTAGAATTTCCCCCAACCTGTGAAGCCCGCTTACGTGGGAAGTGACCATCGCGCTATAGACCACTAGCTGGAAGAAAGCATCAACTCCAAACCCAAGGGCGAAACCAAAAACGCGGTTCTTCTTCGAAACTCCTAAATGATTCGAGCCAATGAAGAGGAACATGAGAAGTGCGCATTCCATCACCCGAACAATGCGCTCAAAGTCGTAAACGCCCAAAATTAGCCAATTGAACTTCATGCCCTGAGAAGAGGGCATCGACGCGAAGACCAAGAACCCAATAAAGAAAATGGAAGCGGCCGCCCACTTGAAGACGACTTTTGCAAGATCCTGCAGACCGGCAAATGGCTTAAACGCCGCGCAGAAGAGTTCGTAAAGCACCGCAATCATGAATACGTCCTGCATCGCGGTTGCTACCCAATACGCAGAGTAGTAAGTCCACGATTGCGGCGACGAATAGTGATAGCAAAGGAAGAGAATGCCTGCCTTAATGGTGATAAACACGAAAAAGGAGGCAAGAAACTTGAATTGTGGCAACAACTTACGTTTAAACAGGAGAAAAACGCAAAGAAGCTGAAGAATGGGCGAGGCGATCCAAATCAGCTCAGACTGCAGTGAAAGGGCGGAGGGCATGGTTCACCTATTCGCGAGGAGAATAGCCCTTAACCCGCCCTAGATCAAGGCAAAATATTGAACTATGGTAACCGTTAGTATCCGGTTACTAGTTAACTGCGCAGACTCCCGGAGGACAAACCGGGACTGGTTCACAGCCCGCTCCGAGCAGGTTCTTCGAGTTTGAAGTAGCGGCAGAGGCCACAGCAGCAGCCATAACGATGGTGGCGAACAGCAGACGGAGCGACTTTTTCATGGGATTCCCCCTAAGTAGTGCC
>CAYNPS010000143.1:3542-6655 GCA_964399125.1 uncultured Terriglobales bacterium
GGTGGCGAACAGCAGACGGAGCGACTTTTTCATGGGATTCCCCCTAAGTAGTGCCTGAGTAACCTCATTACCGACGTAATTCAAAATGTGGTTACTTTGGTGACTGGACAATATCAAGAGGTGTTGAGTTTGAAAACAAGATTTTCTGTGGAAGGCTGTGGAAAACGGGGACGATTTGACAGGCTCTGAGCTTCTGACAGCCCGTCGCGGAGACGCGCTCGGACCGTTTGGGAACTTTACCCGTCCTGCCTGTGCTCGGTTTAGGAGCTCACGAAGCCGTAGCTCCAAGTCGTCATTTTTGTGCTAAAATCGTAGTGTCTCAAAAGGCGATAAATCCCTGAATAATCAACTGTTTTGCATTGTTTTTGCGCCCAGCCCGCAGTGATTGCAGGGTAATTCCTGTCCTTAGAATTTCCGAGTGGGGTCCCCGTTGAAAGAAAGCGCAGCAGCCAGAACGCAAGTGGAACAAAAACTGAACGCAGAAAAAGAGCCAAAGCCGAAGAAGGCGAACGGCAGCACCAACGGCGAGTACACAGCCGAGAGCATTAAGGCCTTGGAAGGCTTGGAGGCTGTGCGCCTCCGTCCGGCCATGTACATAGGTTCTACGGGAGAGATGGGCTTGCACCACCTCGTCTATGAGGTGGTGGACAACTCCGTTGACGAGGCTCTCGCCGGACATGCTGATCGCATTGACGTCACGATCCACATCGACAACTCAATCACCGTCGTAGATAACGGACGGGGCATTCCCGTTGACGACATGGAGTACCACGGAGAGAAGCTGCCCGCAGCGCAAGTGGTTCTCACGGTTCTGCACGCAGGCGGAAAGTTTGATTCCTCGACTTACAAAGTTTCAGGTGGTCTGCACGGTGTAGGCGTGAGCTGCGTAAACGCTCTCTCGCATCAGCTAGATCTCGAAATCTGGCGCGATGGATTCGTGTGGGAGCAGAGCTACTCCAAAGGAATACCAGCTTCGAAATTCAAAAAAACAGGCACCACCAAGAAGCGCGGCACAAAAGTCCATTTTCTACCTGACAAAGAGATCTTCACCACGATCGAGTACAACTACGACACTCTGGCGCAGCGTCTGCGCGAGCTCGCGTTCTTGAATAAGGGCCTGACGATTACGCTCACCGACGAACGCGCTACTGATAGCAAGACAGGTGAAGCCAAGCACGCGGAGTTCAAGTACACAGGCGGCATTGCTGAGTTCGTGAAGCACCTCAATCGTGGAAAGACGGTGCTGCACGACAAGCCAATCTACATGGAAGCCGAACGCGACGGAGTGGGCATGGAGATAGCCGTCCAGTACAACGACGGCTACTCCGAGTCGGTGTTCTCATTTGCGAACAACATCAACACGGTGGATGGCGGCACACATCTTTCCGGCTTCCGAACTTCGCTTACTCGCACGATCAACTACGCGGGCAGCAAGCAGCTAGGGCTCCTCAAGGAGAGCGAGAGCCTCTCGGGTGACGACGTACGCGAAGGACTCGTAGCAGTGGTGAGTGTAAAGCTGTCGCAGCCGCAGTTCGAGGGACAGACGAAAGGCAAGCTCAACTCCGACATTGCCGGTACTGTGCAGGCATTTGTTAACGAGCGGCTCGGTGCGTACCTTGAGCAGAATCCGACTGTCGCTCGCCGAATCATCAACAAGGCAATCGATGCCGCGCGTGCTCGCGAAGCAGCACGCAAGGCGCGCGATCTTACTCGCCGAAAAGGCGCGCTCGATGGTGGAGGCCTGCCGGGCAAGCTCGCCGACTGCTCCGAGCGTAGCGCCGATCGCTGCGAGATCTATCTCGTCGAAGGTGAGTCAGCAGGCGGGACGGCAAAGCAGGGCCGCGATCGCCGCTTCCAGGCGATTCTGCCGCTGAAGGGAAAGATTCTCAACGTCGAAAAAGCGCGCTACGACAAGATGCTCGGACACGAAGAAATTCGCGCGATGATCACTGCGCTCGGGTGTGGAATCGGCAAGGAAGACTTCGATCCCGTGAAGCTCCGTTATGGGAAAGTGATTCTCATGACCGACGCCGACGTCGACGGATCGCACATCCGCACGCTGCTGCTCACGTTCTTCTTCCGCCACATGACGGAGCTGATCAAGCGTGGACACGTGTACATCGCGCAGCCTCCCCTGTATCGCATCAAGAAGGGAAAATTCGAGCAGTACATCAAGGACGACCGCGAGTTCGTGAAGGTGATGGTCCGTCGAGCCGCCGACGGTATGACCGTGCGCTACGGCGAAGGCGCTGCCAAGCTGGAAGGCCCTGAACTGACGAAGTTCATGACCAAGCTCAACGAGTACCTCGGCTTCTTCGAGAAAGTGAACAAGCACCTGCGCGAAGAACGCATCGCCGAGCTGCTGCCCAGGATTGACTTCACTGCGCGCGCCGATTTCGAAGGCTCGGACAAAAGCGTTCCGGCGAAGGTGAAAGAGCTCGAGAAGCGTATCAAAGGCCTGCTGAAGGATCTTGGTCTCAAATCGGTTCAAACGCGTCACGAAGAAGAGCACAACACCTGGCTGGTCAGCTTCGTCGATTCGCAGGGCGCCGAACGAGTCATCAACTGGGAGCTGATCACCTCGCCTGAATACCGGCAGATGATCTCAAAGTACAAGCAAATCGCCAACTACATGGAGCCGCCGTTCATCATCGAACAGGTCGCTAAAGCGGAAAAAGGCAAAGCGGCGGAAGAGGAAGCAGAGACTCCGATCGCCTCGGCCGAAGCGACGAAACAGGAGAAGGGCACGGTTAAGCGCAAGAGCACAGGCGAGCCGGTTGAGAAGCAGTCTCCGCGTGAGCTCTTTGAATATGTCCTTAGCCAGGGCAAGAAAGACTATGACGTTCAGCGCTACAAAGGTCTTGGCGAGATGACTTCGACTCAACTTTGGGAAACCACGATGAATCCCGAGATCCGCAGCCTCATGCAGGTGAAGCTGGAAGACATCGCGGAAACGGAAACGATCTTCACCACACTGATGGGTGAGGATGTCGAAGCGCGTCGCAAGTTCATCGAAGAGAACGCACTGGACGTGAAGAACCTGGATATCTAGTCGGCCGGAAATACGTGTTAGCAAAATGGCACCCTGAAACGGGTGCCATTTATGTTTCGGG
>CAYNPS010000143.1:6755-9198 GCA_964399125.1 uncultured Terriglobales bacterium
GCGAAATTGGCGATGTTGATTTGATTCTTTCCCAAAACGGTTCCAACCTGGCCGATTACGCCGGGCACATCGCGATTGCGAAGAACAGTCAGGAATCCTCCCAGCGGAGCTTCGACGCGGAATCCGTCCAGATCCAGGAGGCGCGGATAGCGTCCATGCAGAACCGCCGCTCGCGCTCGGTGCTCACCCTGTTGCGTGCGAACATTCAGCCAGATGATATTTCCCGAGCTCAAATCTTCCGGCTTCTTCTGCTCCTGCACCTGAATGCCACGCTCTGCCGCTATGGTGTTGGCGTTGACGAGGTTCACATTATCAATGCTGTGCTTAAGAGCGCCCTTCAGTGCTGAGTTACGCAGCAGAGCTGTTTTCCATTCGGCAACGCGTCCGTGATAAGCGACAGTGATGCTTTCAACATTCCCTTCGCTGAGCTGTCCCAAAAAGAGACCAAGCTTCTCGGCGAGATCGATGTATGGACGCATGTCGCGATATTCGTCGTCCGAAAGAGAGGGTACGTTGACCGCATTTTGGATGACACCCCGCTTGAGATACTCCTTCACTTGCAGCGCGATTTGTACGCCAACGAGCTCTTGCGCTTCATTTGTAGATCCGGCGATGTGCGGGGTTGCAATTACGTTCGGCGCTGCTAGTAGTGCGTTTTCTTTTGGCGGCTCTTGGGTGAAAACGTCGAGAGCAGCTCCTGCAATTTGGCCTGAATTGAGCGCTTGTAATAGGGCCGCATCGTCGATCAGCTCGCCTCGCGCGCAGTTCACCAGACGAACGCCTTTCTTCATCTTCGCAATCGATGCCGCGTTGATCATGCCCGCAGTTTGCGGCGTTAAGCCGACATGAAGAGAGATGAAATCGGAGTTCGAATAGAGCGAATCGAGACCGCCCAGTTCAATTTCCAGATCGCGTGCGAGCTGCTGAGAGACGAACGGATCGTAGGCAAGAACTTTCATGCCGAACGCCTTCGCGCGACGCGCAACTTCGACTCCTACGCGGCCGAGTCCGATGATCCCCAGTGTTTTGCCTTTCAGCTCGGTCCCTTGCATCGACTTCTTCTCCCATTTGCCTGCGCGGGTGGTCTGGTCCGCTTTGGGAATGAAGCGAGCCAGAGAAATCATGAGTCCGATGGTGTGTTCAGCGACCGCAATTGCATTCGCGCCGGGTGTGTTCATTACCACGATGCCTTTGCGGGTGGCAGCGTCGGCATCGACGTTGTCCACACCAACTCCGGCGCGTCCGATGACGCGCAGCTTCTGCGCAGACTCGATCAGCTTGGCGTTTACATCGGTTGCAGAGCGCACGACAAGCGCGTCGGCGTCCCGGACAGCGGTTGCCAAATCGCCCATCTGCTCGTGAGTGATAACTTCGAAATCCGGCTCGTCGCGGAAGACCTTGAGCGTTGCCGGAGAAACTTTTTCAGCTATAAGGATTTTCATGAAGACCTCGGTATGTAGGCGATGACAACGTGGAGCCGGCCGCCCCCGGCCGGGTTCTTAGTCGAGAGGCTGTCCGCGTTGTTGAATTTCTAATTCCGTGATTTGGGACTACCACAGCCGATGGGAAGTCCCGCCGAACACCCGGCCGAGGGCGGCCGGCTCCACGTTGGCTAGGCAGTCACAGCCAGACTCGACGAACACACTTCTGACGTCCGCCCGCAGGAACAGCGCTGATCAGCTTCGAGCAGTTGCACCAGCGTAGTGCCTTTGCGCTTCGCATAGACTTCTTGCGCGGCTTTCAATCCAACTCCGAGGAGATTGCGGCCAAGAATCGGCCCAAGCACGTGCTCGAGGCCGCCGACCATCGCGATCGTATCGAGATAGTCGAAGAAGCCTAGATGCGCAATGCGGAAGAGCTGGCCTTTCATCTCGCCCTGACCATTGGCGATCACGCCGCCGAACTGCTCCTTGAATCCTTTCACGACCTTTCCCGAATCGGTACCTTCCGGCGCAAGCACCGCCGTTACTGCAGCTGCCGGAGCAGTGGGCGCGAAGAGCTTGAGTCCGAACGCTTGAACCGCAGCGCGGGTCATTTCCGATACAACCTCCGCGTTGTGAATGAGCGCATCGCGTCCAGCAGCGATGTCGCCTCCAGCGCCGGCTGCGATGTAGTCGAGCGCTGCCCCGAGCGCCGCAATTAACGCTACAGCCGGTGTGTACGCCGATTCGCCGGCCGCTGCCGACTTCCGCTCTTTGCGCAGATCGAAGTAGTAGCGCGGGTTTTTGCTTGTCTCCATCCGCTTCCATGCGCGCTCGCTAACTGCGCAATAGGCAAGACCGGGAGGAATCATGACCGCCTTCTGCGATCCGCCGATGATTACGTCGATACCCCAGCCATCCACGTCGAAGTGCGTGGTGCCGAGTCCCGTAATGGCATCGACAACGAGCAGCGCGTCGGTGTCCTTAGTGAGCGCCGCAATGCTCTGCACGCAGTGACGCGC
>CAYNPS010000144.1:0-9148 GCA_964399125.1 uncultured Terriglobales bacterium
AGCTTCTCTGGATTGTACCTAAGATGCAACTGGGTATTTATCTGGTTCCCTCTTTAGTAACAACAATTTGGGACCGTAGGTGAAAATTGGCCAATGAACTTTCGTGCCTTGCTTTGCGCAGTAAAGCTTCTGCGTGAGCGGATTCAACAACATACGTTGTGGAACACGGCAATGTGCTATCCTGCCGAGCGCTTTTTCACCCCAATCCTTGGCGATTCCGCTCTTCAACACGGTTCTGCTGGATATAGCAATCTGGACCCTTTGCGTGATCGCCTTGCTGGCCTTCGCGCGGTTGTCAGCGACGCATCCTGCCACGCCCTATCTCATCTTTCACGTCTGGTTTGTCACAGGTCGCAGCCTCGCCATTCTCAATGGCGCGCCGACGCTGTTTTCCTGGCCGGGTGCCGATCCCGTAAACGCGAATGAAATCGCTCGCGCCGTGCTCCTGGCAGACACCGCTCTCATCGCGATGACCATTGCTTTGATTCTCGCGGCGCCGCGAAATTCACGAGGTAGTGAATCTCAGTTCCGGTTCGAGCCGATTCCGCTCAGGCGCGATCTCATTCGACTGGTCGCCGCATTTGCGATTCCCATCGGAGCGATCGCCATATTCCTAGGGAGTAAGTTGCCCGGCGTTGCGACGTCCGGGCTTGCCGCGAGCTGGGCAGATTCAAATTGGATTGTGGTGGCGGAATCGTGGGTCGGACTAGGGTTGCTGGCCCTGATCTACTGTCACGGTTTCAAAATGGTACTCGTTGCGCCATTGGCAGCCTACTTCGGCCTGGCGGCCTATCAGGGCAACTTCCGTTTCCGTCTGCTAATCCCGCTGATCCTCTTGGTGCAGATCTATGTTGATCGGCAGGGCAAGAGATGGCCGTCAGCAAAGGCATGTATCGCGCTTTTGGCATGCGCGGTTCTCTTCTTTCCCTTAAAGGAAATTGGAAAAGGTTTGCAGTCCGGAGGGGAGCTCATTGCGATCTGGCAGAACGTCGAACGCCAGATTGCCGATGTCTTTCGCGGAACTCATCCTGACGAGATGATTCTCGATGAGTTGGCGAGCACGCTTACTCTGGCTGATCAGCACGGAAAGCTGTTTTGGGGAAGAACCTACTCAGGGATACTCACGGTTGCTGTGCCGCGAGCGTGGTGGCCAGAAAAGCCTGGGCTCGCAGATTTCGAAAAGGAAATCTCTACGCCCGCAAGGCCCATCGCGGCAGACGGCATGGTCGTCACCATGCTCGGCGAATTCTACGTGAACTTTTGGTATCCCGGAGTGATACTGCTCTCGTTCGCCACTGCTTATCTTTTAGGCCGGGCGTTTCACGCCGCGTACAGGAGGGGCTACTTCACTGTCTCCCGACTCGCATATCTGCTCGTGGCATGCAACCTCATCGAAGTCTATCGCGACGGGCTCATCTCGTTGTTCGTCTTTCCTGTTATTAACATGATGCCGCTCGTCGCGATCGTTATCTTGCATATCTTCTATCCATCGCGCGAGGTGCGCTCGAGCCCTCTGCTGCAGACTCCGCGCGTGCGAGCCCGTAGTGCGGAGCAGACGGTCAGCTAAATGCGAATTCTTCTGATCCATCAGGCCTTCTGCGGCCCTAATGATCCCGGAGGAACGCGTCATTGCGAGATCGCGTTGAGACTGGTTGAGCAAGGCCATGAAGTCACAATCGTGACAAGCCGCTCCAGCTACCTGACCGGCGCTGTGAAGAAGGAGTTCAATTATCCGTATGGGATCCGAATCCTCTTCGCGCCGGCATCGGGCAATCTGCATAGAAGCTACTTTCACAGGATGCTGGCGTTTCTCAGCTTTGCCATCAGTTCCTTTTTCCTCGCACTGCGCTCCGGACCACAGGATCTAGTTCTGGGAACTTCGCCTCCGGTGTTCCAATGTTTTCCTGCGCTCGCTGTTGCGCGGCTTCGCAAAAAGCCATTCGTGCTGGAGGTGCGTGATCTCTGGCCTGAGTTTGCAATTGCCCTCGGTCTGTTACGCAATCCGTTACTCATTGCCTCGGCCAGGATTTCTGAAAGGCTTTTCTATCGACTCGCCGCGGCAATTGTTGTGAATTCCCCTGCATATCGAAGCTACTTGGAGCAACAAGGCGTTCCCCAATCGAAGATTGTCCTGGTTGCGAATGGTATTGATTCATCAGCGTTCGATCCGAGCGACAAAGGCGAGGAGTTTCGAGCAGAGTGCGGTTTAGCTAACAGCTTTGTCGCGATGTACACCGGTGCGCTCGGTCTGGCAAACGGAGTTGAGTCTCTTCTAGAAGCCGCGTTCCTCCTGCGAAATGAGCCCGATCTCAAAGTCGTGATTGTCGGCGACGGCAAACACAAATCCAAATTGGAGCGGATAGCACAGGATCTAGGCCTCTCCAATGTGCTGTTCGTGCCGGCACAGCCGAAAACGCGCATGCCTCGAATTCTGGCTGCGGCGGATGTCTGCGTGGCTACGCTCGCCAATGTGCCCTCGTTGCAGGTCACATATCCGAACAAGATATTCGATTACATGGCGGCCGGCAGACCCACCGTGCTCGCGATCGAAGGTCCGATTCGGGAAGTCGTGCAGGCATCAGGAGGAGGAGTCTATCTCGATCCGGGGGATAACAGCGCACTCGCAGAGGCATTGCTGCGATTGGGGCGATCCCCGTGTTAAGGGCCGAATTGGGAATTAAAGCACGATCATACGTCGAACAGCACTTCAATCGCGCCGAGCAGGCTAAACACTTTGCCGATCTGCTTGAACGGGTTTCTTCGCTACAGGAGCAGAGCGCGTCAGAACGCAAACGCTTCCATATCGAGCCTGCAAACTGAACCCATCTCGATTGCGTTGAGTTCGGTCACGCAAGGCACGCGGGGATTTTTGAGGATTGGACACTCGCATGCTTTAGTCGACCCCAACAGTGATTGCCTTCCTCTGCCGTGGGTTCCAGGCAGATCCGCGATCGTGTTGATGAATCACGTGCTCGTACAAGTCTTCCGCCTGGGCCATCACCTTGCTTCGCTCAGCCCTTGGCCCGGATCAAATCGCGATTTATGTGTGCTGCGCGCCGTTTCAATTCCGCATCGCTGAGTGCGCGAATAATCGCAGCAGCAAGCGATTCCGGACTTCTCTCATCGCAAAATAGACCGTTCTGCTCGTGAATAATCCATTCTCTGATCGAATCAACGCGGCCCAGTACAGGAAGGCATCCGGATGCGATCGCTTCTATCAAGGAATTCGGAGTACCGTCGTGCGAACTCGGTGAAACCATTACTTCCGATGCGGCAAAGAGCCGGGCAAGATCTTTCGGCGCCAAAATGGGAAGCAAGCGCACGGAGTCGGAGATTCCCAGAGTCTTCACCCACCGCTCAGCAGTTTTGTTTCCCTGCATGCCCGGAGCGATGAAGAAAGCATCTGGCACCTGCCGCAGCACGAGGGGGGTCGCCTTGAAGAAGATGTCGTTGCGCACGTAAGCACGAATGCCGCGTGGATTGATTACCAATCGCTTATCGCCGGGAATTTCGAAGCCCCTTAGAACCTCTGGCTCTCGCTGTAAAGGGAAATAAAAGCCGGTATCAATGCCACCATTGCCGGGCAGGATCGCAATCGGTTTGTGTTCGGAAAACCCGCGCTTAAGCGCGAGGATGCGATCGCGTTCACAATCGCAATGCAGACCGTCAACGCGTTGCAGAGCAGCATCGGTGAGGTTGCCCAGCCATGGATAACGCGCCGCAAATAGCGTGAGGTCATTTCCCCAAACGGAAATCAGCAGCGGCACAGAGCGCACCGCTGCCGCGGCGAACAGCCCTTCGTAGGGCAAGCGCATCGCGTGTACAAGATCGGGCTTGAGCTCAGAAATGACTCCTGCAAGCGCGGCGGATCGCAAACGTATGTTCAGCGGGGCCAAGCAGGCTCGAAGCTGCACTCGCAGACTTACGGGCAAAGTAGGCAAAGGTATTGCAGCTTGGCTCGATAAGCTCTGTCCACTGAGTCCACTGTTCGTCCACTTAGTCCACACCAGCGGAAACTGAATAATCTCTGCTCCTGGTATCTCATCGAGGCGACAAGGGTACGAGCTGATTACGGTAATTCGGTGCCCCTTCTCGATAAAGTACAAGATCCAACTCTTCGCGATCGGACTACGCGCGTCGGCAACGTAGCAGATGTGCATTTTGAGTTCAGTTCCTGGTGACCGTGAGTAGAGACGAGATGATATCTGCGTAAGGTGTGTTGGGCAACGGGCCGGACTGGTTAGCTGTTCTGACGCGAATGGATCCGCGCCGGCACTCCGGATGCGATTACGTTGTCGGGAATGTCCTCAGTAACAACAGCTCCCGCTCCGATCACCGCATGCTTACCAATGCGTTTTCCGGGGAGCACGATGGCGCCGATCCCAATTTGGGCGAAGTCGCCAATCTCCACGCCGCCGCCGGTTACGCAGCGCGGTGCAATATGGGCATACCGGCCGATTTTCACATCATGTTCGACGATCGCGCCGGTGTTGATGATTACACCGTCAGCGATGCGACAGTCCGGATTTAATACTGCTGCAGGCAAGATCACTACGCCGGAACCAACCCTTGCGCTGCCCGCGATGATCGCGCTCGGATGAATCGCGGTGATCAGCTCACCGCCAAGTCTCGTTATCTGCTGAGCCGCGTGTTCCCGTTGCGCATGGTTGCCGATCCCGAGCGCCACTCTTGCGCCTGCGTTTTTTCCCAGCCATTCGGCAGCACGGAAGATGGGAAGACCGAGCACAAGTGAGCCGCTGAGTGCAGGATTGTCATCGAGAAAGCCTGCAATCTCTTGCCGACCTGCGAGCAGAATTTCGGCGACGACTTTGCCGTGCCCTCCTGCACCATAAACGACTAGGGGCTCGCTCATTGCGTCAACTCGCTGCCTGGCGGCGGCTCAGTTTTCCATTCGCAGCACCAGCAATCGACGCCATGGGATTTGGGAGTACTTGATCCAGGAAGCGACGGACGGCCACATCGGGACTGAAATCGCGTTCGGCAATGTCCAACGAACGGTTTCCGAACTCGTCCAACTCCTCAAGACTGAGCGACAGCCATTGCGAGACCGCTTCGGCAATGGATTCCGGCGCGAATGGATCGAATAAAAATCCGTTTTGTTGAGCAACGAGGCATTCAGGATGATTTCCAACTCGGGAAGAGAGCAGTAAAGGCAGTCCCGCCCAAAGCGCTTCGATCACTACCAACGGATTTGGATCGAACAGCGATGGCAGACAGAATCCATCTGCTTCGGCGTACAAATTGAGGAGCTCGTGCTGATCTCTGTGTCCTAAGAGAGCGATACCCAAATCAAGCGCCTGTTCCTGTATCAGTCGCCGCTGTGGTCCGTCTCCGGCAATGAGGATGCGCAATCGCGAGCGCTCATCTTTCTTCAACAGCCGAATCCCCTGCAGGAATTGGAGAATACCCTTTTCTGGCGCGAGCCTCGCGACGAGAAGAAGAGTTCGCTTATCCCCGATCGATCCGGATCGGGCGGTCTGTCGAAGCGCACTGACACGATCACGAAAGACTCCGGGATCGACCAAATTGGGAAACGTGTGGATGCGCGCAGGCCGGGCGTGCGCTTCGACATATTCTCTGGCCAGCTTTCCCGAAACTGCGAATTCGTCGAAGCCGCCAAGGACAAATCGGCGCAGCAGGCTGGAGATCCGGCCATGATGCTGAGTCGATGCAAGATGCGATTCAGACCAGAAGATTTTCTTCTTTGCCTTGCTGCTGATTACTGCAAGCCAGACGGTTGGCAATGTCCAGGATCCTGCAACGAGCAAAACCTCAGGCCATGTACAGCGAATAGACGCGAGGACTTCGGTGTTCAAATGCCACGAGGAACCCAGCGCGTTCCAATGCACACCGCCCAAAAAGCGATGCGGGAAGTTGAAATCAGAATCTGAAAACCTCCAATTTCGATTTGGCTCGGAGCGAGCCATAAACCAGACTTCAAAATCCCGGTTCCTAGCCGCCAGCTCACTGTGCATCAGCCGAAACTGAAACAGCCGATACGGAGTCGGAATGTTGGTGAGACAGACGAATCGAGGCGCGCTCACGGCGCACACAAAATATCACGTGCATTCAAAAATGACTGCAGCCAGTCTCGCGATGACTGTTTCGTCAGATTGAACACGGAGGACACGAAGGGCACAGAGGATTTTTAAGGCGCGTGGTTACTACGTTCTAAGACCGATTCCACCGAGCCAGCATTCACGACCGAAAAAAATTCATCAATCGATACCAAAGCCAACCGACGTTCATGCGCTGAGAAAGCGGAAACCAACACTCCTCCGTGTTCCTCCGTGCCCTCCGTGTTCAATTTCTTTATTTCGGCTGCTGAGTGCTGTTTGGCAACTTTTGCCCGTCGAAGATGATCGTCGATTCAGAGCCGAAGCGTTTGTAATCGGTGTACTTGATGATTACGCGGATGCGCACGTCGCCGCTCTTGAAGTGCAGCGTGTCGTCGGCGCTGGTGTAGGTCGGGAACCAGTACACGTTGTCGATCTGCTCGCGATAGGTAGTGAAGCGCGGAAACAGATTCTCCTGGCTGCCGCTGTGTATGTCGGGGACTGATTTGCCGTAGGTCTTCACGATCTGGAAGTCCTGGTTGTCGACCCAGATGCGTCCTTCGAAGCGGCGATGGTTCTTGTCGATGTGCTTGGGCGAGATGTCGAAGACGTAAGTGTTCAGTTCATCTTCTTTCTGCTGGCCCAAATAAAGGATGTTGTAGTCGGGAATCTCCTCGGTGGTGAGAACGAAGGGCATCACGTTCTGCATATCGTTGAGATCTTCGCTGGTCATGGAGATGCGCGTGAGTGTGTCTGCCGGAGCGTAATCCACGGTGATGGTTCGCCTGCCGCGGCCGTCGAAGTTAATTGACCAATCCTGGCGGTACTCGCCATCGACGGTGTCGCCATCGAGGGTCTGAATGATATTCGACTGCTTATAGGTGTACTTCTCGCGCGCGATCTGGAACTGTTTTTCCTTCTCGGCGAAGCGGGTGATGATGTCCTGCACGCTGATGCCGTTCGGCTGAGACTTTACTAGTGTCCCTTCTCCACGCTGCGCCTGCGCAGGCGCAAGAACAAGAAAACAAACGGCCGTCAAGGAGAGTAGCTGCACGAAAGGCAGACGCGCGATTTTAGACAGTCCTCGGCCCCATATCGCGAGGCTAGAATTTAGGAAGGGCATACTTACTTAGACGCGAGGGTGCACCAGGAAGTCGCGGTTTAGGGTCGAGATTCCTAATGGGCTGCTTTTAATTCGGCAGCTACTTGCATTTCAATGGTTAGCTCGTTGGTCGTACACTCCGTTGAGTTGCACGATGTCCAGTGGCGTAACAGATCGACCCCGGCTGCCACCGACAACCTACTCTCCGCAAAAGAGGGCATAACCCGTGGACAACCGCAAGCGCAGTCCGATGATCGCAGCAGGTCTATTCATAGGCTGCGCGATCACCGATTTTTGCTGGGGCTATTTACATAACGGCTCAGTTGGTGAAGGTGTTTTTAGCGCCGTGCTGGGCGTGATTGGAACTACTATCTTCTTTAAGACGATGCTCCGACGCGTTTGAAGGTTGAAATGGGCCCCGCCATTTGACGCCCATGTTCTCGGCTTTAGTCCGGCGGAAGGTCCCAAATGGTTAGCTGCTCAATGGTTACAGAGATACAACGATTGGAAACACCGTCAGGGTCCACGCATTGTCCGTAAAAGCAGCGCTTATACTTCTTCGCATGCTCGCTAACGAAATGCGAGCGTGCAACGGAACAACGAGAGCTACGTAAATGAAGTGTTCATTCTGCAATGAAGGGCAACGTGATTGCGCGCGTCTAATCTCAAGTCCCCTCGAATCCCGAGAACCGCGTGCGTACATCTGTGACAGATGCGTGGGCGTATGCGTTTCAATCCTGAATGAGACCGGTCTTACAATCGACGGTCCTGCGCGGCTGCCGCTCCGCGTCCGTATCGCGCGCAAGATTGCTGGACGCTATGGGAGAATTAGCGAGGTCCCCAAGCGGTCAAACTGACGTCGCACCTGAGATTCGCGCCATTTGACGCGTATGTTCTCCGCTTGTTATATTCGAATGGTTCTGCGAGTCAGTTTAGTTCTTCTAGAGCGGTAGAGCTTTAGTTCGAATCGGCTGTACGGCGAAAGCTGCCGGCAGCTTCCTCGCTGACGATGCCCGCGCTGCCTTCTCCCAAGAAGGATATGCGGGCCGGGAATGACGAAACGGATCGCCTGCATTCTTTCCTTGGCGACACCGTCGGCATTCAATCCTAGGACGATCAATTTCTCGCGTTTGTGTGCGAGAGTATGGCCCCGCTCGGCGGTGGTCAGCCTAAAACCAAGTTTGTGCGCAGTCGTGCTCGGCTGCGCGGAAGTGTGAATTGCAGGCCGTCCGCCACCGGCGGAATGCCTCGAAATGCCTAAGGGAGTGGGATTTGCCGACATTTAATCAGCTTGTGCGCAAAGGCCGGACGGCGCCGCGGTACAAAACCGCCAGCCCGGCGCTGCAGGAATCGCCGCAGAAGCGCGGCGTTTGCACCCGCGTCTATACCCAGACGCCCAAGAAGCCGAACTCGGCGCTGCGCAAAGTAGCTCGCGTGCGCCTGACCAACGGGATCGAGGTCACGACTTACATCCCGGGCATCGGCCACAACCTGCAGGAGCACTCGATTGTGCTGATCCGCGGAGGCCGTGTGAAGGATCTCCCCGGTGTTCGCTATCACGTTGTTCGCGGAACGCTGGACACCGTTGGCGTCGCGAACCGGAAACAAAGCCGATCGAAGTACGGAGCGAAACGGCCGAAGGCCTAAAGAATTTCGTGATTTCCTGATTTCGTGATTTCGCGATTTGAAAATCACGAAATCACACAATCGCGAAATCACGAAATCGACGAAGCAGTTGAAAGCTAGAGGATTTTAAGAGAGATGCCGCGTAAAGGACATATAGCAAAGCGTGAAGTCGCCGCAGATCCGATCTACAACTCGACTCTGGTGACCAAGTTCGTGAACTCGATGATGTACGAAGGCAAGAAGAGCACTGCTCAGGCGATCTTCTACGAGTCGATGAAGAACCTCGAACAGAAGGGCGGAGACGAAGCTCTGAAGCTCTTCAAGAAGGCAGTCGAGAACTGCA
>CAYNPS010000145.1:0-9118 GCA_964399125.1 uncultured Terriglobales bacterium
CTCGAGTATTCCGCGCCCCCTTTGCAGATGCGCACACGCCGGAAGACATCGAGCGCATCTTTGCCGAGGCGCGCAGTCGCGGAAATGAAGGGCTGATGATCAAGAACCGAGCTTCCCTCTATACTCCCGGCCGTCGCGGCCACGCCTGGCTCAAGATGAAGCGCGAACTGGCAACGCTCGACTGCGTAGTCACCGCCGTCGAGTTCGGGAATGGGAAGCGCGCCGGAGTGCTGAGCGATTACACGTTCGCTGTGCGTTCGGATAACGGCCGGCTGATGAACGTCGGCAAAGCCTACTCCGGACTGACAGACGCCGAGATTGCGGAGATGACCGACTGGTTCAAGCAACACACGCTCACAGATTTTGGGCATTCACGTCTGGTCGAACCAAAGATCGTGCTGGAAGTTGCGTTCAACAACATTATGCGTTCCGATCGCCACGAAAGCGGATTCGCTCTGCGGTTTCCTCGCATCGTCCGCTTGCGACCTGACAAACCGGCGGAGGAGGCGGACACGGTGAAACGAGTAGAGGAAATATATCTGAGCCAGCATCGTGCGGAATAGCACAAGGCTGTCGGCACTCGGCTGTCGGCGTTCGGCCAGCAGCCCGTATGGCTTGACCAGAAGCTTACTGGGCCTAAAGCTGACAGCCGAAAGCCGACAGCCGACAGCATGTGCTATTCCGCGTAGAGAATCACACACTTCAGATATGCCGTTTCGGGAATTCCTGCGACTACTGGATGATCCTGACTCTGGCCGCGCACTTCGAGCAGGCGAATGCGGCGGTGCGCGTCGCGTGCGGCTTCGGAGAGCATGGAGAGGAAATCGTCCTGCGTGACGTGATGCGAGCACGAGCAGGTGACGAGAATTCCGCCGGGTTCGAGCATCTTCAAGGCGCGCAGATTGAGTTCTTTGTACCCGCGAAGAGCGGTGGATAGAGCGCGTTTAGTTTTGGCGAAGGCTGGGGGATCCAGCACGATGGTTCCAAACTTCCGGCCAGCGTCTGACCAGTCGCGCAGCAGGTCAAAGGCATTACCTTCGATCCACTCGACCTCTGGAGCACGCAGCGAATCTCGGTTGAGCCCGAAATTCTGCTCCGCGGCTTCGAGTGCTGCGCGGGACGCGTCCACACCCGTCACTTGTGAGCAGATACGAGCAAGGTGCAGCGCAAATCCACCCTGATAACAGAAGACGTCCATTGCCGAGCTTCGCGCATAGCGCTCCGCTGCGGCGTAGTTCTCGCGCTGATCAAGAAAAGCGCCGGTTTTTTGTCCGCCTAGCGCGTCATAGTGAAAGCGCAGTGCGGGAGAGGATGCTGTGGCATTCATTTCGATGATTGTCTGCGATTTTTCTCCCACGATCAGTCCGCCGGGGATCGGCGGAAGGTCTTCGAGTTCGCGAATGCGCACTTCAACGCGCTCCACAATTCCCGCCGGTCGCAATTCATCGCGCAAGGTCTGCATAACGGAGTTCCGTACTTCGGTGCGATCCATCGCCTGGGTTAGAACCTGAAACGCGATCACATCGTTATAGCGATCGACAATCAATCCGGGTAGCTGGTCGGCTTCGCTGAAAACCAGTCGATATGCATTTGATTGCTGAGAAATTGCGAGGCGCTCACGATAGGCGATGGCTATCCGTATTCGCTCTGCAACCAGGATTGGCAAATCGGCGATCGAAAGTTCCCGCTCCGAGATCATTCGCAGAGCAATCTGTGAGGTTGAACTCGACAGCGCGCAGCCCAGTGGCCGGTCACGTTCGTCCAGCACCTGAACTACCTCGCCTCTCGGCAACTGGATCTCGGGCTCCACATCGGAGCGATACACCCAAACATGTCCAATGCGCACGCGCGCCGCTCCGCGAGCGTTTACTCGAACCGTGAATAAGGAGGTTACAGGTTGCAAACTGCGAGTGCGGCGGGCGAGCATTGCCAATCGATTGTATTTCGAGCGGTTCTATTTCCGGAGGAGATCAGAACAGAACCGCCGCCGATATGCGTAGCAGCTTCGCATTCTGCGTGGTTCTTTGGCGAATGCGTGTGGTCGGAGATGGCCATGCGGACACCTCCGGTCCAGAGGACCGACGGTTATGTTCCTGTGGTTAGCTGACCGCCTTCAAACGACTGGCCTGAGCTGCTTCGCTGGTTGGACGTCGAGCGATCAGCGGCAGCACCAGGGACACTGCCATGACAATCGCAATGACGTAAATGCCGGTCGTGTATTGCCCCGTGACTTGCCTTAAGCGAGCGATCATGATCGGAGACGGAATGGCGCCGGCTCCCCAGGCCAGCAGAATCCAGCCGTAGATTCCTCCCATGTACTTCGCTCCGAAATAGTCGGCGGTGAAGGAAGGCATGGTCCCGAAGCCGCCACCGTAGCAGAGGCCGATAATCGCAAAAGCAATGCTGAAAACAGTCACGTTTGAAATGTGTGGCAGCGAAAAGAAGACCACGACCTGAATGAGATAAAGCAGGAAGTAAACTCTCGCCCTCCCAATATGGTCCGAGACCCATGCCCAGAAGACGCGGCCGAGTCCGTTGAAGATGGAGATCACACCGACCATTCCCGCCGCCTGCACGGCAGTCATATGGATCATCTGCTGCGCCATGGGTGACGCTTGACTGATGATCATGATTCCGGCGGAGACATTCAGAAAGAGCATCGCCCATAGCAGGTAGAACTGCCACGTTGCTACAGCTTCTTTCACCGTATAGTCGTAAGTCCCCGCAGCTTTGGAAACAGCCGTCTTCGGCTGCCATCCCTGGAGAGTCCAGCCTTGCGGCGGATTCGCGTAGAACTGGGCAGCCACAACCACGCCAATGAAATATAGGATTCCGAGAGTAAGGAAAGTCGCTGGAACGCCTTTGGCGAGAATCTCTCGTGCGGCGAACGGACTCATCACGAGAGCGCCAAATCCGTAGCCACAAACGGCCACGCCTGTCATCAGCCCGCGCTTGTCGGGGAACCACTTCACTAATGTGGCAACGGGCGTGATGTATCCCATGCCCATGCCCAATCCACCGATCACGCCATAGCTCAGGTAGAGCCCGGTCAGCGAGTGATTGCTCGCGGCCAACGATGCCAGCATGTAGCTGATGCCGTAGAGCACGCCGGCAACGGAAGCGACTTTGCGAGGACCAACTCGGTCCATCCACAAACCGCCGATCACGGTTCCGACACCGAGGAACAGAATTGCAAGCGTGAACGTTAAGGAAACTTGGGTCAGAGTCCAGTGCTCAGCATTAATGAGTGGCTTTACGAAAACGCTCCACCCATATGCAGCGCCCAGGCAGATTTGCATCACGACCGCGGCAACTGCGATCCCCCAGCGGTTTGGGATTTTGTTGTCGGAAGCCATCGTCCTCGTCTCCTTGCTTTCTCTTGATCAAGCCGCAGTGACGGCAGCATCTGCTGCCAGACAGCTTGCTCCTACGATCTCGACGGTCGCGTTGTAATCGGGCACTCCGCTACCATCGAGGCGGCCTGCGGGAATCAGCACGTTGATTTCCGGCCAGTGTGCCGCCAGAACTCCGGGACGGATGCGATCCACTCGCACTTTGCCTTTGAACTCGCCGAGTTGATTTCGCAGCGTGAGCGCATCGCCGTTTTTCAATCCGAGGCGCTCGGCATCTTCGACGGAGATAATCACGTCGTCGCGTCGCGCCCCAGTGAGTGGATCAGTCTCATCGTGGATGATGCTGTTGAACTGTTTGCCCCGGCGGGTGGTCAGCAGAAACTGCCCTGCAGGCACGTGCTCGTCCGGAAGCTCGACCGCGGAGAAGTGGCCTTTGCCATCAGGTGTGAGGCATTTATCGACGAGCAAGCGGCTGCCGCCGTATTGGAAGTTGTCACCCTTATATTTCAAATTCCCGATGCCTTTGTAGGTTGGGCAAACGCGCTCGATTTCATTGCGGATGTCCTGCGTATCAGTCCAGGCGAACACCTTCTGAGCACGCGCCGGATCAAGCTTGCGCGCGACCAGAACGGGAATCTCCCATTCGTCTTTCGCTTCGGGAATACGTGGGCCGGGAATCTCAGGACTGAAGATCACGCGACGCTCTGTACTCGTCTCCGTGCCGCCGCCGCGCTGCTCGTAGCGCGTGCGCGCGGGGAACAGCACGACCGTATCTGCCGGATCGACGAGCATTGTCGGATTCACGACGATGTCTTGATGAACACGCAGCTTGATCTTGCCCAGAGCGCGATCGACCAACTCCGGCTGCGGCAGTGTCTGCTTGAAGTTGCCGCCGCTTTGCCAGAGAGCATCGATCTCGCCGCGTTCTGCTGCGAGAACCATCTGCGACGCGGGCATTCCTTTCCAGGTTGGCGGCTCGAAGCCCCACATCTGCGGACTCGCGAATCGCTTCGCGTTCTCTTCCGTCACGGGGAAGCCCATCACGTATGCGGATGGCATTCCTCCCATTTCGGCTCCGCCCTGTACGCCGCTGTGTCCGCGAATGGGCATGAGTCCGGTATGTGGGCGCCCGATGTTGCCGCGCGAGAGCTGCAGGTTCACGATGGCGCGAACGTTGTCCGTTCCATATCGGTGCTGAGTGATCCCCATGCTCCAGACCACGATCGCGTGGCTCGCCTGGCCAAACATTTTGGCGAAGCGAAGCATGTCGGAGCGTGTCTGGCCTGCGGAGCGTTCTAATGACTCCCAAGAGAGGGAGCGTGCTTTGGCTTCCACCTGCTCCCAGCCAGCGGTGCGTGCAGCAATGAATTCACGATCGATCCAGTTGTTCTCGATCAGGTGTTTGATCGCACCGTAGAAGAACGCGATGTCGCCGCCGGCATGCACTTGAAAGAAATCATCGGCAAGCTTGGTGCCAAAAAGTGCGCTCTCGGTAATAGAGGGAACCCAGTACCGTTCCATTCCGGGCTCGAGGTAAGGATTTACTACAACGATCTTTGTTCCGGCTTTCTTTGCGTAGTAAAGATACTTGGTCGTGACCGGCTGATTGTTTGCCGGGTTCGCGCCAACGAAGACGATAAGATCGCTGCCGATCCAGTCGGAGTACGAGCAGGTCGTAGCGGCGCATCCGACCGTCGCCATTAGTCCCGCCGTGCTGGGTGCATGGCAAATACGCGCGCTGGTGTCCACATGATTGGTGCCGACGAATCGCGCGACTTTCTGATGAGCGTAGTACGCTTCATTTGTCAGCCCGCGAGAAGTCAAGAACCACGCCACACGCCGGGGATCGATTCTTTTCAGTTGGTCCGCCACGATCTCGATAGCCCGATCCCAGGAAACTTGCGTGAATCCTTTTTCGCCGTTGCGGCGAACCATAGGCATAGCAAGGCGCCCCAACTTGCGCAGCTTTTTCTCTGACATCTGCCGCAGCGGCGCGACATCCTCGAGCAGACGCGAGTCCATCGCCGGCATGGTGTTGAGACGAAGAAGCTGCAGCCGGACAGCGCACAGGTGAATGCCTTTCATCGTCCAGTCATGCATGCCGCTTGTGCCGAGCGAACATCCATCGCAGCAGCCGTCGCGCAGAATGCGATAGGCGTAGCCCAGGTTGTCGCGGTTCTCCCACGCGACATCGAGCATTTCTTTGTAGCTGTTGGGATGCTGCTGATTCAGACCGTAAGGGACAAGGCTGACCCAACTCTTTGGATTCCACCGTGAGTTCCCCTTCTCGGCAGAACCCTGCACTGGACGCGCCACTAACACCTCCCAGAGCGAAAGCAAATCAGGGACAATGCGTCCCAAAGCGGCAAACACCAAAACTGCCCGACAAATCTACGCCCATTTTTGCGGCGGTAGCAAATGAATTTTTGAAGAGGTTGAGCGCAAAACTGCGAAATCGCGGGACGGAAATGGAGTTGAACGACAGAACCCTGAGTGCGACATCCGACGCTCGGGAAGGGTGCTAAACTTGCCTCCGATGCCCCGGTTTGTCATTGAACGCGATGTGCCAGGTGCTGGGTCCCTTTCGGAAAGCGAAATCCGGGAATTATCACTACGTTCGCTGCGTGCGTTAAATGAGCTTGGTCCCCAGATTCAGTGGCTGCACAGTTACGTCACTGAAGACAAGGTTTATTGTGTCTACATTGCGCCGGACGAAAACAGCATCCGCGAGCATGCGCGCCGGTCCGGAATTCCCGCAGATCGCATCTCCGCCGTTCGCAGACTCATCGACCCGACTGGGTTGAACTGAACGACTGCGTCTGCTGAAGCGAGTACTGGATCGCCTTTTCGAATGTCATCGCAGCCCCTTCCGCCCATGCTTCCTCGCCAGCTGTCTTGCCGAGCGCATCCCAAGCCGGAGCAAGCGCTTGATTGAGTTTCTCTTGTTCCAGGTGCCTCAACGGGGCGCCGATCAGGCTTCGCACATGGGCAGCAGCGCCCGCGAGCTTGAGTGCGCGCTTCGGTTGTCCTTGAGCGAGAGCTAATCGAGCGTACCCTTCGAGACTCCGAGCCAGTCCACGTCGATGCCCGAGGTCGACAAAGATTTTTACCGCTTCGCTGTACGCCTGCAGCGCTGAGGCATAATCTCCCCTGCCGCTGTAGATAAGACCGAGGTCGGTCAACGATCGGGCGCAGCCCCACCGGTCACCGGCTTCTCGAAACAGGGATAGAGCACGCTCGTAGAGCTGGTGCGCGACACTGATGTCGCCCTGCTCGGACGAGATATCACCTTCCATGTTGATAGACCAGGCGGCTCCGCTGCGGTCCCCGAGCTCTTCAAAAATCTTTGTAGCTTCTCTTGCGGCAGCGTGCGCAGCTGCGTAGTCGCGGCGAACCCGAAGCACATTCGCGAGATTGTGAAGGCCGCGGGCTGTTGATACTCGGTCGGACGCTGCCCTCCAAAATGCAAGACTCTTTTCGAAGACTTCCTGAGCTGTGGCGTAGTCTCCCAGATCGCGCGCGTTGACAGCGAGGGCATTGAGAGCGGTGCCAATGCCCCATTTGTCATCGAGTTCCTGATATAACGAGAGACTTTGACTCAGGTAGCGGTGCGCGATAGCAAATTCTCCCTGAGTAGTGGTCAGCGCACCGAGGAAGGTCCAGATCTGTGCTCGCTCGCGGGTGTAGTCATCTCCCGCGAGTTGCACGATCGTCTCCAGCCGTGCGCGGCCTTCGCTCAAATGTTCTCTCATGTCCCAAAACCGGAATAAGGCGATGCACAGACGCAGACCCCACTCCAGCTCCCGATTCTGGAATAGCCAGTCGAGAGACAAACGAAAGTTGTCGATCTCGCTGTCGCAGCGCGCTAGCCAGGCAGCCCGCTCCATAGCATTCAGTTCCGGATTCCCCTCCTCTGCCAGCACGAGACAATACGCCGCATGCGCTCGGCGGACTTTGCGTTCTTCGCCGCTGGCGCGGAGGCATTCCAGCGCGTACTCACGGATAGTGTCGAGCATCACGAAGCGTGCTTCGGCGCCATGCGCCTCAAGGCTCTGAACCAGGTTCTTGTCGATCAGTGAGGAGATACCCTCGAAAGCATCGAGGTCGAGATCGTAACGGGTGTTGCAGACCGCTTCTACCGCCTCCAACGTGCAACCACCCACAAACACGGAAAGACGTCGAAACAGTTTCTGCTCGGCCTCGTTTAGCAGTTCATGGCTCCAGTCAATGGCGCTGCGCAGCGTCTGTTGCCGCTCGGGAAGATCGCGCGCCCCACCCACCAGCAGGTTCAATCGGCTCTGCAGCCGGTCGAGCATTGTCAGTGGCGAGAGCACCCGGGTTCTGGCCGCTGCCAATTCGATGGCCAACGGCAAGCCATCCAGCTTGGAGCAAATTTCCCGAATTGGAGCCTCAGTCTCCGGCGTCACTGCAAAGCTCGGCCGAACTGCTTTGGCTCGTTGGACAAACAGCTCCATGGCCGGATCCTGTGCGAGTGGCGCGACGGGAAACTCCTGCTCGCCATAAATCCGCAGGCAAGTGCGACTGGTGATGAGGATCTTTAGCGATGGGGAGGCTTCCAGCAGTTCGCCGATGAAAGCTGCCGCGGGAAGAAGTTGTTCGAAATTATCGAGAAGGAGCAGGAACGGTCCGGAGTCCTGCAGCTCGGCGCCGATCGCTTGTGGGATCGTACGCCCGGTGGGCTGCGGCACATCGAGCGCTTTGATAATTGCGCTGCCAACCAGATCAGGATTGGTGATCGCCCCCAGCCCAACAAACTGCACGCCCGCGGTGAAGTGATTGGCTACGGCCGCGGCAACGGCGAGGGCGAGCCGAGTCTTGCCCGCTCCACCTGTTCCGACCAAAGTCAGTAGACGGACATCCCGGCTTACCAACAGCTCGGCTGCATCCGCAACCTGTTGCTCACGTCCGATGAGTGACGTGCGCGGGTTCGGGACATCGAACTGCTTTTTGCGGACTTTTGCGAATGGCGGGTCGGGCGTTTCTTCTCGCTCAAAATTCCCTTCCGCAGCCGCTCCGGGAGTGCTCTGTCGAATGACATTTGCCGTGAACAAATATCCGCGACGCGGAACGGTTTTGAGCAACTGCTGTTTGTGATCGTCGAGCGCGCGGCGAAGTTCGACCGTGCACTGCACCAGCGAGTCGTCAGTTACGAAAGAATCCGGCCAAACGGCCTGAATGAGTTCTTTCTTGCTGACTAATCGGCCAGAGTTCTCGACTAAGTATTTGAGGGCGTCAAAAACTTTGGGACGAATCTTCACCTCTTGTCCCGCACGGATGACGCATCCCTTAGCGACATCGAGAGTGAACTGGCCGAATTGATAATTTACGCGCTCTGTCTCCAAGGCACACCGACGCGGCCATCCGCGTATTCGTTGAATCTTTCGACTTTCTTTGGCGGTCTTTCGTTACTTCCCATTCCGAGACGCAGTACTTTCCAGTTGCGAGGCGAGATCAGCACCGCGTGCCGGTTAAGCGAGCCCAGCGCAGTGCGAATTCTAGCAAAGCAGTGGCTGTGCGCGAATAGTGTGCGCAGCCATTTTCAGAGCTTCCAGGCCACAAAAACAGACAAGAAATCGAGATTAGGGAGGATTCCACCATGAACTTCGAACGATTCGCGACGTATTTGCAGTTTTCTACAGTCGCTCTCTTTGTTGCAGTAGTCTGCGCGTGCACCTCAACTGCGTTGGCACAGGATGGACATTCGCATAACGCTCAGCAGGGCGAGGCGATCAGTAGCCAGGCTC
>CAYNPS010000146.1:0-8987 GCA_964399125.1 uncultured Terriglobales bacterium
GCGAGCCGCTTCGGTTTTTGAAATCCCTTCCAGAGCATGTTCATTGTCCTTTTCTGTTAATTCAGTGAGCTGAAGTTTCCTGCGCGGCTAATGCGTCGCGATGCATTTTGCGGCGGCCACGCCGTTGGTTCCCTTTCGGTGGTTAGTTTTGTTTTGGATTGAACACGGAGGTCACGGAGGACACAGAGGAAATAAGAAATCAGATCCTCCGTTCCCTTCGTATCCTCCGTGTTCAACCCGATCTTTACTTCGAATACAATTCGACGATCAACTGTTCGTTGACCGGCAGATTGATGTCTTCCCGTTTCGGGAGAGCCGTGACTCTTCCCTTGTAATTGTCTCGATCGACTTCCAGCCAGTTCACTGCCGGCTGATGACTCGTAAATTCTTTCGCGATTTCCAGCACCGTCATCTTCTTGCTGTTATCCCGTACGACGATCTCTTCACCGACCGCAACCTGGTACGAAGGGATGTTTACCTTGCGTCCGTTTACCGCAACGTGTCCGTGACGGACAAGCTGCCGTGCCTGGCGGCGTGAAATCGCGAAGCCGAGGCGATAGACAACGTTGTCGAGACGACGCTCGAGCTGCTCGAGCAGCTTGGCGCCAGTTACGCCCTTGGCACGGGCGGCTTTCTCGAAGTAGTTGCGGAATTGTTTTTCCAGCGTGAAATAGATGCGCTTGGTCTTCTGCTTCTCGCGGAGCTGGAGACCGTAGCCGACGACTTTGGCTTTGCGATCTTTTCCATGCTGTCCGGGAGCGAAGTTGCGCTTCTCGACTGGGCACTTATCGCTGAAGCATTTGGTGCCCTTGAGAAAGAGTTTCATGCCTTCGCGTCGGCAAAGGCGGCAAACTGGTCCTTTATAACGTGCCATTGTTTCTCCAAACTTCGGGATTGTTGCGATCGGTTTACAGGCGGCATTGCCCTTCGTTCCCGATCAAATTAAGCACTCAGCAATCGGCAGTCAGCATTCAGCTACTGCTTGGTCACTGAGCAAATCTCATCTTCATCCACACACAGCTGATTGCTGATGGCTGACTGCTCGCGTCCTCAGACGCGCCGCCTTTTCGGCGGCCTGCATCCGTTGTGCGGAATCGGCGTTACGTCGCGGATCACGCGTACTTCGAGCCCTGCGGCTGCGAGCGCGCGGATCGCCGATTCGCGTCCCGATCCGGGACCGCTCACGCGAACGTCCACCGAGCGCATGCCGTGATCGCGGGCCTGGTTAGCGGCGTTCATCGCTGCCTGCTGCGCGGCAAACGGAGTTCCTTTTCGGGAACCGCGGAAGCCGAGCGAGCCGGAGCTCTTCCACGACACCACCTTACCTTCGTTGTCGGTAATGGTGATGATGGTGTTGTTGAACGAAGCCTGAATGTGCGCCAGCCCAAACGGCACATTCTTGCGTTCTTTCTTCTTGAACTGCTTCTTCTTGCCTGTCTTCTTTTCGGGCGCTGCCGCGCCGCCTGCCGCTGCTGCCGGTTTTGCCATGGTTATGTCTTCGCCGCCGCTTTCTTCTTGTTCGCTACCGTGCCCTTGCGCGGACCTTTGCGCGTTCGGGCGTTGGTGTGCGTGCGCTGTCCGCGGACCGGAAGGTTCCGGCGATGACGGTACCCGCGATAGGACCCGATTTCGATGAGCCGCTTGATGTGCATCGAAGTGTCCTTACGCAGATCGCCTTCAACGTTCCCCTCCGCCTCGATCACCTGACGGATGCGATTGACCTCGTCTTCGTTGAGGTCCTGAACCTTCTTGTCGGGCTCGACCTTCGCGGTGGCAAGAATGCGCGCCGAACGCGGATTGCCGATGCCGTAGATATAAGTGAGCGCGATGTTCACGTGCTTATTGCGCGGAAGATCGACGCCTGCAATGCGTGCCATAGTTAAGCCTCTAGCTGCCAGCTACGAGCCGCCAGCTTTACATTCAAGACCTCTGCTTTGCGGGTGCTCCACAGACCAGAAGTTTAGGTTGTACTGCACAAATCCAACTGGCAGCTGGTGGCTGGCAGTTGGCAGCTTCTATCCCTGACGCTGCTTGTGCTTTGAGTTTTCGCAGATCACGCGCACCACTCCGCGGCGGTGAATGATCTTGCACTTATCGCAAATCTTCTTGACTGATGCTCGTACCTTCATAAACAAGCTGCTAAGCTGCTCAGCTTCTGAGCTGCTTAGCCGAATCCCCTTTTGGTGCTCCATGCTGCCGGCTCAGAAGCTTAGAAGCTCAGCAGCTTAGGAGCTACTTATACCGATATACAATCCGGCCACGGTTCAAGTCGTACGGCGATAGCTCTACAGCCACGCGGTCACCGGGCAGGATCTTGATGAAATTCTTTCGCATACGTCCGGAAACATGGGCGAGAACCTGATGCTTGTTCTCCAGCTCGACCCGGAACATTGCATTGGGCAGCGGCTCCAAAACCACCGCCATTACTTCAATCGCGTCTTCTTTGCTCAAATTCAGCTTCTAGCTATTAGCTGCTAGCTACTAGCTCATTCCTCGTTTCGTTCGGCGTGTCCTTTTCAGCCGAATGAATTTTGCTCATTTCCTCTTTCAAATCGCCTACTGAGCCAGCTAGCGGCTAGCTGCTAGCTGGCAGCTACGCTGTTAAAACTACCGGCCCATCTTTGGTGACGGCCACCGAGTGCTCAAAGTGGGCGCTCAGGCTTCCATCGACGGTGACGGCCGTCCACTTGTTGTCCAGCAGCCGCGTGTCCGGCCTGCCGACATTCACCATGGGCTCGATCGCGAGCACCATGCCTTCGCGCAGTCGCGGACCGTGTCCGCGCGTTCCGTAATTGGGAACCTGCGGCTCTTCGTGCAGCCTGGTCCCTATGCCGTGTCCGACGAACTCGCGGACGACGCTGAATCCGTTGGCTTCGACCATCTCCTGCACGCTCGCGCCGACGTCACCGACTGTGCTGCCAATGCGCGCCGTCTGAATCGCCCGCTCCAGAGAAGCCTTCGTGACGTCGAGCAGCTTCTTGATCTCCGGCTTCACGTGATTCCCCACCGGAACCGTTACGGCCGAATCGGCATAGTAGCCGTCGAGCACCACGCCGCAGTCGATCGAAACGATGTCGCCTTCCTTCAGCATGCGCTTTGGGGAAGGAATGCCGTGCACGATCTCCTGATTCACCGAGGTGCAGAGCACGCACGGGTAATCGTAGTAACCCTTGAACGCCGGCTTCGCCCCGAGTTCCTCAATCTTGGCCGCCGCAACGGACTCAAGATCCATGGTACTGACGCCCGGCTTCACCGCCGCTACGGTGGCGTCCAGAACCTGGCGAACTATGCGCCCACTGCGGCGCATTTTCTCAATCTCAACCGGCGACTTGCACATGATGGCCATCAGGCCACGCTCTCAAAAAACACAGGATTCCGCATAGGCTCGTTTCCTCGTCGGAGAACGGCATCGGAACCATTAGGCTTGAGATGATCGTTGCTGCCGCGGGTGGGACAAGAACGACGTCCAAAGAGCCGTTGCAGTCTTAAATTATAACTGAGCTGCCAGCTTCCAGCTACCAGCCGCCAGCCAAAACCAACACCAAAAGCAAACGGTGAGCCCGCGAGGACGGCAGCCCGAGCGTCACGCTTAAACACTCCGGAAACCGGCTGGTAGCTAGAAGCTAGTAGCTGGCAGCTTCCTTTTACCATCTTCGCCCGCGAATACGGCCGCTGCGCGGCGTGAAGCCTTCGTAGTGACGCATCACCAGCTGCGCTTCGATCTGGTTTACCGTGTCCATGGCCACGCCGACCACGATCAGCAGTGAGGTTCCACCGAAGTAGAAGTTCACACCTAGTCCGTTCGTAAACCAGTTCGGGAAACGTTCGAAGAAGTTCCCCAGGAACCCGGGTAGGTGGTTCAGGTGAATGCCGCCGATCATCCACTGAGGGATGATGGAGACGATGCACAAGTAAATGCCGCCCACCAAAGTCAGGCGCGTGAGGATGTCGTTCACATACTCCTGCGTCCGCTTGCCCGGACGAATGCCGGGGATAAACCCACCGTATCGGCGCATATCAT
Organism: uncultured Terriglobales bacterium; assembly: GCA_964399125.1. GTDB lineage: Bacteria > Acidobacteriota > Terriglobia > Terriglobales > Acidobacteriaceae > Gp1-AA112. The sequence continues at coordinate 4,022 of CAYNPS010000146.1, forward strand.
CCGCTACACGGGCCGGATCAAAGATGATCGAGACGTAAAAGTAGGCAAAGAAGATGATGCCGATGATGTAGAGCAGCTCGTAGAGCGGCTCGCCTCCACGCAAGGCATCGAAAATCCATCCGATACCGCGTACGTTCTTGAAGTATGGGGCGAGGAACAACGGCGCACTGAGGATCGAAGCTGCGAAGATGACCGGCATCACGCCTCCGGCATTCACGCGGAAAGGCATGTAGGTGCTCTGCCCCCCCATCATTTTGCGTCCGACGATGCGCTTCGCATACTGCACAGGAATACGTCGCTCGCTGCGTTCGACAAAGACAATGAACGCTACGACGACGATCATCACCACGATCAGCAGGACCATCGCTGGAACGGTGAATCCGCCCCATGCATCGGTGCGGGCTTTCTCGTAGAGATCGGCCACGCCGCGCGGCAGACCGACGACGATGCCGGCGAAGATCAGCAGCGACATTCCATTACCGATGCCACGTTCCGTGATCTGCTCGCCTAGCCACATCACGAACGCCGTGCCGGCTGTAAGCGTGAGAACGGTGAGAGCGATGAATCCGAATCCGGGATTGACGACGTACTGAACGCCGCCCGAAACCGAGCTCTTCTGCAGAGTGATGGCAATTCCCAGCGACTGCAGCAGGCCGAGAACCACGGTGAGGTAGCGAGTCCACTGCGTGATCTTCTTGCGCCCGAGCTCGCCTTCTTTTTGCAGCTTCGCGAGCGGCTCATAGACGACGGTCAGCAACTGCAGAATGATCGACGCCGTGATGTACGGCATGATGCCCAAGGCGAAAACCGTGAGCTTGCGCAGGTTGCCGCCGCTGAAAAGATCGACGAAGCCGAGGACGGTGCCGCGCTGCTGGTCGAAGAACTGGGCCAGCAGGTCGCCATTGATTCCCGGAGTGGGAATGTGGCCGCCCAGGCGATACACCGCCAGGATGCCTGCGGTGAACAAAACGCGCGTCCGCAGGTCGGGCACGCGGAAGATATTCGCTAACTTCTCAAACATGGTGAATCAAAACATCCTTAAGCTGCGCCGATGACTTCTGCCTTGCCGCCGGCTTTGGTGATCTTTTCCTGCGCTGACTTGGAGAACTTGTGCGCCTGCACGTTCACTTTTTTCTTCAGCTCGCCATCACCCAGAATCTTCACCAGAGCGCCATCTTTCGCGAGACCGGCTTTGACGAGCGAGTCGAGCGTCACGTCGGCTTCGCCGAGATCGGCAATACGGTCGAGATTGAGGATGGTGTACTCGGTCCTAAAGATATTGGTGAAGCCGCGCTTGGGCAGACGGCGGTGTAGCGGCATCTGGCCGCCTTCAAAGCCGCGCATCATGCGCGAACCGGAGCGCGAGCGCTGTCCTTTGTGTCCGCGGGTCGAGGTCTTGCCCATGCCCGATCCCATACCGCGTCCGACGCGCTTCTTGTTCGAATTCGCCTTTTTAGGGGCGCGTAGATTGGAGAGATTCATGTTGTTTCCTACAAACTAGTCAGGGCTTCTGGCCACTGGCTGCCGGCTTCCGGCCAAAACCTAAAACTTTCAGGACTTAGCCTGAAGCCAGTAGCCAATGGCCAGAAGCCGGTTTACTGCACAAACTCTAGCAGGTGCGGAACCTTCTTCACCATGCCACGGATTGAGGGCGTGTCCTCGCGCTCGACTACCTGATTCAGTCGCGTGAAGCCCAGGCCTTTGACGATCTTCTTGTGCTTCACCGGCGAGGCGATATATGACCGCACCCAACGAATGCGAACGGTCCCTTTCGGCCCTGCGCTTGTTGTCTTCTTCTCTGCCATGATTACAGCTCCTGCGCGGCCTTGCCGCGGAGCGCCGCCACTTCTTCGCGGTCACGCAATTTGGCGAGCGCGTCGAAAGTAGCCTTAATAACGTTGTGCGGATTGGCTGTGCCGAGCGACTTCGTGAGCACGTTCTGCACTCCAGCGGAGGTCATCACGGCGCGAACGGCGCCACCAGCGATCACGCCGGTTCCTTCCGGAGCCGGTTTGAGCAGAACTTGTCCGGAACCGAAGCGTCCGAGGACGATGTGCGGGACGGTAGTCTGCGTCAGGTTGACCTTGATCAGATTCTTCTTCGCCGACTCGATGCCTTTGCGAATCGCCTGCGGAACTTCCTTGGCTTTACCCGAGCCGTAGCCAACCACTCCCGCAGAAGGGTCGCCGACGACGACCAGCGCTGCGAACGACAGGTTCTTGCCGCCCTTTACAACCTTGGTTACACGATTGATGGCAACGACCTGGTCTTTCAATTGAAACTGGCCGGCGTCAATTCTCTTCTTTAAACTTGCTGCCATTTTGATTAGAACTCCAATCCTGCTTCGCGAGCCGCGTCGGCCAGGGCCTTGATGCGTCCGTGGTAGAGATATCCGCCGCGATCGAAGACCACCTGCTTCACGCCCTTTTCCTGCGCGCGCTGGGCGATCAGCTTGCCAATCTCTTTTGCCGAAGCCACGTTGCCCCCGGTGCGCTTTTTCCCGCGCGCCTCTTTCTTACCGGATGCCGTCGAGGCCGAGACAATGGTCACGCCTTTCGCATCGTCGATCACCTGCGCGTAAATGTGATTGAGCGAGCGATACACGTTGAGCCGCGGACGCTCGTCGCTTCCCTGCATCTTTTTGCGAATGCGAGTGTGTACCCGCCGTCGTACTGCGTCTTTTGAAATCTGAGGAATCATTTCTTATGTCGCCAGCAGCTTCTCCCCTGCGGCGTTCCTTTCCTTCGCAGCGCTCGTTGCGCCGCGATGAAATTTGCATCTGCTTTGTCATTCCGACCGAAGGGAGGAATCCATGCCTCACCCACACAGTCTGGGTGAGGTAGGGATTCCTCACTTCGTTCGGAATGACAGGCCTACAACTTACTTCGCACCTGTTTTCCCAACCTTCTTCTTCAGCCGCTCGCCCACGTAGCGCACACCTTTGTTCTTGTACGGATCGGGCGGACGCAGCGCGCGCATATCGGCGGCGACTTGTCCGACCTTCTGGCGGTCGATGCCGCTGATGGTCAGGCGGGTCTGCTTGGGATCAACTGCAACTTCAATCCCGCTGGGCAGAGGAAACTCGATGGGATGCGAGTATCCCAAGGTGAAGACGACAGTTCCTTTTCCCTTCAACTCCACGCGGTATCCGATGCCGACGATCTCCAGTTCTTTCTTCCAGCCGTTGGTTACGCCCTCGACGGCGTTGAAGACCAGCGCGCGGGCGAGTCCGTGCAGCGCCGATTGCGAATCGTTCTCGCGCGTCGCGACGAGGTGTCCGTCTTTCTGCTCCAGCTTGATTCCGCTCGGAACCGATGTGTCCAATTTTCCCTTGGGGCCTTGCACCGAAACTACGTTGCCCTGGATGTTGACCTTCACTCCACTGGGCACGGCAATCGGCTTTTTTCCAATTCTCGACATAAATTCCTCGATAGCTTCTAGCTGCTAGCTTCTGGCAGCTAGCAGCTAATGGCTAGTAGCTGGCAGCTACCAAACCTCGCACAATATCTCGCCGCCCACGCCGCTCTTGCGCGCCTGGCGTCCGGTCATTACGCCTTTCGGCGTGGTCAGAATGCTGATTCCGAGACCTCCCAGAACCCGCGGGATCTCGTTGTGACCAACGTAAACGCGGCATCCGGGACGCGATATGCGCGCGAGATTGGTGATGGCAGCATCGTTGTTCGAACCGTACTTAATGTAGAGCCGCAGCAATTTGCGTCCGTTTTCTTCCGTGGCCTTGTAGTTGGCCAGATAGCCTTCCTCTTTGAGGATGCGGGCGATCTCCATCTTCAGCTTCGAAGCGGGAACATCCAGCTTCTGCTGGCGGGCATTGATCGCGTTACGGATACGGGTCAACAAATCTGCGACCGGATCAGTGAAACTCATTCTTATCTCCTCTTCAACGTTTCGCGTTATCTCCAAAAGCTGGAGAACCAGTTCCGAAACGGTACTGCGTTGAGCACTCAGCAATCAGCGCTCAGCATTCAGCCAAACCCATTCATGCACTCGCAGGACTGAATGCTGGCTGCTGAGTGCTGATTGCTTCCTTACCAGGACGACTTCGCGATGCCGGGAATTTCTCCCCGCAGCGCAAGACCGCGGAAGCACAAGCGGCAGATTCCGAACTTGCGCAGGTATGCGCGCGGACGTCCGCAGAGCTTGCAGCGGTTATGCCGGCGCGTCGAAAACTTCGGCCTCTCGACTTTCTTGTCGCGCGCCTGCTTGAACTTCTCCTCGATCTTTTCGTCCTTAACTCGTTTTGCGATAGTCATGCAATCCTTGAAAACTGTTTGTTAACTAACTTCCGAACAACTGAACATCTCCCATCCGGCTACCGCGGACGGTACTGACTCAGGCCTAAGCAGCGCGGAACGGCATTCCGAAGCTGCGCAATAGTGCTCGCGCCTCGTTGTCGTTCTTCGCCGTTGTCACAATCGTGACATTCATGCCCTTGAGCTTATCGACCTTCGCGTAATCGATCTCCGGGAAGATCAACTGATCGCGCAGGCCGAGCGTGTAATTGCCGCGTCCGTCGAATGACTTCGTCGAGACCCCGCGAAAGTCGCGCACGCGCGGCAGCACGACGTTGATGAGCCGATCAAGGAACTCATACGCACGATCGCCGCGCAGCGTCACCATTGCGCCGATCGGCATGCCTTCGCGAACCTTGAAGGCCGCAATTGATTTCTTGGCCTTCGTGACGACCGGCTTTTGTCCCGTGATCTGTCCCAATTCGGCAACGGCCGGATCGAGAATCTTCGCGTTCTGCGTCGCCTCGCCTACGCCCATATTCACGACGATCTTGTGAAGGCGCGGCACGGCCATGGGATTCTTCAGCTCCAGCTCTTTCTGGAGTGCAGGAGCAATGTCTTTGTGAAATTTTTCGCGCAGCCGGGATGCCATAACTAACTTTTCTCCAGCGTGGTCCTGCACTCTTTGCAGACGCGCACGTTCTTGTCGCCCTGGC
>CAYNPS010000147.1:0-6783 GCA_964399125.1 uncultured Terriglobales bacterium
TCAGGAATCACCGAAAGTGGCGGCGAGTGCTCCGGAGAAGGGCCTCAAGAGCGAAGCAAAGAGCGATCAACCACTCTCGGAGGAAGCCGCGCCGGAAAAGCAAAAGGCCCAGAATGGGAAGCGGGAAGTCAGATTCCGTTCTAATCCTGAAGGCGCCTTCATCCAGATTGACGGCCAGTCCAGTGAAGCGTGGGTGACGCCGTTCACAACCTCCGATATCACTCCTGGCAAGCACGAAGTAGTTTTCACGAAGGTCGGCTACTCGCCAGAAACACGCACGTTCGAAATCGGATCGAAGAGTTCTTCTTATAGGGTCAACCTGGCGCCAATCACCACCGCGGTCGCGATTACGAGCGATCCTCCTGGAGCAGGCATTGAGATTGACGGCCACGATACGACTCGCGTCACGCCTGCCCAGATTCCGGTCGCCGAAGGCGAGCACAACATTCTGGTCCACTTGGAAGGCTTCCGAAGCGCAGAACTCTACGCTGACGTGAAGAAAGGCCAGATCTATCAGTTTCATCCGATGCTGAATCCGGCAGGTGCGCCGCAGGCGGGCAGTGCATCACGACTGTCGAAGCTTTTCGGCGGAGGCTTCCGCGCCAAAGGCGTGATTGATTTCGTCAGTAGCCCTCCGGGCGCGCGAATTTTCATACACGGACGTCCCGCACAGATCGCGACTCCGGCGCACGACGTATTTGCGCCGGGCGATTACGCCATCGAGCTGCGTGAGCAGGGATACAAGCCCGTAAGGCAGATTGTTCACGTGGAGCCGGGAAAGATCAGCAAAGTCGAAGCCTTGCTCGAACCGCAGCAATAGTCTATGAGCCGCATTATCATCTCAGGCCCAGATGGCAAGCGCGGCGTCCTCGAATTAACCAAGCCTCTGGTCAGCATCGGCCGCGGATCCGCCAACGATCTCGTGCTGCAGGACAGCAGCGTGAGCCGCTTTCATGCTGTCATCAAAGTCCAAAATGGGAAAGCCTTCATTGCCGACCGGGACAGCACCAACGGTATCATTGTCGGCGGACAGCGAGTCGATGAATGGCAACTGCAAGACAGCGACGTGGCCAAACTCGGATGCTACGAGCTGCGCTATGAGGAAGTCAGCGATTCCGGAATTCTGATCAAGAGCGCCGATCTGCTTTCCACGTTGAACAAGGTTCTGCGCCGCAACCGGGCTGAAGATATCGCCACTCAGATCGCGGGGCAAGTGTCATCAGAGCTCAGGCAGCAGATCGAGCGTTTGGAGCGCGAGAACCAACTGCTTAGCATGGTCTATGACGCTGGCATCGCGCTCAGCTCCAAACTCGCGCTCGACGAAATCTCTGAGCAAGTGATGAACCTCGCGTTTCGCATTGAAGGCGTGGAGCGCGGCTTCATGATGCTGTTCGATGAAAACGGCGAAGTCGCTCGCCAAAGCGAAGTTCGCTACCGTCAGCCCATCACCAACGGAACCACGCAGCCGCATATCATCTTGAGCCGCGCCATTCTGGAACGCATTCGCCAGGAACAGAAGCCTATTCTCGTAACCGATGCCGATACCGACGAGCGCTTTACCGGCAGCGAGAGCATGCGAATCGCCGGGCTGCGCTCGGCGATGTGTGCTCCACTGCTGGGTAGAGGAAAACTTTTTGGAGTTCTCTACGTCGATAATCTCGCGCGTCCGCACGCATTCACACAAGATGAGTGGAACGTGTTTGCTTTGCTGGCAACGCAAGCAGGAGCGGCCATCGACACGCTGACGGCGCACGAACAAATAGCGCAGCAAGTTACTCAGCGTGCCGCCCTGGAGCGATTTCTCGCTCCAGAGGTGGTGGAGATGGTCGCTAAAAATCCGGAGAACGTGCGCCTCGGCGGCGTGAACCAGAAAGTCAGCGTTCTGTTCGCCGACATCCGCGACTTCACTACTTTGAGTGAAAAGATGAAGCCAGAGAAGGTGGTCGAAATTTTGAATCACTATTTCACCCACTTCACTGAGATCATCTTCGATCACGGTGGCACGCTGGATAAGTACCTGGGCGATGGCGTAATGGCAGTTTTCGGCGCGCCCGTCAGCAAGGGCAATGATGCGGAGAACTCAGTGCGCGCGGCCCAAGCGATTCAGCGGCTTGTCGCGGAATTGAACCGTGACGCGGCTGCGCGCGAATGGCCTGAGATCCGCGTCGGCGTCGGTGTCAATACGGGAATTGTTACGGCCGGGAACATCGGATCGCCCAAGCGAATTGATTACACCGTAATCGGCGACACGGTGAATACTGCATCGAGATTGATGTCGAGCGCCTCTTCGGGCAAGATCATCATTTCTCAACACACCGCCGCGGAACTCTCGCCTGAGAAGTTTCCCCTGCGCGCCCTGGAACCGCTGCGATTGAAGGGCAAAACAAAGCCTGTGCGTTGCTTCAGCGTAGAGTGGCGCAAAGCTAAAGCTGCCAAGCGATAGCTGGATGCATCGCGTTATCCCGCTGAAGAACTCCAAAGTTCTTGCAATTAGCGCCCGCGCAGCTTGGCGGCAAGACTTAGTCGCCGAGCTATTGCTGCTGCGGATGCGGACGCGTCTGGTCCGCTGCCGCGGGAGGCACCGCGCTGCCTTGCTGCGTATTTTCCGCGGCGGGAGATTTCACTGGGACGCTTCGTTTGTTCGTGGTCTGCGTTCCGCCGCCTGCCGGAGTCCGCTCTTGCGAAGTCTCCTGTTCCGACATCGAGGCATTCTTCTCCGGAGCTGCCGAGTAATTGCAGGCCACTGAGAAGCTCAGAGCGGCCGCCAGAGTGCTTGCAGCAATGAATCTGCTGATGCGCTTTCCTTGCATACCCAATGAGATGGGTGCTACTCGGGCTTGAGTGGCCTGAACAGAAAGCGTGGAACCGGCCGCCCTCGGCCGGGTGTTTGGCGGAAGATATAGGATTTTATCGGAGACGCAATCTTGGGGACTGCGTCTCCGTCAGTATCTACTGATTCACCTGCAGCAGCATCTGCGTACCACTATCGAGCTTCACATCTTTTCCCGCCGAGGTGATGACGGACCCACTGGTGCTGTTTGAGGCTGCGCTGCTGAGTGAGAGGCCGTTGAGACCAATCACGCCTTGGCTTTGCGACGTGAGCTGGCCTGCAGCTCCGCGCGTTGCTCCGCTGAGCGTACCGCTGGTGTTGGCTCCCACACTGGCTGCGGTGTTGCCGACGCCATTCACGGCGCCACCAGCCGTACTCCCGACTGCGCTGGTAGCTCCGCCCACTGCGTTACCTGCGCCGCCGAGCAGGCCGCCACCGGCGCGAGGAGCCGACGCAGATGCATCGCTGCCGAGCGAGGAATTGCTCGCCGAGCTGAAGTTATCGTCACCCATGCCGGCTGAGGCGCTATTAGTCGACGCAGCGAGCGCGCGAATGCTGGCGCTGAGCGGAATCTGCTGCCCGTTCTTCAGTACGGCTTGATCGAAGGCAATTCCAAGTGCGGATTCCGAATCGCCCTTGGCTTTTGCTTTTGCATCCGTGACGTGACCGATCAGACGCGAACCGCGAGGAATCACTACTCCCGAATCGGAACGGACATCCTGCGTCGTCTTGGCAACAACCTGATCTCCGGACTTGGCTTTGCGGGCATCAATTGGTTTGCTCAGCGTGGCGGGAATGGTTGTGCCTGCGGCGAGTGATCCGGATCCATTCGTGTTTACCGCTGCGCCGTTCACCGAAGCTGCGCTGGAGCTTTCGGTGCCGGCGTTCGCATTCGATCCACGCCGGTGAGCATTTGCTCCAGCATCGACGGAGCTGCTGGAATTCACGTTCGCGTTGGTCTGCCCAGCCTGAACGCTGGTGTTGGTGTTGGCTGAGCCAGTAGCTTGTGCGCCAGTCTGCGCGGATGCTCCCAGGCTCAAAAGACTTGCCGTCGCAACTGCAATCAGAAACTGCTTCATATCTTTGCTGTCTCCTTAACTCCCGAATCGAAACTAAAAACTGAAAATGGAATTATGTTGCGCGGCGCATTTCCAGAAAATCGCGCCGCGCCCAAGTGCTACTTGGCTGCCCGCTCGCTGGTACTGTGGGCGTCGGCATTAATCATCTGCATCGACGTCACGGAGTACTCGCGCTCTTTACCGTCGAGTTCCGGCACGGCGAGCAGAAGCTTATCTTTCTTGATGCGGAACTCGGCGCGCTCACCTACAGGCAGCAGAACAGGATGTTTGTCGTCGCGCGGACGAATGCGATACATCACTCGATCGGTCTTGAGTACGTACTCCTGGCAGAGCATTTCGCGCGACTTCTTGTGCGCGCCGTCTGTGCCGAGAATCTCTCCGGCAAAGCTCTTGCCGCTGTTTTCATCGACGCCGCATGTGACTGCGTCCATGTTGGTGATGGTTCCGGTCTGATGGAAAACCGGCTCATCTTTTGCGAACGCAAATGAACCCAAAACGAGAAAAATGCAAACTGCGAATAGCGACTTCATGGCGCCTCCTTGTGAACGGGAGACGAATTGCAGACGCGATTCCATATCCAGAGTAGATGCTGAATTCAGAGCAGCAGGTTGTATTTTCAGCAACTTACGCCGGGTAATCTGCGGTAGGCCATGTCTCCGGTTACTGGGGAAATTCTACCCATTCTGGAAGAAATGAAAGTGTTACTACTGTCACAAGTTGTTGCAATCAAAATGGTTGCTTGAAGAACGGGGCTGTTGGCTCTCGGCTGTCGGCGTTTGGCCAACAAACGTGTGCTGCGATCCTGGGCACGCCAGCTATTCCGGAGAACCACCCCCAATTACGCTCTTTCAGCTTCGGATCCGCAATGTTTAGCCAGTCCTCGGCTGGTATGCCAGCACGACTCAAGTCGTACAACTGAATGTACTGCGCCGATCTTGAAATGATTTAACGCAAACTGCCTCTCTCACTCCATCGAGCCTGAAGACAGAATTGCCCTGCCATGCATTCTGCGTGGCAGGGCAGATTTATTTCAGCCGAGAATGTTCAGCCTTAGTAAGTATTCGCTTTCTTTAGCAGCTTTCCCAAATTGACTCCCATGCTGAAAGCGAAAGTGTTCTCCGCATAATGTACGCTGTGCGTATAGCCGACCTGGAAATCCAGAGCTCCAGGGCTGTAGTCGATCCACGCTGAGTCGCCGTTGTCTCGCGTCAGCGCGCTCGTCCCCACCGTCTCGGCAGCCAGTTCGTAGGCGCGTCCATGATTTCCTTTGCCGACAGCCTGAGCACTGCCTTTGCCCACGAGTTTGCTGTAGAGCTTCTGTTGTCCGGAGGGTAGAACGTCGTAGAGACTCGCTCCAATGCTGAAGTTGTGACTGAGGTCGATCGTCGTTCCACCCGTGAACTGGCTGACAAAACCTAGAGTGGTGAACGGGCGATGGTAAAGGCGCGTATCCATTACGCTATTTCCAAAACCAGCTTCGATGAACGGAGTCAGCAGTCCGAAATCGTGCTCAACATGGTTGTTCCATCCGCCGGTCACGCGTCCCGTGCTAATGCCGTTGGTCTTGCTTCCCGTCGGCGCTGATGCAACCAGGGACGACGTGTAGTTCGCAAGGCTGCCCTTTGCGTTAAATCGCAAGTCCGCAAACACGTTACCGATACTGTTGAGAGTACTGTTGGTCGTTGAGCTGGAAGAGCTGCTCGTATTGGACGCCGCTTTCCCGTTGCCTGAGGTCGTAGTGGTAGTGGTGGTTGTCGTGGTCGAAGCCGTAACGAACTCAAACGGTACTCCGATGTCGGCTCCCCAGTGCTTCGTGAAGTTGTAACCGACACTCGAATTCAGGTTGAACACCCGCTGCGTGGAGTCCACGTTGCCTTCAAAGCTCATCGACGATGTCCAGCCCAGATCGTCCTTTTGCGATTTAGTCGTTCCGTTGATTGTCTGTTGCGCTGAAGCTGCAACCGCTAATAATGCAAAGGCTAAAAAGAAAAATACTTTGCGCATGATTTGCGAGAGACCCCAAACCAGGGGCTGACCTCCAGGATTCTGCAAACATTGTTACGTGATGTGGAGGTCTCGTCAGGTTACGACGGGAGTAGCCTCTTTGGAACAGGTAAAAGACCCGAGGCTTTGCGCAAGCTCACCTAGATGCTGCGAGAGGTATCGTGAAGACCGGAGCTGGCCATTCGGCCATCTGCGGCCTACCACCTACCAACGGCGGCTCTGTTGTTATCGCGGATTCGTCGATGCGTCTCCGTTAGCTGCAGGATTGTTGGCGCTTGGATTTTGCGGGTTGCTCGGCGGATTGTTTTGGTTCGTCTGAGGATTCGAGCTGTTGCTCGCTGGATTCCCTCCGAGCGGGTTTGAATTCGGGCTGCTCGACGCTGTGCCGTGTCCGCTGACAGTGATGCGATCTTTTACCCGGCGATTGCCTGCAAACGAACTGGCAATGCGATGCGCAGTTTGTTTTTCCTTACCATTTTGTACAGCTCCACCGAGTTCGATCGTGTTTTCAGTGACGTTTACGCTGAGGGCGTCGTTGCGCAGTGTGGGCTCGTTCTGCAGCGCGTTTTGAATTTGGCTTTGCAGTGTGGCCGTGTCGTTGATGCCGACGCCAGTCGATACCGTGCCAGGCGCTGGGGATGCGCCTGCGTTGGTTCCGATTGCGCTGGATGGAGCGGACTGAGTGGAGGTTGTGGACTGAGCGGTACTCGCTGGCGGTGCGGTTGCTGCCCCGGTTACGCCACCGCTAGTGCTCGGTGTGGTGGTTGCAGAGGGGGCTCCGGTGGAGGTTTGGCCTGCCATGTTCGCTTCGCCGGTTGCGTTGCTCTGCGGCAAGCTCGACGCGTTTTCTCCGGTTGCGGCGCTGCCTGA
>CAYNPS010000147.1:6883-8945 GCA_964399125.1 uncultured Terriglobales bacterium
CCTGGCATCGACATGCTCTGCGTGCGAGGAGCGGAAACGGAGCCGCCGGTATTCACGTCTTGCTGGTTGTTGTTCTTGCTCGTCGAGGCGCCGGCGTTTGGGTTCACCGTGAGCTGTTCTTTCACGTGCTTCACGCCAGAAACCGACATCGCCAAATCCTGTGCGCGCTTCTTATCGGCATTCGAAGCCACTGTTCCCGTGATCAGCGCTGTGCCGTTAGTGACCGAAGCCTGCACATTCACGAATGCCGGATCCTGACTGAACTTATTCTGAAGTTGCTGCGTGAGGCTGGCGTCCTCGGCTCCGGACTTGTTGGAGGAAACCGCCGAAGTATTCGTAGTGGTTTGCGTACTCGCCGCCGTTGACGAATTCTGTGAGCTTGTATCCTGGGCCGCCGCGAGGGACACGAACGCCGCTGCAACCGCGAATACAAAAATCCGGTAATTCTTCATGGGAAATTCTCCTGCTCTCCACACCTGTACCCTAAAGGGGGATGCGTGAGCAGCAGAACTGGTTGGCAGGGAAAACAGGCATTCGGCAGTCGGCGTTCGGCACTCGGCAGAGAAGCAGGCACTCGGCATTCGGCACTCAGCACAGCCTAAACCACGTGCGTCCTAAGCCTTGATAGGGCGTTGAGTCATAAAGAATCTCCGAAATCAGGTGAAGAGAATCTTGTCGGCCCTTGTCGACAAGGCTGACCGCCACCGAGTTGTCGCCGCGAGTTCCGCCGTTAAGGTTTGGCCGAATGCCGAGTGCCGAATGCCTCTCGGCGAGTGCCCTAAGTTATTCCGCCTCTTTCCCTCGCACTCGCTCCCTCGCTACACTGTCGAGCAGAACACGTGGGAGATGCTGCCTGATGCGAGTAGCCGTTTTGCGTGAAACGCTGCCGGGAGAAGCCCGTGTAGCTCTTGTTCCGGAGTCAGTAAAGAAGTTGGCTGCGGCGAAAAACGAAGTATGGGTCGAGGCTGGCGCCGGGGAAGCGGCTGGCATTAATGATCGTGACTACGAAGCCGTCGGCGCCAGGGTCACAACGGATCGCACGCAGTTGCTTCCTGCGGCTGACGTGCTTGTGTGCGTGCAGCGTCCGAGTCCTTCTTACATGGCCGCTATGCGCCAAGGGTCGGTCGTGCTTGGATTTCTTCGTCCTCTGGATGAGCCTGCGGCGCTCGAACCGGCAATCGGATTGAAGCTCACAACGTTTGCGGTCGAACTCATTCCTCGTATTACGCGCGCCCAGGCAATGGACGCGCTTTCTTCCATGGCCACCGTAGTGGGTTACAAGGCGGTTTTGTTAGCCGCCACGCAACTTCCCCGCATGTTTCCCATGTTGATGACCGCGGCCGGTACGGTTGTTCCCGCGAAGGTGCTCGTGCTCGGTGCTGGCGTTGCTGGACTTCAGGCCATTGCTACCGCGAAGCGCCTCGGGGCGGTCGTCGAGGCTTATGACGTACGCGCGGCTGCGGGCGAGCAGGTGAAATCGCTCGGCGCTACCTTCCTTGAGGTGGATCTCGGGGGAATCGCAACGGAAGATGCCGGAGGTTATGCGAAGGAACTCACTCCGGAGGCGCTCCAGCGCGGACGCGATCTGATTGCAAAGCACGCGCGCAATGCCGACGTGATCATCACCACTGCGGCGGTTCCAGGAAAACGCGCTCCACTCATGATGAACGATGACGCGGTTCTCGGGATGAAGCGCGGCTCGGTGATTGTTGATCTCGCCGCCCCCACAGGAGGCAACGTGACGCTCAGTCGACCCGATGAGACGGTCGTTACTCAGAACGGCGTCACCATTCTGGCGCCGCTGAATCTAGCCGCGACGGTTCCCTTCCACGCCAGCCAGCTCTTCTCGCGCAACATGACTTCATTTCTGCAGTTGCTCAGCAAAGATGGTCAGGTGAATATCAACATGAGCGACGACGTGGTCGGCCCTTCGTGCGTAACGCATCAGGGTCAAGTGGTGAACACGCGCGTGGCCTCGCTGTTAGGTGAACCGGTAGGGAGATAGTAGGAGGAGCATGGAGAATCTGGTTTTCGATCCGCGAGTGCTGATGGGCTCGCTTTA
>CAYNPS010000148.1:0-5110 GCA_964399125.1 uncultured Terriglobales bacterium
CCCCAGAAGAACTCCGGCTCCCCGATTCCCACCATTGCTGGTCGCCATACCTTCATGACGGCCATGGCGTCGAATGATTGGCTCCGTTCCGAAATACCGACGAAGGTAGCAAAGCTCGGCAGACGCGATCCGCCATCTTTCTTTTCGAACACAGTCATGATGCGATCGGGATGGGGATAGGGAAGTGACTTGAAAAGAATCGGATTTACCGCGCTGAAAATCGCCGTAGTGGCGCCGATACCCAGGCCCAGAATGAGGATTGCGGTCGTCGCAAATCCCGGATTGTTCCGCAACTGCCGAATACTGTAGCGGATATCTTGAACGGTAGTCTCGAAACGGAACTCTATTCGCTCGACACTCTTTTCCCTAATGCGCAGCTCGTTTCCGAATTGCCGTGATGCCGCTGCCTGTGCAGCTTGTGCCGGCACGCCCTCTTCCCGGAGCTGCGCTTCAATCTGTTCGCGATGAAAGGCGATTTCTTGCGCAAGCTCGTCCTGGAATCGTTCGCGATGAAATAACGCCGAGACCTTTTTAAGAAACGTACGAGCTGAATCCATAACAACTCCTGGTAGCTGTTAAGAACACGACGGCAGCAAGGTCATTCGCTGCGCAATGCCTCCACCGGATTTACCGAAGCAGCGCGGCGAGCAGGGAGAAAACTCGCAGCCAGCGCGGCGCTCCCAAGAATCGCAGCGACTGAAACAAGGGTCGCGATGTCCCACGAGCGAACGGCGAAGAGCAGCTTGCCGATGAGAGATGTCGTCATCAAGGAGAAGACAATGCCGGCGGCGATTCCCCTCATGGTCAGTCTTCCTGCGTCGTTCAGAATGAGCCGATAGACGCTTCCGCGCTCTGCTCCGAGGGCCATACGAACGCCGATCTCACGTGTGCGCTGGCTAACTGAGTAGGCGACTACGCCGTATAGCCCAACTACTCCGAGCAGTAATGCCAGAGCAGCAAAACCTCCCACAAGTACTGCGGAAGAACGGTGGAGATACGCCGACTGTGACTCATTGATCCTGCCATTCATCGTTGCTTCATCGCGCGTCGCGATCGCAGGATTAATTTCGTGCACCGCAGCCGTCAATGCGGGAAGAATAGATTCTTCGCTTTGCGACGTGCGGACCACGAGCGAAAAGTGCGGATCGGGATCCTGATTAAACGGCTCATAAATAGTTGGCCAACTTTCGGAATCGAGCTGAGCGTCCTTGATGTCTCTTACAACGCCGATAATTTCTCGTGTAGTTCCGGAATCGAAGCTCTGGTAAGAGAATTTCTTCCCCACAGGATCGTCTCCGGGAAAGTACTTGTTGGCCATTGCTTGGTTAATCAGGACCACCTTGGGCTTCTTCGCATCTTCGGCATCGGTGAAGTAGCGACCGCGCAAAAGTTGAGCCTGCAGCGTGCTGAAGTATCCGGAGCTTACGATGCGTTGATTGACCTCGTTGTGCTCTCCGTCAAACGGACGATCATGGAACCTCAACCACACTGTGTTGCCGTTGAAAGTCACCGGGAGGATGGTCGTAATCGCAACCGACTGCACGCCGGGCAGTGCCGATATTCGATTCACTACTTCTTTTCCAAGCTGAGCAGCTTGTTCTGGCTTGCGATATTCCGCGTCCGGTCCAGCCACGCGCAGCGTAGCTAAGTGGTCCGGCTCAAAACCCAAATCGACGTGCAGCAGGCGGTAAAGGCTCTTTCCGAGAAGACCAGCGCCGACTAGAAGCATCATCGCCAGCGTCAGTTCGACAACAACAAGATTGGAGCCGAGCCGGCGCCAAACTGTTCCCGCGGATCCACGACCCGCTTCGCTAAGACCATCTCTGAGTTCATTCAGGGGGAAGCGAATCACAGGAGTGACGGAGAAGAGGATGGTGTTCAGCAGTGCAATCGCCGCAGCGAAGAGGAGAACGTGCGAATTCAAGCCCGCGCCTTCGAGATACGGCATGCGCAACGCTTTGTCTGGCGGAATCAGCTTCACGAGCAGTTGCATGGAGACATAGGCCGTAGCCAAACCGAAGAAGGCCTGGCCTAGGACCAGCACTAACGCCTCCATCACAAACTGTCGAATTAATCTGGCACGCGACGCGCCCAAAGCTCCACGTACAGCCATTTCTCTCTTGCGAGTCTCGGAGCGCACGAGTAATAGGCTGGCCACGTTCACGGAAGCGATCAAAAGCAGGACCAAGGCCGCGGTGAGCAACATCAGCAGAATGGGACGGATTTCTCCGACAACTAGTTCCGAGAGCGGTTGAAGTGCCGCTCCCTGGCCACGGTTCGAATCGGGATACTGTTTTTCAAGGTCAGCAGCAATAAGTCTCAACTCCGCCGATGCGGTCTGAAGTGAAACGCCGTCTCGAAGCCGCGCAATTCCGTAAAGGTTGTGGCAACTCCTTCGCAGCACGCAGCCTTCGCTTGGCTGAAGTGGCGTCCAGAATTCCGCCTGGCCCTCCGGAGCAAATTCGAAGTCGCGCGGCAGCACCCCAATAATTGTGTATGCAACCTCGCTCAGGGTAACGGTCTGGCCGATCACATCCGATCGGCCGCCAAATCGTTTCTGCCAGGTGCTATAACCGAGCATTGCAACCGGCTGCGCATTAGCTGCGTCCTCACCCGGATTAAACGAACGACCGAGTATTGGGGCAACTCCAAGAGTGTGGAAGAATCCGGCTGTGACACGTGCTCCGTACACCACTTCGGTTTCCGAGTTGCTTCGGAGTAAATAGCCGCTGCCGGTGTACGCGTCCATGGAGCTGAAGACGGTATTGAGCTTCTGCCAATCCAGAAAATCGAGACGAGAAAGGTTCGAGCGTGAGGTCAGGGCATGACTTTCAGCAACATCGACTAGTCGAGTGGGATTGGAGTAGGGAAGCGGCTTAATCAGTGCGGCGTCTACAAACGCGAAGATCGCGATGCTCGCTGATGTGCCAAGAGTCAGAACGATAATGGCGACCAACGCAAATGCCGGATTTTTCCGCAGTTGGCGTAGGGCATAACGCAAATCCTGAAGTGCAGTCTCAAACTGAAATCCGATAGCTTCGTTGGTTTTTTCTTTGACTCTCGCTTCATTTCCTAGTCGTCGGACCGCCGCATCATGGGCTGCGTTGGCAGTCATGCCTTCGTCCTGAAGTCGTTCTTCGGCTTCTTTGCGGTGAAAGGCAATTTCTTCCGACAGGTCTCGGTGGAATTGTTCGCGGCGGATGAACAGCCATAGCTTGCGAAGGAAAGGAAGCATTGCGCCGAGGCTCCTAAGCGTTCTGCAGGACGCGACTAATGGCCCCGATCATCTGCTGAAATTCCGATAACTCAATGCCAAGCTGCTTTCGGCCGGCAGCCGTAAGCGTGTAGTAGCGAGCGCGACGGTTCGTCTCGGTCATTTTCCACTCGGCCTTCACCCACCCTTGCAGCAGCAATCGCTGCAGCGCGGGATACAGCGAGCCTTCTTCAACCGTGAGTACTTCGTCCGAGAGTTGCTTGATGGCTTGCGCTATGCCGTAGCCGTGCAGCGGCGCACGCGTAAGCGTCTTGAGGATCAGCATGTCCAGCGTGCCGGGGAGTAGATCGGGCTTGTTCGCCATGATCCAGATATATAGATTGTCTATGTATAGGCTGTCAAGGGACGGCACGCATGGGAGAGGCGAACATGAAGCGCACGGAGATCAAAAGAAGAGGTCACGAGGACTCATTTCTCCGTGACCTCTTGTTCTGGCCCTTGTGACCTTCGTGTTTGCCTTTTCAGGGATGAGCAGATTCATTGAGCAATTCCTTCAGATACTGCTGCCAGAACACCGCCCAGGTATGCGTTCCATGTCCATGCGTCTGAGCAGACGCCGGGATCAGTACGAAGCGTCCACGCTTCACCCGCTTGACCTCGCGTTCCGCGATTCCCAATTCGGGAGGGTTGATGAAATCGTCGGCAGAATTGATGTACATCACAGGAACTGAGATCTTTTCCAGGTTTGGCGACGGATCGTAGTTGCGCGAAGAACTCACCGCGTACAGCAGGTCATTGGCATCGATCGTGTGCGTGACACGTTTTCTGTAGCTTTCCAGATCTTGATCGGCTGCGTCACGGGTCGGGTACTGTATCTGCATCGGTAAGGGAGCGCTGCCGGCGATGAGGAGAAAATCCGTCGCGATCTCCAGCGCGGCGCGAGGTTCGGTTGTGTATTCGCCGTTTTTCCAGTCAGGATCATTTCGGATTCCGTCGATGACCATCTTGCGCCAGATGCGGTTGCGTCCGGCGATCTGCACCGGCAGGCACGCAAGCGGCATGAGCGCGTCCATGAAGTCCGGATATGTCTCTCCCCATACCCATGAATGCATGCAGCCCATCGACGTTCCCATTACGAGACGAAGATGATTGACACCGAGGCCTTTCTCCAGCATCTCGTGTTGCGCAGCGATCATGTCGTCGTAATCGTATTGCGGAAAATGAGCATGCATGCCGTCGCTCGGCTTGCTCGACTTTCCATGGCCGACGTTGTCGGGAAGGATGACGAAGTAGCGATTCACGTCGAGGAGTTGCCCTGGCCCGAACAGCACGCCCGCGAATTGCGGCGCGAGGAACTGGTGTCCAGTTCCGCCCGTACCATGCAGGATCAGCACCGCATTGTCCACCAGGCCATTAGCATTGCGATGCGGTTTGCCGAAGGCCGTGTAATGCAGTCTCAGTTCGGGCAGAGTCTCGCCGGAGCGGAAGTGAAAATCGTGGGCGACGTAGTCACCCTCCTGCGGAGCAGGAAGGTTGCTGGGCAGAGTTGATTGCTGGCCGAGGCACAGAAATGGCAGCAAAAGCAGCATTCCGATCGCGGCGGAAATCCGGGCAAAACGAGCGCCAGAGCAAATGCCCGGGGTGATTTCAATCCTGTTTGTTGAAGAATGCTTCGATTTGTTTCCAGTAGCGCAGCACGATGTATTCAGTTCCAATGTGTCCTCCTCGAGGGAAGGATTTTAGGGCCACGCCCGTCTGGTCGGCAAAGCGCTTCACTGAACTATATGGGACGTACGGATCATCTTTGGCATGGAACATCAGCACCTTGGCCGGTGTGATTTCGTCGATGTGGTGCGCGGGATTGTAAAAAGTCCCCGATCGTAATTTGTTCCAATT
>CAYNPS010000148.1:5210-8930 GCA_964399125.1 uncultured Terriglobales bacterium
CGTCGATGTGGTGCGCGGGATTGTAAAAAGTCCCCGATCGTAATTTGTTCCAATTACGTGCAGATAATCGGTACGCGTTACCGAAAGCTTCGCGAATATAAGCAACGTAGCTTGGATTGGACGTCTCCGCGCGTTCCGAATGGGGAAGAATGTACCAGTCCACTACCGGACAATTGGCAATGACTTTCTTCACCTGTGGATCGAGCGAGCAAAGAATGGCTGCGGCTCCTCCAAAGCTCCCGCCAATCACACAGACTTCGGCGGCTCGCACGTGAAATCGCTTACGGAATGTGACTTCGACGATTGGTTTTTCGAGCGCGCGAATCGTGTCGAGGATGTCTTCGTGCGGAGAGCGCGCTAGAAATTGTCCTCCGCTCTCCCATGCACCGCGATAGCGGGGGTAGAAAACCCAATAACCCTTATCCGAAAGAAAGCCGGCCAGACCCTGCTTGCGAGGAATGGAAGGCATGCCATCGCAGAGCACGATTACCTTTTCTTTGCGCGAACGACGCCCGGGCGGAAGAAACTCGACGACGATGTCTGCGCTAACCCTCGTCCTAAACATGAACCTGCTTCCGCGTGCTCATCCATTCCAGAAACATGCGAAACGCCGCACCGCGATGACTCACGCGCAATTTCTCCTCTCGCGACAGTTCTGCAAAGGATTTCTTCAATTGCGGAAAGTAGAACAAAGGATCATAGCCGAAGCCGTTTGTGCCTCGCGGCTCGCGCAGGAGCATTCCTCGAGCGTCGGCAGTGAAGGTTTGGAGTGTCGCTCCATTTCGTGCTACGGCGATAGCGCATACAAAGGCACACTTTCGTTGCGAATCGGGAATTGGCTCGGCGCGTCTCAGCAGCAGCGCGTTGTTTGCAGAGTCGGGATCGTGTGTGGAGATGCCAGCATCTTCGGCGTACCGCGCAGAGCGCACTCCCGGCTGGCCTCCGAGCGCATCGACGACCAAGCCTGAATCGTCGGCGATCAGGATCTCACCTTGAGCATAGCGGCTGTAGTACTCGGCCTTCAGACGTGCATTTTCTTCGAAGGTGCGTCCCGTTTCTTCGGGAGCCTGGATTTCTTTGATGCCGGGCAGCGGCGCGACTTCAATATCGAATAATCCGGCAGCAGTCGCGAAGTCGGCGAGTTTGCCAGGATTCGAGCTGGCGACGAGCACTCGTGTCATCGCTGCTCATCTTAAACTCGTCGTCAGGCTGCGCGTTTTTTCTTGTTCTCACCGGCGTCTTGGATGCTTTGCTCCAGCAGCTTCATTGCCCGTTTTGGGCCGTAAACGCCGAGCGGTTTGAACTTCTTTCCTCGCGTCTCGTTGTAGCTGACGAAGAAGTGTTCAATCTCTTCGATCAGGTGCGGATTCACATCGCGAAGGGAGCGCAACTCTGAATAGTCTTTCGAATGCGTCGCGACAGCGATCAACCGGTCGTTGCGAGTGGTCTTGCCGTCTTCTGTTTGCTCAGCTTCGATCACGCCGACCAGACGCGCATCGATCAGGCAGCCGGTGAATGCGGGTTCGTCCATCAGGAGAAGGACGTCCATCGGATCGCCGTCGGGAGCTTTCGTTGACGGTATGAATCCGAAGTCGTAAGGAAAGCTGCTGCCTACCGGCAGAATGCCGTTCAGCTTGAACGCCTTCTTCTCTTCGTCGTATTTGAACTTGTTGCGATGACCTTTGGGTGTCTCGATGACTACCGTGATGTCGCCATCTGAGTTGTGCGCAGGTAAGTGGGAGAAATCTTGATTCTTCACCTTTGCATAGAAGATTGTCTCTGCCGCAAGGTTGGATCAATTTCCTGTGAGCCGTTCACTTCTGCCGCGCCTCAGCCTCCGCCAGCCATCCACGGCGCAGCTTCTCAGCGGGAATGCTGGAGAGATATGGCTTGATGTCCAGAATGGGCGTACCGTCGAGCATATCGACACCGCGAACATGGAGTTCGAGACCATCGCGGTGCAACAGCTCGACTACAGTCAATGCGATCGGATTCGGACGCCGCGGCGAGCGCGTGGCGAACACTCCATGCGGACGATTATCTGATGGCGGAGTGCCGAGCAGCTCAAATCCGCTGCTCCGATCGAACTCCCATAAGACAAACAAATGCGAAAAGCCTTCAATGTCAGTGAGCCCAGTGCCGAACTCCGGAAGGATGCTAAGCACGCCGTCAGCATCGTGCTTCGCGCCGAGTCCTTTAGGAACATCAGCTGTCGCGATGTACCGGCTGCGCACAAATCCAATTGGACGTGACGTGAACATTGTTCACTCAATTTAAACGCAAAACTCGGAATCGAGAATTGATTGATTTTGTCTTGCTATTCGCGATAACGGCGAGCTATGTTCGCTGCGAAATGGAATCGCTGCTTCGGTACCGAAAGTGGAAAGGACGGTAGGAGATGAATGCAGTTGTCCAGGACCTTCGATTCGCGCTGCACCAATTTCGCAAAGCGCCTGGATTCACGCTCACCGTCATTGCGACTCTCGCCCTCGGGATTGGCGCGACTACTGCAATCTTTTCTCTCATTGAAGGCATTCTGCTGCGTCCGCTTGGATATCAACATCCTGAACGTCTGGTCCTCATCACGTCTGGAGCAACGCCGGTTCGCTTCGACGAACTAAAGAAATCGGCCCGTTCTTACAGTGAAATTGGAGATTATTACAGC
Source organism: uncultured Terriglobales bacterium (assembly GCA_964399125.1). Classification (GTDB taxonomy): domain Bacteria; phylum Acidobacteriota; class Terriglobia; order Terriglobales; family Acidobacteriaceae; genus Gp1-AA112. Next base: position 7,876 of record CAYNPS010000148.1, read on the forward strand.
GCGTCCGCCGATGTGAACCTAAACGGCGCGTTTACACCGGAAGTCATCAAGCAGGCCCGCGTATCGGCCAATTTTCTGTCGATACTCGGAACCGAGCCGCTCATCGGACGCAGCTTTACAGCGGAAGAAGACTCTCCCAACGGTCCGCCGGTTGTGATCATCAGTTCGAATCTGTGGCAGCGGCGATTCGGAGGTGATCCACAAATTGTCGGCCGCACCATCGACGTTGCTGGATTCCCGCATACCGTCGTTGGCGTCATGCCAGTGAATTTCAATTTCCCCTTCGCAAATATCGACGTGTGGTTTCCACAGCCCGCAAAAGACGTAAATCAGTTCAGCCCTCTGCTCGTTGTTTTCGGACGCCTTGCGCCCGGCGCCACTCTCACGAAAGCCACCGCGGAACTCGAGGTGATTAATCATCAGTATGACGCGGCCCATCCGGGCATGCTCGACACCAGGTCGGGCAAGATCGCGCGCGTAGAGCCGCTGAAGGAATTGCTTGTCTCCAACATTCGAAGCATTCTCTGGATGCTCTTTGGCGCAGTTAGCTTGGTGCTGCTCATAGCCTGCGCAAACGTTGCTGGATTGCTGCTCGCCCGCGCTACTTCTCGATCGCGCGAATTCGCAGTGCGCGCCGCTCTTGGCGCCTCTCGTGCGCGGGTGATCGCGCAGGTTCTCATCGAGAGCACGATTTTGTCCGTTTTGGCTGCGATTGTGGGCATAGTGTTGGCGCGCTGGATCACGCGGGCGGTGACGCTCAGCACCTCGACTGCGCTTCAGTTGCCGCGCCTTAACGAAATTCATCTTGATCCGGTGGTGCTCGCTTTCGCGCTCCTGCTTTCCGTAGCGACCGGGGTCATCTTCGGACTGCTTCCGTCGCGCACCGCATCGCGTCCCGATCTGACTGCGGTGCTGAAATCACGCGGTGAATCGACTCTAAGCTCGCACAGATGGCGTTCGCTGAATGCGCGCAACGCCCTGGTCGCAGGACAAGTCGCGTTGTCGATTGTGCTGCTCAGCGGAACGGCATTGCTGATCCGCAGCCTTGTGCGACT
>CAYNPS010000149.1:0-8894 GCA_964399125.1 uncultured Terriglobales bacterium
GCATACCAGGCTTAAGCTGGGAACCCACCAACCCTGAAACGAACAGAACGATGATTTGGGATAACGAGTGCCATATGGTTGACGATCCCGAAGGAGAAGCGCGCAAGATCATCTTGAGTTGATCATTTTGCCCGCGAACGTCAATGTTCCCAAGAAGGCACCCCATCTCGATTGAGGAGGTCCGCTGGTTAAGTGGCCGTGCATCTGCAGACGCGCACGGAGCATGAATGGCAGACATGACGTCGCGATCCAAAAGATTCGCACCAGCCTCTTGCAGGAGAATCCACTAAACAGTCAACGCTAATAGTTGTCGAGTTGTTTTGCACATATGATCCGCCGACATAATCTCGTCGCTATCGCTGCTTTTGGACTGCTGCTCTCAAACCATCTCACTGCCTGGGCGCAGAACGCTCCCAACACTCTCCCACTGGTCAGCCCAATTTTCGGCGACAACATGGTGCTGCAGCGCGGGAAAGCGAACACTATTTGGGGCTGGACAGAACCAGGCGAGAAAGTGCGAGTTGACGTTGGAGATAAGACCGCGACTGCTACAGCGGGAAACGACCGACGTTGGCAAGCAAAGATTCAGCCTCCTCCTGTGGGTGGGCCGTACACAGTAAAGATCACGCACGGCAGCGAAACTGTAGAACTCCACAATGTGCTGGTCGGAGATGTCTGGCTTTGCAGCGGTCAATCCAATATGGGAGTGACCCTCCGCTCCGCGCGCAATGGAGAAGAGGAGGTTAGAGCAGCTAATTACCCTGAGATTCGCTTCTTCACCGTTGCCGCTCATCCTGCTTATCACCATACCGACTTAGTCGAGGGAAGCTGGAGAGTTGTCACTCCCGACGACGCCAGCAGGATCTCAGCAGTCGCGTACTACTTTGCTCGCAAGATTCAAAACGAGATTCATGTTGCGATCGGTCTGGTCATCGATTGTCTCGGCGGAACTCCTGCAGAAGCCTGGACGAGCGCTGCAGCGCTTCGTCCGCTCCGCGATTTTGATATCCCGCTGGCGGAGCTCGAAAAACTCGCTGCAGAGGGCGCGCCGGAATACGGGAACTATGTCATGCACTGGTATGACCAGTATGACGTCGGAGTGAAAGCACATTGGGCTGCTCCAGAGTTCGATGATTCCAGTTGGCAGAGCGTGGATATCCCAGGCGGATTTCCCGAATTGGGAGTGACGGACAACCCTGCAGTTGCCTGGTTCCGAAAAGAGATAACGCTGCCGGATCCGCTTCCGTCCGGCCGCGCGGCATTGTTTCTGGGATCGATCGAGCGCATGGATACTGCGTACATAAATGGCACTGAGGTTGGCGCCAGTGCCTGGGTCGAGAATCCGCGCGTCTATTTCATCCGCGATGGCGTGTTAAAACCCGGCAAAAACGTCATTGCAGTGCGCGTTCTGAAGACGAAGCCGCAAGGCGGATTTCTCGCCAAACCCGAAGAACTGCGGCTCGTACTTAGCGACAAGACAAGCGTTCCGCTCGCAGGTAAATGGAAAGGCCAGCTAAGCCTCGATGCGCGCTCGCCGCATCCTTTACCTCTTCGTTACGAGAACTGGCCAGTGATGCCGTCCGTACTGTACGAAGGAATGCTGGCGCCGATTGCTCCGCTTTCTATAACGGGAGCCATCTGGTACCAGGGAGAGCAGAACTCAGAACGCGGATTCCAGTACCGAAAGATACTACCGGTGATGATTGCGGATTGGCGCAAACTCTTCGAGCAAGGCGATTTTCCGTTTTATATCGTCAGTCTGCCCGCATTCGGTCACCGCAGCCCAACTCCGATCGAGGACGCCTGGGCAGAGACTCGGGAGTCGCAGGCGCTCACAGCCGCTCATGTTCCTAACTCCTGTCTTGCAGTCACCATCGACACTGGCGATCCAGACAATATCCATCCCAAGGACAAACTTCCGGTTGGCGAGCGACTCGCATTCTGCGCTTTAGCCAAGGAATATGGGCAGCATGTCGTTTATTCCGGACCAACACTTGATTCCGTCAAGCGCGATCACGGCACGATCCGATTGCGTTTCAGCCACACCGATGGGGGCTTGGTTACAAAGGGAGCCAAGTTAGAAGAGTTTGAAATCGCGGGCGACGACCGGAAATGGTACTGGGCCGACGCACGCATTGAAGGCAACACAGTAGTCGTGTCGTCGCCTTCGGTGCCGACACCTAAAGAGGTGCGCTATGCCTGGCAATCAAATCCGGCAGCAACGCTTTTTAATGGCGCCGGATTGCCCGCTGCACCGTTCCGAACTGACTCATGGGCAGGCACTACTCAGAGCCAAAGGCCATATTGAACGCGAGTTTCACGAATCGATAAAGTAATCGAGATTAAGCGAAAAAGTGTGTTGGCGTAGTATTGCTGTGCTCCACGTTTTTTGCTTAGCCTCCTATCACGACCCGTATGAAGGACATTGCTCGGGACCTTGGGGTCTCGATCATCACCATTTCCAAAGTCCTCCGCAACCATCCCGATATTGGAGAGGAGACCCGCGAGCGGGTTCTTGCTCGCGTCAAGGAGCTTGATTACAGACCGAACTTTGCCGCACGCAGTCTGGTGACGGGACGCAGCTACTTAGTGGGTCTGGTGGTACCTGACCTGCTCCATCCGTTCTTCGCAGAAGTCGCGAAGTCACTTTCCGATATCCTGAAAAAGAATGGATATTACTTGATCGTTTCCTCCTCTGAAGAAGACCCCGAGCTGGAGGAACAAGAGATCAACCAACTCTTGGCGCGGCGGCTGGACACACTGATCGTGGCATCCTGTCGCTCGACCGTCGAACTATTTTTCCGGATGGATAAGCAAAAAATGCCTTATATACTGCTCGATCGCAAGCTGCCTGGCCTCTCGGCCAACTTCGTCGGTGTTGACGATGAGGCAGTTGGAATGCTTGCAACCAGGCATCTGATCGAGATCGGCGCAAGAGAATTGCTCACATTCGCGGCCCAGAGTACAGCCCCGCATTGCAGCGGTTTGAAGGATATACGCGAGCGCTCACCCAGGCCGGTATGAAAATTATCGATGATTACATCATTGCTGAACGCAAGGTAGATGTGGACAGCAGGCGTCATGGAGCCGAGGCGATGGGCCAACTGTTAAGCCGTAAGCCCAGACCCGATGGAGTGTTCTGCGTCAACGATCCGCTCGCTGTTGGAGCAATGACTCGCGCGCTCGACGAGGGCCTGAGGATTCCAGAAGACTTGGCGATCATTGGATGCGGAAATCTTCATTATGATGACGCGCTGCGCGTGCCGCTCTCCAGAATCGATCAACAGAGCCGGCGAATTGGAGACGAAGCTGGGCGCATTACCCTCGGGATTCTGAACTCGAAAACGCCCCGTAAGCCCGAAAGGGTTCTCCTCGAACCGAAGCTAGTTGTGCGCGCATCGACGCAGAGGCGTTCAGCGAAGCACGCCACCGCATCGCGGAAGCATAGGTAGACCTCAATCCGAGGCAGCAGCAATCGCAAGAGTCTCTCTGTTCAAACGTGCGTAGCCTTATTCTCGTTCTCTCCTGGGTTGATCGGAGTTCCGGTGCAAAACAGTTGCGGGAATCAAACTCCGCGATTTCGTTAGAACAAATACTTCAACCCGACTTGAAGCTGCCGCATTGGTACCGCAGTTGTGCTTACAACTCCGAAATCACCAGCCTTGAGATTCGCGTTGGGAGCACCCCATACAGGATGATTGAACACGTTGAAGGCTTCCAGCCGGAACTGCAAGCCGTGGTGTTCATTATAGGGCATGACAAATTGCTTGTGAACCGCCAGATCGATCGTCTGCAAATGTGGCGTAATCATTGAATTTCGACCGACGTTGCCGAAGGTCCCGGCGGGGGCCACGACGAATGAGGCACGATCGTACCAGGGCACACCTTGGCCAGTATGGGTGTGGTTCGAAAGGTATCCGTTGCCGGTCCCCGAGTAGCTCGGGCGATCATTCTGCGGAGTATTGCTGCCGGAATTATTGAAGCCAATGTTGAGAGTCTGCGGAACACCGCTCTGGATAGTCATGTTCGCGCTTAGCTGCCAACCGCCAGCCACTGCATTGGCGAGACCATTCTCGATATTCAGAGGTTTGCCTTTGCCGAGCGGCAGGTCATAGACGCCCCCAAACGAAAAGCGATGGCGAGTGTCGAAGGCTGAGAGTGCCCACTCACACTGCAGGCAACGGCTATCTTGCGGAAACAAACTGTCGAAGCCTTGAGGGCGGATCCCGCTGCTGTTGTCCAGGGACTTAGAAAACGTGTAAGAACTGATTAAGTTCATGCCGTTGCTGAAACGCCGGGTGACTTTCACGCTGCCGGCGTTGTAGTTTGCATTGAAACCGTCTGCTACCAACTGAATGGCGCCAAAATCGCCAAACGGCTGGCGTGAACGGAGGCTCCCGCTGGTTCCAGGGACCGCTTGGTTCATGTTTTGGAAGCCGTACAGGTGCTTGCTTGCCGAACCGAGGTATCCGGTCTCCACCACCCAACTGGCGCCGAGCTGGCGTTGCACGTTCAGCAGGTACTGCATTGTGTACGAAGTAGCGTGGTCGTAGGCAGCGGCAAGCCCGTATGGCGGACCTACCTGGGCGATCGCTCCGTTGCCGCCGGGAATAGCATTGCTCCAATTCAGGGTCGGACTTGTTGGATTGCCCCACGTGAGATCCACGCGGGCTCCGATATTGCGGGCGAGGTCAAAGTACATGGCGTTGCCGATGTCCTGGAGGTAAAAGATGCCAAAGCCGCTACGGATCACCGTTTTGCCATCGGGCGAGTATGCAATGCCTACTCGGGGAGCAAAGTTCTTGTACTTGGTCTGTAACAGGTTGTGATTCAGGCCGCCGCCGCAGACCGCCGGCGTGCTGGTCCAACGGATATTCAGGCCCTCATAAGGATCCGAGCAGCCGCTCTGCCGGACGAAGTACGGCCAGTCGGCCTGCGGAGCATTGGCCGTAAACACTACCTTCGGTATGTTGATGTTGAATAAGTTGCCCAGTGTGTCAGTAAACGGTGGCGTCAGCTCGTATCGCAGCCCCAGCGACAAAGTTAGATTGGGAGTTAGCTTCCACGTGTCGTCTATGAACGCAGCCTCGACGTTACGCTGGAACTTCGCATTGGCAATGGACACTGCATTTTGAGATTGGTAGATATTCCCCAGCAGGAAATTGGCAAAGGCATAACCGCTATCGTTTGTCGGGAGGGTTTGGAAGTTAAAGACGCCCCGCGAAAACTGGTTGCCCACTTGATTGTAGTTTTGCCGATCGTATTCAAACCCAAACGCAAAGGTATGTTTGCTGTGCACCCAGGACAATTTATCCACGAATTGCAAGGTGTTATTGTCGTTAGCGTATGGACCGTCGTTAGCATCACCGATCCCGCTGAAGCCGGTAAAGTTTACGTTCGGAATTCCCCATGTCACCGGCGCCCCCGGATTTTGGCCTGGAATACCAACATCGGAAACCACATTAGTTTTGTAAGCGAGAAGGGTACCAATAGAGTTGAAGAGTCGGGTGTAACCGAAACGGGCTTCGTTCACGAGAGTAGGTTTGAAGGTCCGAGTGTTGGATCCACTGTATTGCTCGTAGTTCGTCAGGATCTTTGAGCCCGCTCCAGCTAAGCCCTCATTGGCTTGATTTTCGTCGCCCCAGTTGTATCGTCCCGTCCATTGCGATTTCGATGATTCGTTGTAATCCAAACGCAGAACATACCCATCTCGGTTCTGTGGCGCGGAGTTGTTCTGCGTATAGTTTTGGGAAAAGTTTTGGGACGGCAGAGTGGCAGAATGATAATACTTCAAAAACTTTAACGATATCGGGTCCAAGCGATTACTAGGAATCACATTGCCCGGGAAGGGCAGCCCGGTGCTTGGATCCTTGATGATGATAGGGGGCGTGGACTGAGTGAGCAATTCGCTGAAGTCACCAGTAAACATCTTTGATGTCGGCACGGAATAAATCGACAAGGAAGTCTGTCTCAGGCGAAACGCTTCATAATTCGACATGAGAAAAAACTTGTCGCGTCCGTCAAACAGGTGCGGAATGCGCACTGGCCCATCCAATTCAAACCCGTAATCGTTCCACTTGAATGGGTTCTTCGGTGTGACTTTAGTGAACTGGTACTGCTTGGCATCCAACACGTCGTTGCGCAGAAATTCGAAGAGCGCGCCGTGATAGTTGTTGCCGCCCGATTTGGTAAGCACGTTCACCTGGGTGCTTTCATGACCATACTCAGCCGGATAAACACCGGTTTGAACCTTGAACTCCTGAATCGCATCGATGGAAGGGAGGGCGATGTAGGTATTGAAGTTCGGGTCGGTGTTGTTGACGCCGTCGAGAGTGTAGTAATCGAAGAAGATGCGCTGGCCGCCGGTAGATATCGATTGCGCCGCGCGATCGCCACCCTGCCGAGAGCCTGCCTGACCCGCGCCCGGAGAGAGGGTGTTCACGTTGGGAGACAGCGCGACGAGATTCAAGTAATTGCGACCGTTGAGGGGTAATTCAGCAACAGTCTTGTTCTCAATTACCGTGCCGATGCTTGCCGTTTCCGATTGCAGCAGATCAGCGTTTGCGGAGACTTCGACCGTTTGGCTTGCTTGGCCGACCTGCAGTACGACATCCTGACGCACAACCTGCTGTATCTGAACTTCGAATGGCTCGCTGCTCCATACCTTAAATCCGGGAGCTTGCGTCGTAAGCCGGTAGGGTCCAGGTGCAACAAAGGGAAAAGTGTAAACGCCCGCGTCGGTGGTCACTACGTTGCGCACTGCGTTGGTGTTGACGTTAGTGAGTGTAAGGGATATCCCAGGTAACACTGCTCCCGAAGGATCGGTTACTCGTCCGGTGATCTCGCCGAAAGTTTGGCCGTACAACCCGCTGGCGCAAAAAAACATAATCGCAAGAAACAGTGGCCTCAAGCTGTACGTCATGAATTTTTCCCGCATGATTCTCTCCAACGTTTGTTCGTTAACTTTACCGTTGTCTGCAGCGCGGGGATTCTGCTACTCTTTCGTCCCCAATGTCAAGGCGAACACGAGTGTTCTGAATGCTTTTAGGACTGGGAAAAGACTGTAAGCCGTAGAATGTCTGGCTCTGCCATGAACATCTTCGAGGGCCGTGTCCGATGGGTGCTGATTTTCTGGATATTAGTGATCAGCGCTGTCTCGTTTCTGGATCGGGTGAACATCTCGATCGCGGGTCCTTCGATTGAGCGCGAGTTTCATCTCCACCATATTCAGCTCGGCTGGGTCTTCAGTGCATGGGTTGTTGGATACGCCCTGTTTCAAGCTCCAAGCGGACGTCTGGCAGATCGCTTCGGGCCTAGAAGGATTCTCTTTTTGGGAACAGTATGGTGGGCCGTGTTCACTGCGCTCACGGCGCTGGTCCCAGCGACGATAGCGGCGTCCCTGGCGCTTTTGGTTGTAGTGCGGTTTTTGTTGGGGATGGGCGAGTCAATCATGTACCCAGCCAGCAACCGCCTGGTGGCAGCGTGGATACCTTCGCAAGAACGCGGCCTTGCGAATGGATTGATTTTCGCGGGCGTGGGCCTGGGGTCTGCTGTAACACCGCCGTTCATCGCTTACATCATTTATCACTATGGTTGGCGATGGTCGCTATGGGCATGCAGCTTGATCGGGCTGGTCATCGGTGGCTTCTGGTTCTATACCGCTCGCGATGAGCCTACCGATCATCCCTGGGTGAGTGCGGAAGAAGCGTCGCATATCTCCGCCGGCTTGGCGCCTGCGACCAGAAGTGCGGAAAGCCAGTCTCTACCGTGGCGGACGATTCTCGCGAGTCAAAACGTCTGGGTCCTGACCGCGAGCTACTTTGGCTTTGTCTATGCCGCGTACATTTTCTTTACGTGGTTCTTCACCTATCTCAGTACTGTTCGCGGCTTGAATTTAAAAGCGAGCGCGGGATATTCCGTGCTCCCGTTCGCCGCCATGGCGGCTGGTTCCTTTTTGGGAGGCTGGATCAGCGATCGTATGACGCGGACCTACGGCAAACGAGTCGGACGTTGCTTCTGTGCCAGCGCCGCGACTCTGCTAGCGGCCGCCTTCGTAGGACTAGGAACGCACGTCCGCGATGCTCGACTCGCCAGCGTCGTGCTCGCCGGAGGCGCAGGCGCCCTATATCTTTCCCAGAGCGCGTTCTGGTCAGTGAGTTCTGACATCGGCGGCCGCTCAGCCGGTTCCGTTTCGGGATTAATGAACATGGGAGGGCAGTTCGGAGGCGCCACTACGGCCAGCTTGACGCCATTCCTAGCAAAACATTTTGGATGGGAGATGTCCTTTTGGGCAGCAGCATGCTTCTGCCTGCTCAGCGCCGCTGCTTGGATCATGGTCAACCCCGATTCGCAATTGAGAATGAGTCCGGCGATCGCTGCAGAATTCACGACTTCGACGCAAACATGATTTACACGAGGAGAAACTCCTAAATGAGTCCACTCACGCGCAGGAAGATGCTTAAGAGCGTAGCTCCGTTGGCGGGGACGTTTGCACTCCCTTCCCTGGCAACAGCAATTCAGAATGTAAGCAGTCCGTACCAGCGCCCGAAGCTCAAGATTACTGATGTACGCACAGCGCAGGTCCGCGTTCATGGCCTACAAACACATGTGCGCATTTACAGCGATCAGGGCTTATATGGGCAAGGGGAGTCAACAGATGCAGCAGTTGGCACGGCAGCGCTGGTCAACCAGTTCCGCCGATTCTTGGTAGGCCAGAACCCTCTCAATGTAGATGCGCTTTGGGAGAGACTTCGTGTCTCGGGCATTTTCGCCGGCGCGCAAGGCGGGCAATACATCACTGCATTAACCGGTATTGAGATTGCGCTCTGGGACTTAGCCGGAAAGGCTTTGGGCCTGCCCATCTATCAACTCTTGGGCGGAAAATTCCGCGACAA
>CAYNPS010000150.1:0-8841 GCA_964399125.1 uncultured Terriglobales bacterium
CGATTGGGGACAGTCGCGTCTCGTACGTTTATCGGTTTCCGAGTGCGACTGCCGATTGGCGCTTTTGGTGTGCCCTTGCCGTTAGCTAGCAACTTAGCGGCTCAGCAGCTTGTTTTATGCCGAGTGCTAAGTGCGGCTTTCGGCGTTGTCGTTGGCTAGCAGCCGGTAGCTAGCAGCCAGCAGCTTCTTTCCACCATCAGGACGACCCAAACTGGATGGACGCTTTTGCAAGATCGAGATTGTGGCTGCAGACCCTCATGATCGCGTGACCGCGCGCAAGGGCTACTACGCGATCCCGCCTGGGCAAAGATAATTCGGTTCTGCCGTGTGGTCCTGAGTCCGGTATAAACGGACGAACGACGTTGCGTTCAACCCTTGCAATGTTCAATGTCCGGTGAAGTAGTGCTGCGCTTTCTCCCAGGCCTGCCATCCCACGAAATCTCCTACAGCTCGTCCGACCAAATCGCCGCGTTTGAAGTGAATGCCTCCGTAGCGGCGGGAGATTCCGGCTTGGTCGGCGGCGTCGTGAAAGCTCTGCCAGTAGAGTGTGACCGGGTTAGCCGGGGTGATTCCGGGCTCGGTAGTTGAGGCCCCGGCGGCAAAAGTCACTGAGTCGCCGAAATACTCGCTCTCCGTCCAGAGTGCGAGGATGGTCGCGCCAGCGGCGCTGAAGGTGCTGTGGCCGGAGATGTATTCCGGGAACGGCGGAGTGGGGAAGGTGCTTGGCTGATAGGGAATCCAGTCGGCGCCGAGCATGGTAACTGTTCCCTTTCCGGGACCTCCCCAGGAGCGGATCTCAGTGTTATGGAAAAGGTAAGAGATGGCGGTGACTGGTCGGACGGAGTCGAAGTCGCGCTTTGCCGTCCATGAGGCAATTGCGGCGTCAAAGATGGCGTTGGTGAGCGCGAAGAACATCTTTGCATCGTCATCCACGGTGTGGTGGTCCCGCTCGGAAACGAACTCGGCGAACAGGTCCCAGTGTCCGGGTGGAAGCTCGGAGTGTGGACCATTGGCCCAGTACTCGGCGATCATCTTCTGCTCATCGGTCAGGTTCGCGCTCATATCGATGAGCTCCTGCGCCTGCTCCACGTAAGTCTTCGAGCTGTACGATTCGGGGTTCTGCGGATCGTACAGCGCGGGCCCAAATAGGGAGACGAAGCTGCGGAACTCGTCTGCCGAGCTCAAGGCAAAGGGCTGGACCTTGAACCACTGTGCGCCAATGAACTTCGGAGTAACTACGGATTTGCCATTGAAGTAGGTGAGCGGTTGCCAGTGGTTCGGATCTTTGATGGTAGACATGTCCAATACGGGAACGGTCGAGGGAAGGTTCACCGGCTGATAGCCCGTGTAGTCGGCATACGCCACTCCACTTGGAGTGAGGTCGCCCAGTTGGTTGGAGCCGTCATGATGGCGGAAGTTCAAAACGGCACTGCAGGCTACATTCCCGATTCCCGCCGCGGTAGTCACATCCGTGGACGTGTTGTTGATGTCATAGCCGAGATTGGCCATCAAGGTATCGAAAAGGGCTTTGTCCCCGGGGAACAAATCGACGGCTGCGCGATAAGCGGCGAAACTGATGGCTTCGTTCTTATTAGCCAGAGTATGTTCACGTCGAGGCCGGCGAAGCGCGCCTCCAAACTGTGTTCCGACTGCGTGCCGGTCGTATGCCGCCCACGCGTCATACGCGCAGGTATGGACAATCGCCAGAGCCCGGGCGACCATTGGCGGACCCAGGGTGCTGTCGCGTACACCCTGCAATACCTTCTCATTCCACTGAACAACTACATTTGGATTCGCTGGATCCGCGGCATAGCCGAAGGTGGCGCAAACCAGGAATATTGCGAACAAGCCAAAGCTGGCACGAAGTTTCATCATCGCCTCCTCGGAACCAAAGTGGGACGCAGCTTGTTACGTTAGCCAAGCGCGATACGGCTCAGGGGCTCCCGGGTTTTGCTAAGTGTTGCGGTGCATCAGGGCTAACAAAAGAACCGCGCGGTCGCCACCGCCAACCGCGCAGGTCTCAACGTTCAGCCGTCTGGCGAATGCCCCATTTCGTTCCTTCCAATCTGAGCGAAGTTACTCATCGTTTATCTCCAGGATCAGAGACAAAATGGAAATCGTCGTGTACTAGGAAGCGTGACAACATCATTAATTGGTCATGCCATATTTGGTTTAAGGAATCGTGAATGTTGCTAGCGCCGAAAACGGTGTCTTTGGTGTAAGCAGATTCATTGCGCGCATCATTGGCGTCATGCCCGTTACGCTACCGTGATCGACGATCACGTAACAAATCACCGAGCCGCTCGCAGCTACCAACCCGCCTACTCTACCCCCGAATTGCGTCGTCGATGCTTCTGCGACGGTCGAATCGAAACGGCCAACCGTTGAATTGTTTCCTTCAATGTAGAAAAACCAAACGGTATAGGCGTGTCCAGCTTGGGTACCATCAACTCTCAATCGGCCTGAAGCGCCATCGTCTCCGAGGCAAAGCCTTGCTGTCCCTGAGAGCCCGGAGTTGGGATTAGTGGGGAATGGGCTAATGTCCTGTTTCATTACTTGGCCGTCGCAATCGTCTCCTTCGCCGAGCAGGTGTGTCGGCATGGCCAATAAGCAAACCGCTAGGCATGCGTATACATAGAAAACTTTGAGTCGTTGCATTATCTTCTCCTGATTCTTCCGTCGGGACGCTGCAGTGGCGGTCTTCGAATCCGGCTAGCAAGCTCGTCCGGTGAAAGTGCTCACAAGCTAGGCCCAGCCTTGAAGCAATGCAACGGACAACTCCGGTCAAACATGACTTTGACCGCTTTCGACCGTATTTGCAGGGATGATTGTTCCCGCTCGGGAACTGAGATACAATCCGCCACACCAAACCTCAATCCCCCACCTGAGTTTGCCGTGCCCCAGAAGGCAAGCACCGCCGCAGTTACATCAATTCAGAGCCCAGCCAACCAGCGTCTGGACTCCTGGAAGGAGATCGCCGCCTATCTCAAATGCAGCGAACGCACCGTGCGTCGGTGGGAAGGAGAGGGGCTTCCGGTTCATCGTCAGCCGCATAAGAAGAAAGCTGGGATTTACGCCTATACGGCGGAGATTGATACGTGGCGGCGTGAGCGCGACCTCGTGCACGAAGTCTCACTTGGATCTCCCGGTAGGGGACACCGCCGCCCGTGGATTATCGCGTGCGTTGCTTTGCTTTTGGTCCTGTGCATCCTGGCAATTTGGAAATACGTCTCGCGACCGTTTCGCGGGCAAGCCAGCCTGACCCCGCCGGTGAAGATTCGATCCTTAGCGGTGCTCCCTCTCGAAAATCTCTCGCGTGACCCCGACCAGGAATATTTTGCTGATGGCATGACAGACGAGCTAATCACCGACCTGGCAAAGATTCATGCTCTCCGCGTGATCTCCCGCAATTCGATCATGCAGTACAAAGGCAAGCACAAATCAGTGCCGCAGATCGCGCGCGAGCTCAATGTCGATGCTGTGGTCGAGGGCACAGTCACACGTTCTGGCGATCGGGTACGAATTACCGCGCAATTGATTCAAGCACCGCAGGATCGTCATCTATGGGCGGATTCTTACGAGGGGGATTTACGCAACGTGCTGGGATTGCAGGACGAGGTAGCCTCGGCGATTGCCAAAGAAATACGAGTCACGCTGACGCCGCAAGAGGAAACGCGGCTTAGCACTTCGCGAACGGTTGATCCTGAGGCTCATCAAGCCTACCTCCGAGGCCTGTACGAAATCCGTGGTCAGACCGTCGCAAGCATTACTAAGGCTATTGAACTTTTTCAGCGTGCAATCGCAATCGATCCGAATGACGCTTTGGCATATGAAGGTCTCGCCATCGCGTACACCTCGTCGCGGGGTGAAGCGCCGAAAGTAGTCATGCCCAAGGCCAAAGCTGCGGCCCTTAAGGCAATCGCGCTTGACGACTCGCTGGCGGAGGCGCATTCCTCGCTGGGCTTCGTGAAGCTCGTTTTTGATTGGGACTGGCCGGGCGCAGAGCAGGAGCTCCGCCGGGCGTTGGAGTTGAATCCAAACTCGCCTTTGGCGCATATGCATTATGCGCGGTATCTCCTGATTGTGCCTCACCGAAGCGATCAGGCGATACAACACTGCCGGCAAGCGTATGACCTCGATCCCGCCGTCCCTGCCGAGTTCGACGATCTGGTTGGAATGCTTTTCTTCGCCCGCGCCTATCAGGCAGCCGTGGATGAAGCCGCAAAGGAATTGGAAGACAACAGTCCCCTGCTCGCACTCTCGTACGCGGAGCTCGGCCGTCGCGACGAGGCGCTGGCTGTTGCTGCTCGCGCCGAAGCATCTTCGCAGCTTCCCACGATAGTCGCGCAAATCGCCAGCGCCTACGCCATGGCCGGTGACAGAGGCAAAGCACAGCGGCTGTTGCGCCAGGTGTCGGCGCAGGCGGATCAACACTATGTCTGCGGCATGAATGTGGCTGCCGTTTATTCCGTGCTTGGCGATAAAGACAACGCGATGGCCTGGCTTGAAAGAGGCTATCGCGACCGCTCGGTTTGACTACACATTATCGGGGTGGATCCCCGATTCGATCCTCTGAGAGGCGATCTCCGCTTTATTGATCTGCTGCACCGGATGAATCTCACACAACAGTAAGCACGACCAAACCGCTTCTGTTTTAAACTCCAAACGGGATTGGGCGGGTCAGCTCTGCCCGATTTCCCCAAATGGCGGCGGCGGCACCTGTCCTATCGGCTGCGGAACAGCGCTCCAACACCCAGAATACCGGTTGCCAACAAACATAAAGTCGAGGGTTCCGGAGTCACCTGTGTGACGGTTAATGCCCAAGTTCCAGGATTATTCTTCACATCAGCGAAATAACTGGGTACGTAGTCCCCAGTGCTGTCTACAGCGACACAATTGCACCCCGGAGGATTCGTCGAGGAAAACATAATGAATGAAGCGGAAGAATAAATGTTGTTCCAACCGACGATATTTCCTGATGCGTCAGTGTCCACGATGAACACTGTGGCACATTTCTGGGGTCCGCAATCGAGAGGACTGATCGCAGAGTTGCTTGAATCCACCGTCCCAACACCATCGGTGAAGCTAAACGATAGCGGGGTGACTGTGAAGAGGTTCAAATTGGGAGCTAGCGGATCCGCTAACGTAAACGAGCCCGTAATTTGGCATCGCGATGGGCAGCTCGTTCCGAAGAATTCGGTAAAGGAATTGCCCGTGTAGGTGTAGACAGCATCCGCACGCGCCTGTGACACGGAGAGGAACGCGAAGAAAGCTGCGAGCCAGCAGGCAGTTCCAAAATGAGGAAGTCGGCGAAAGCAGGAACCGAGTGAAAGCATCTTGCCACCTTCAGGAAAAAGGATTCAAATGCAAGGGGCCGAGTGCTACGCGGGAATCGGGGCATTCTCGATCTGTCCGTGCCTTGTGTCAGGATGAAAGAATTTGCAGATTCCCAAATTGGACAACGTTACCGCCTGTTTGCTGTGGTCGTTGGCTAGAAGCCAGTAGCTAGCAGCCAGCAGCTTCTTTCCGTTGCTGTTGCTTTAGCCAATGGCCGAGTGCCAATAGCCGACTGCAGGTTTTCTCTGGCGTTTGCCGTTGCTTTTGCCGTTCGGCGTTAGCTAGCGGCTCAGAAGCTTAGCAGGCTCAGCAGCTTCGATTACCCGCGTCGCGTCCGCCGTAAGTTCCAGAGTCCTTGGATCGCGAGGACTATGGTGAGGCCACTCAGCCCACCCAGCGCCCAGAGAGTCCAAACGAAGAAAAAGCCACCGGGACCTGGCAATGTCAGGGTAGTGCGCTCCTCGCATGTGCATGACGGGCATCAATACCGCGAAGAAGCCGACAATCAGCATGATGACGTGCCCCGATCGCCGCTCGGAGAGAACGAGCGTCCCGTACAGCAAGATTACGAGGACGACCAGCGCGATGTTTGAAGACTCCGCCTTCGATATACCGCGGACGATGTCGTCGGTAATGTGAATCGTCAGCAGAAGGATCGACAGCAGAGAGGAGATCGGCAGCAGAACGGAGGGCTTCATAGGCGGCTCAATCGGTGGGCTACTGATTTTACTCCTAGAGAAACGAGATCGCCTGATTTGGCCCATTTCAAATCGACACAGATTTTCAGAATAGGAATTAGGCTAGGTCCAGGCTGTCCATCTTTCTCTGAAAGAAATCATCTAAGCCGTTCATTCCCGAACACCTGAAGAGACTTCCGAACGAATTGTTGAGAAGACACTCATTTAAAAGGCGCCGTTTTTCAGCCGTTTAGATACGAATGGTCTCGGTCTGGAAATTGCTTGAATAAGCTAATGGTATTGCGCGAGGCGAGCGATGAATGGCTTCTTCCACGACATTCGTTATGGCTTTCGTATCCTTATAAAGACACCGATTGTCAGCGTTGTGGCAGTCTTCACGCTGGCGCTTGGCATAGGTGTCACCAGCGCGATATTTACCTTCGTCGATGCCGGCCTGCTGCGCGCGGTCAATTTCCCTCAATCCGACCGGCTGGTGCAGGTCGATGTGTTCCGGCGGGGCGAATCCACCGCGCTTCAGGCGGCCTATCCAACGTATCTCGACTGGCGTGCGCAGAATACGGTGTTTTCATCTCTCGCCGGATACGCGAGCAACGGAACCACCATGCGCACAGCAAAGGGCGCTCAACTGGTTGCCGTCGGCCTGGTGACCGACAATTTCTTCCAGACGCTCGGAGTCGAACCCGAACAAGGATCTTGGTTTCACAGTGGCACGCCGAGCGTGACGCACGAAGTCGTTATCAGCCACGGATTTTGCCAGCGGGAACTCGGCGGCAAACCCGCGATCGGGCAATCGATCACGCTGAACAACTTCTCGGGAAACGACGAGCCTTACACCATTGTCGGCATCACCTCGGCGGATTTCGAGTTCGCGCCCATCGGGCAAGCGGACCTCTTCGCTCTCCCCCCAAACTCCGGATTTTTCGTCGAGCGCCGCAACCTTCACTGGTTGAATGTGGTGGGACGGTTGAAGCCGGGCGTCTCGCTGAAGCAGGCTTCAGCAGAAATGGAGACTATATCCGCCCGATTGGCCGCAGCTTATCCGCTGGCGAATGGCGATACGACGACACATCTCCAGCCTCTGCGCGATGCCATTGTGGGAAAGATTCGGCCCGTGCTTCTCCTGCTCTTTGGCGCCGCAGGATGTGTACTCCTCATCGCCTGCGCCAACCTCGCCAACCTTCAACTTGCGAAGGCCGTGGGAAGATCGCGTGAGGTCGCGGTGCGCCGAGCGCTAGGCGCCTCCGAAGCGCGCATCACGCGGCAGTTCCTGGTGGAGAACGTTGTCCTGTCTCTGATCGCCGGCGCGGCGTCCGTTGCGGTGGCGCGCCTGGCAGTAACTCTGCTCAGCGCGAGCGTTCCCGCCAGCGTCAGGCGCGGTTTGCCGTTCCTCGATCGTCTGCATGTCAATCTTCCGGTGCTGTTGTTCACCTTCGTTCTCGCAGTCATCGCCGGCGTCTCCTTCGGACTGGCTCCAGCGCTGCGCAAAGGCACTGCCAGTCTGCATTCCGAATTGGCACAGGACATTCGTACTTCCACCAGCAAGAGCTGGCTGCGCGATGCTCTGGTTGTCGGCGAAGCCGGATTGGCTGCCATGCTGCTGGTGGGGTCCGGACTGCTAGTTGTGGGAATGTGGCGGCTGGTGAATGTCTATCCCGGATTCAACCGTCACAATCTGCTCACTCTCGGGTTTCAGCCGCCGCCGTCACGGTACCAGGACCCGCCGCCTCCAAAAACTGATCCTCCGACTCCTCAGCGAAGCACCAAAGCTATTGCTTATGAACGGGCAGTCGAGCAGGCGATCGGAGCAATTCCCGGAGTGGAAGGCGTCGCCGTAGTGAGCGTACTGCCGCTCTCCTGCGACGGATGCAACACCGGCGTTTCCGGCCGGAGGGCTATGCCGCGCCGACCAGCGCCGTCCAACCGGAGGCCAACACCCGCTCCGTCACGAATCATTATTTCTCCACCTTGCAGGCGCACCTGCTGAAGGGAAGAATGTTCGACGATCGCGAGACCGATATCTCGCCGCGGGTAGTTGTCGTGAACCGCGCGCTGGAGGACAAGTTTTTCGCCGGCGACGCCATCGGCAAGACTCTCACCTTCACCTTCTCACCCACGCAAAAGCCGCGCGAAATAATTGGCGTGGTGGATGAAATCAAAGACGGCTTCTTCGACACGCCCGACAGTCCTACACTCTACACGCCTTATGCCCAATCTGGGAATGTAGGCGGAAACCTGGTTGTCCGCACTTCAGGCGATCCCGCCAGTGCGGCGGAGAACGTAAGACGCGCGCTGTTGCAGCTCGATCCTGACACCGCGATGTATCAACTCGGTACGCTCGATTCCAAAGTGGAAAATTCGGTGCCAATGTTCGTGCGCCGTCTGCCCGCGATTCTGGTTACGCAATTTGGTTCGCTGGCTCTGCTGCTGGCCGCTGTCGGTGTCTATGGCGTGGTCTCGTATTCCGTCTCGCAGCGAACCCGCGAGTTCGGCATTCGCATGGCGCTGGGCGCAAGTAGAACCCAACTGCTCCGCATGGTGATGGGACGCGGCGCGCATCTCGTCGCTCTAGGCGCGGTTCTTGGGTTGGCCGGCGCAGCTGCGCTGGCGAAGCTAGAGGCCAGCTTGATTTACGGCCTGCGGATCCGCGACGCTCTCATGTTCGTAGCAGCGGCATGCCTGATATTCGTGGTCGCCCTGGCCGCCAGCTACATTCCTGCGCGAAGAGCCGCCCGACTGCATCCGTTAGACGCTCTCAGGTACGAGTAGCACATGCTGCCATTGGCAGCACAACGACACATGAAAAGGT
>CAYNPS010000151.1:0-8744 GCA_964399125.1 uncultured Terriglobales bacterium
TCGCCAATAATGTCTGTGGCGGTGTACTCTCCAACATGGCTGCAATATGGACAGCACAAGTGTACCACTGGCTGCTTTCTGCTGGGCAGTTCAGCCTCTCCGATACTGATGGCAAGGTCGCAACCCTTGCAGGCGATTTTCCGCTTCATTTAGCTGACCTTTGCCGGTGCCGCTCTTGATCATTGGCTTTTCCTGAGTCGTGGCCCACAAATACGCTGCGGCGAAGGATGGAAATGAACTGGCATCGATAATCATATCCTGAAGCGGGGGGAAGCCAGAGCAGCCGAATTGCTGCCGGGCCGCCTTAATGCCGAATGTTGAACAGCTTGGGCGAATCCTGGCTGCTTCCGGTCAAAGAATAACATCATAACCAGCGACTGGGCAGCATTCTGGGCCCCTCATCGTTGACTTTCATGCGAAACTTCTTGGACAAAAAGATACTATCGGCTGGTCACAATTTTGCGAGGCTGCGCTTCCGTAATAATGTCATCCAGGATGCGGGATATCAAGTGGTGACCACCCAGGAGGCTCCGCTTATTTTGGAGTTAGCAACCAAACAACAGTTCGATGCAATCGTGATTTGCAGCTCTATTGCCCCCTTTCTACGAGAGCAGATTGCCCGCGACCTGAAGCGGCTCAGACCGTCTGTACCCCTGATCATCATTTGCGATCATGATTGCGAAGAAGACGAACAGAAGCGGTTGCGGCAGGTGGTGGACGAAGTTGTCATTGCGCCACCTAACGGATCGCAGCAGGTCATGCTGGATGCAATCAAACGTGTGACTAGTCCTCCAGAAGAAGATCAGGAAGAGGCGATTTGAACCAGTAAACACCACCTGAGCTGACGATCCTCCGTCGCCCGACACTCTCTATAGTTTCAATTTTCCTCCATACGATTGTAAGAAACCGCATTACGCCATCCCAGGAAGAACTATCAGCAGCTCTGACGCGTCTGAGTATTTAAACACGCAGTAACAATGCGGGTTTAATGGATGTGCAATATGAACACAATGCTCACACTCATTCTGCTGCAAGCCGGGGGAAGCCCCTGGGAGAACGCAGTGCAGCAGTTACAGAATGCCTTCACCGGCCCGATTGCCAAGGGCCTCAGCCTCGTCGCCATTGTGGTCGGCGGCTTGATGTTCGCTTTCGGCGAAGGCGGGAACAAGCGCATGTTTGCTGGAATCGTTTTCGGCATTGGCATGGCCATAGCAGCGGTGAACTTTCTCACCTGGCTCTTTCCGGGAGCATAGGAGACGAGTATGCAGTCGGACCGTCGAATCAATGCGACTCATAAGGCGATCAACAAGCCTCTGACGATTATCGGCGCAGAACGCAAGTTGTTTTTCGTCGCGCTCATCATGGGCGCGGCGGCTTTCAATCTCTTTGGCAGTCTTCTCGGTGGTCTTCTGATATTCGGCAGCTTGTTCCTCGCGGCGCAGTGGGCGACCCGGACAGACCCGCAGATCCTGCGCATTCTGCTCAATTCCAGCAAGTTTCGCCGTGAGTATGATCCGGTGAAATACAGCGATCCGAATGTGCGGGTGATTCACCATGCTTAGGCTTTCCAAGATCGTCAAGAACTATAGAGAGACTGGCGCTCTGAATGAGAACGTCGCTGTGTATGGCTTTCTTGATGAGGATGTCTTTTTGACTAAGGGAGGTGATGTCGGCGTGGTGATGAGAGTCGAGGGAGTCGATTACGAGTGCCTGGATCACAAGCAAACAGATGCTTTGACCAAGCGGCTCGAATCGGCTCTCCGGCTCTTAGGGTCGCAGTTCCGCGTGTATCAGCTACTGTTCAAGTCGAGCGGCGAAACGATACCACACAGCAGCCATGAAAACCCGGTAGTAAAGCAGGCGGTTGATGACCGGATCGCCTACTTTGATAAGAAGGCCGGCGAGCTTTACTCGCTGCAGATTTATTACGTCATTCTCTGCGAAGGCGCGAGGCATCGAGCCAAACTGAGCGGAAGCCTGTTGAGGATCGTCTCCGATCCTCAGCATGGCATCGACGAACTGAAGGGGTTCTTTAGCAGCAGGAAGGAAACTGTCCTGATTGGCTGCGAGATTGAGAAACAGCACCGGCTGCTGCTGCATCAGGTGCGCAGCCTCATCCTTCAGCTCAGTGACTTCGTAAAGATTGAGATCAGCGGCAAGCAGGAAGCTTTCGCTGTCCTGAAACGCCTGCTCAACTTCTCCGCGATCAAGATCGACCATGCGCGGCTGAAGT
Organism: uncultured Terriglobales bacterium; assembly: GCA_964399125.1. Classification (GTDB taxonomy): domain Bacteria; phylum Acidobacteriota; class Terriglobia; order Terriglobales; family Acidobacteriaceae; genus Gp1-AA112. The sequence continues at coordinate 2,234 of CAYNPS010000151.1, forward strand.
ACGACACTCATGTCGATTACTACCTCGCCGACTCCGCGCTGGAGTGCTATCCGGGACACCTTCGCATTGATGACTGCTACGTGAAAGTCCTCACCTTGAAAGAGCCTACCGCGCAAAGCTGGCCCTTGATCCTCCGGCAATTGCTGGAGGTCGGGGCCAGCTACCACATCGTGACCGAATGGAAGCCGCAGGACAATACGGCCGCCCGCAAGCGTATTCAGTCCATGCGGCGGCACTTTCACAACAGCAAGACGTCGCTGTTCAGCCAGCTCAAGGCTGACAACTCAACGCATCCCGGCGATTTGCTGGTGGATGACTCCAAAGAATCGCTTGTGCGCAGCCTCGGGGAGTGCCTGAAAGAAATCGAGTTGAATGGGAACTACTTTGGCGAGTTCTCGCTCACCGTCGTCATCCACGACAGAAGCCTTTCAGTCGTGGAAAAGGCGTCTGCTGAGTTTTACAAGGTCTTTTCGATGCACGACGGTCTGCTGTTTGAAGAGCGCTACAACCTGCTGAACGCGTTCTTTGCCACGGTACCGGGAAACCGGCATTTCAATCTTCGCTATGTTGGGCTGCTGAACACCAACTATGCCGACTACTCGTTTCTATTCACACTTCACTCAGGAGAGCGCCGGAACAAAAACCTCAACGCGGAGTACCTGGCGGTCCTCGAAACGAACCATCACACGCCATATTTTCTAAATCTCCACTATCAGGACACGGCGCACACGATTGTCCTGGGCCGCACCGGGTCGGGGAAATCGTTCTTCCTCAATTTCCTGATAACGAATTTGCAGAAATATGCTCCCTATACATTCATCTTCGACCTGGGTGGCAGCTTCCGTAGTATCACGCAGCTTTTCGGTGGCGCATATCTGAAAGTGAGCGCTGAACGATCTGAGTTCACGATCAATCCCTTCTCGCTGGAGCCGACTCGAGAAAATCTGAATTTTCTTTTTTCGTTGATCAAGGTGCTGGCCGAAGGGCGCGGGGTGAACCCGCTGAGCCAAGCCGAAGAAAAGGACCTGTATGCACAGATTCAGAACCTCTATGTCCTGCCCGCAAACCTGCGAACCCTGAGCGTTCTGGCCAACACGCTGCAGAAGTCTTTGGCCGGCAGACTCGAGAAGTGGGTGCGCGGCGGTCAGTACGAGCAGGTCTTCGACAATGAAAAGGACACCCTCACGCTGTCTCGGTTCCAATGCTTCGATTTCGAGGGGATGGATCGCTATCCCGAACTGATCGAGCCGCTCCTCTTTTACATCCTGCACCGATCCAATGCGTTTATCTACAGCCCGGAAGCGGTCACCACGTTCAAGGCGTTTTTTATCGACGAGGCGTGGCGTTTCTTCGGTCATCCGACCATCAGAACTTACATCGTCGAAGCCCTGAAGACTTGGCGCAAGAAGAATGCGGCCATGATCCTGTCCACACAATCGCTCGATGAGTTGGACAAGTCGGAGATCGTGAACATCGTGATCGAAAGCTGTGCGACCAAGATTTTCCTCGCCAATCCCGATATGGATCGAGAGCTGTACCGGAACACCTTCCACCTGAACGACAACGAGATCGAGATGATCTCGACCCTTATTCCCAAACGGCAGGCGCTGGTGAAACGCCCCGATCTGGCGAAGGTGGTCAATCTTGAGGTGGACGAAAAGAGCTATTGGCTTTACACCAGCGACCCAAACGAAAGCTTCAAGCGGGAGCAGGCGTTCCGAGAGCACGGATTTGAAAAAGGTTTGGAGATTCTAGCAAGGAGTTCATTATGAAAAGAGCAATTGCAATCGTCTTCCTTGCGGTCCTGGCAGCGGTCTCGGCTGCTGCTCAGAGCCGTGAGGCACGCACCATCAAGTACGCGGCCAAGGACATTGTCCTTATCAAGGCCAAGCTGCGCTACACAACCCTGATCGTTCTGCCGCAGAACGAGAAGATCCTCGATTTCGTCACCGGAGACAAGGATTTCTGGATTGTCGAGGGAACGCAGAATTTCTGCTACCTAAAGCCTGCCAAGCAGGGCAGCAATACTGATGTCACGCTGATCACGGCTGCGGGCAATGTGTACTCGTTTCTCGTCAAGGAAGTCGGGGAGAGCGATGAGCCGGACCTGAAGGTCTTCATCGAGCCGAAAGACCAATCTATCCTCCAGTCTCTGAATGCACAGCCGAAGTTCGTACCGTCCAGCGAGGTGGAAGGGCTACGGGTGCAAGCTGCACTTGCGACGGCTCAAGCTGAAAAAGATAAGCAGGCGTTCCAGGCAGACTACCCGGTCAAGAGTCTGAAATTCGATTACGGCTTTGACAAAGACAAGAAACCGTTTCTGGTCGCGGCCATTTACCACGACGACAAGTTCACCTACATCCGTTCTTCCGCACAGGAGAAGCCGACCTTGTACGAGGTGAAAGACGGATCGCCGAATCTCATCAACTTCGATTTGAGAGATGGCGTGTACGTCGTGCCTAAGATTCTCGATTCCGGGTATCTCGTGATCGGCAAGCACAGGATGGACTTCAAGAGGCAGGGGTAAGGCCATGTCGCAAGCGAATGACAATCAGAACGCAGCACCCAATGTCCAGGACAAGAGAAAGCCTGCGCCCGGTGTGCTGCCGAAAAATGCGCAGACCTGGGTCGTGATTGGGCTGACCACGGTCATCATGCTGATGCTTTGGGTTTCCGGGCCGGCAAAGAGCGCGAAGTCGTCACAGAAGACGGACGCTCCGAAGACAGAGACGGTCGCGGGACTTAGCCCTGCAGAAATTTCGGCGCGTCTGGAACAGGAGCGCCGAGAACAGCAAACGCCCTTCATCCCGCAGCAGCGTCCTGTGAATCAGCAGCTGGGGAACCGAGACTTTGCTGCTTCTACGGGCAACCAAGAGGCCGCGACGCCGGTTGAGGAAGATCCGATAAAGCAGGACATGAAGAGACGTGAATACACATCACGATTCTCGTCCAGCGTGTCTCTCAGCTATCGCAATCCACAGGTCAGCGAGGCTGCGCGAAGCGTGGCAGATTCTTCCGTGCCACTGCCTGCTGATCTTGCCGCACTTGAACTCCCGAACCTTCCTTCTGGTCTCGCCAACACCGGAGTGCCTGTGGTGCAACCTATGCCGGTTCCGGTTGACGCGGCGCACAAGAGAAGCAACCCGAATTTCAATCAGGCCAGCGGCAAGGACTATGTGGTCTTTGAGGGAACAGTTCTTGAAACGGTGCTGGTCACTCGATTGAACGGCGATTTTTCCGGGCCGGTCATCTGCATGTTGACCAACAACATTTATTCCCACGATGGCCAGCGTCTGCTGATTCCTGCCGGCACAAAGGTCCTGGGAGAAACGAAACGGGTTGAGGGTTTCGGCCAGACTCGCCTGGCCGTAGTCTTTCATCGGCTCATAATGCCGGACGGCTTTTCCGTCGATCTTGATCAGTTCCACGGATTGAATCAGATTGGGGAGGCCGGGCTGAAAGATCAGGTTAACCATCATTATCTACAGATCTTTGGTGCGTCCATCGCAGTGGGCGCGATCGGAGGCCTCGCGGAAGTTGGTACCAATACCAGCAGCCTCGGTCTGCCGCAGACGCCGACGGATGCTTACCGTCAGGGCGTGGCCACGAGTCTCGCGCAATCGTCAACGCACATTCTAGACAGGTTCTTGAACCTGCTCCCAACCATAACCATTCGAGAGGGCCATCGTGTGAAGGTGTATCTCATGCAGGACCTGCTGGTGCCGGATTATGCACAGCACGAGATGCCCTCGAACCTTTAGGAGTATTTATGAAACACCGAATCGCACTCATATCGCTGCTGCTGGCGCTCGCGGTCAGTCCAGCGTTTGCTCAATTGGGAAGTGGGATCGTATTCGACCCCACGAATTACAAAAATGCAGTCCTGCGCTATCTGCAATTGCAGCAGCAATTACAGCAGCTTCGCCAGTCGTACAGCCTCTACATGCAGCAGTACCAGTTCATTCAAGGGCAGGCCCGGCAGCTTCAGGGCATGGTGGGCCGGTATCGTGCCGAATTCTCGCAATGGCAGAACCTGACAGCGGGCAACACTCTGGGGAACACTTCCTTTTGGTTGAACGGCATCAACAGCGGTGATTACGGCACGGCCAGACAGGGCTATGGCCAGGTTAACCGGCCATTAGGCAGCCCTGCGGGCGTCAACACCTATGACAGCTTGAAACAGGCTTATGGATTGGAAGAACTGTCAGACGGCTCCACCATCAACGGCATGGCCACGATTGGCCAGATGCGCCACAACGCGCAGCAGCTTGAACTGCATATCAAACAACTGGAAGACGATTCGCTCTCGTCTGCGCCGGATCTGAATACACAGATTGCCGTATTGAACAAGATCAACGCAGCCAATGTCCTGCTGGTGCGCACCATGCAGGACACGAACAAACTGCTGGTTGCGCTGCTGGAACAGCAGCTCGTTACGACGGAGCGCAATCGCACATCGAGCGTCGGAAGCATCAACGCAGAACTCTATCGTCAGCAGCACTTTGGCGAAGTCATGAGTTTCACTAGCTCGATGCCGACGCGCCTGCAAACGCCTACGGGCAGATAGAAGATGTGAGGATGTCATGTTTGTCCCAGCTCAAGATCCGCTCACTTCCATTGAAGACGGCATTCGTGCCTTGATGACCTCGAAGCTCGACCTGTTCGTGGGCATGGGCCTGAACCTGTTCCGTGGCTTTGCCACGATCCTTATTGCCTGGTTCGGCATCCAGTCCGCATTGTCGAGTGCGGAAGGCGGCGAGGGATTCAATTTTACCCGCTTCACCCGTTTGCTGTTGGTGATCGCCTTCTGTTTCGCAATGGTGAAGTACTACAGCTCACCGATTCCTGGGATCGGCCAGAGCTTCCCGGATTTGGTGATGCAAGAGGCTTCCTCGCTCTCAAACAGCATCGGCATGGAGCAGGGGCGGCTGGTCGAGACGAAGGTCACAGAAGTCGAGCAAGGAATGGAGCAGCCAAGCTCTTTCAGTTTTCACGAGACTTTGACGTTCGTAGTGCTGTACGTGATCCTGGCTACTATCCAAGCTGTGGTTCTTATGATCATCGGATTCGGACTGATAGCGCAGGCAGTGCTCCTGCTGGTCGGGCCGATATTCATTCCGTTCTTCATTGTGCCGAAGATGGATTGGCTGTTCTGGGGTTGGTTCAAGGCGTTTCTTCAATACTCGTTCTATCAGGTCATTGCAAGCGCCTTCGTTTACATCTTTGCCAAGCTCCTCCTGGCCTTCTTCGCGGTCGATACGGGCGGCTTGTCGGTGGATCAATGGATGACTGCATTCCCCGCGATGCTGATCTTCCTGCTCATCGCAATTTACGGACTGCTGAAGATTCCTACTTTGACGAACCATCTGTTCAGCGGTGCAGCAGGCGCGGATTCCGGGTTTGCTGCGGCGATGATCGCCTATGTGAGTCGAGGTTAAATCATGGCGAGTGAAGCAAAACAGGACCTGACGTTCAACGCGGCCAAGCAGCTTTATGCTGAGCAATTCGGCGATGCCATCGTCACGAATACATATTTGAAGATTGCGCTGCTGGTGATGGCCCTGGTCGCCGCTGGGCTGATCTACACGAATATCAAGACCGTTCGCATGGTCCAGAACTTTAGGCCGCTGGTGATCCGCATTAACGATATTGGCCGGGCCGAAGCAGTCAAATACGACACGCTTGGCTACAAGCCGCAGGATGCGGAGGTCAAATATTTCCTGAGCGATTTTTGCCGGATGTACTACAGCCGGAACCATTACACGGTTCGAGACAATTTCAAGAAATCATTGCTGTTCATGGAAGCGCAACTTGCCAATAGCGTGGCCGAGGCCTATCGCAAAAATCACACGATAGAAAATTATCTCCAGGACTCGAGTGGGCCGGATATCGACATTGAAGTCCAAAAAGTCTCGATTGAAGACTTGCGCTCGGCCCCCTACAAGGCCACGGTCGACTTTTATGAAATCGCTTATTCGCCGGTCGAGCACGTCGAGACCAAGCGGACGCTATACACAGCGCACTTTGTTTTCCTTTTCCGCGATTCGGTGCCGAACGACTTGATTCAGGTGAATCCGCTCGGACTCGCGATCACTTATTTCCGTGAAGATGAGGCATTCCAATGAAGCACCCCAATAACAACCACAATGGAAACCATAGTGATTCCGCGACGCAGCAAGCTCCGGCTCCTGCTGTCCGCGAGGACGAATTTGAGCCGCTGCTCGACAGCGAGGAGGCGGCTGCGCTCCTGAAGATCCATCCCAGGACGCTGCAGAAACTCGCTCGCCAGGGAGAAGTGACCGCGATCCACATCGGCAAGCTGTGGCGCTTTCGTGCTTCGGCTCTCGATGAATGGTTGAAAAAAATAGCGAGCTAAATCGCTCTACACCCCTTGTTTTATGACCCGAACAGAGTTGAAATAGGAACACCAGTTCGTGCCGTTCAAACTTGGAGGATTTTTGAATGTTTGGACGGACACGATTTCAGCAAGGCTCTCTTCAGCGCGAACGGC
>CAYNPS010000152.1:0-1418 GCA_964399125.1 uncultured Terriglobales bacterium
CAAAGCACACCGTTAAACCGGCTGCCGCTTTCGATGGCAAACTGCAGGGTTTCGACGAATTGTTGATTCGTCACTCCTGCAGAGAGATATACGTACGGCTTTGTCGCGACGTGGTCGATTTTTCGAAAGCTCTCTTGCGCTTCGGCAATGGTGTAAGCCTGCTCGCCGCAAAACAGGTTGATTCCCGGCACGAACTTCATGTTCACTGGCACTTCGATCTTCAGAAGATCTACTGAATAGTCCTCTCTGCTGAATTCTTCCACTGACAGGGCCACCCTCTGCGGTCTTTGCTTCGCGTACGCCAGGCCTTTCTCGTCCTGCCCAGCCATTCCGTACCCGAGGATCTCAAGAACAAAAGGGATGTCGTTGGCTCGACACTCATCTCCTATGCGCTGTACCCAAATCTTCTTCTGTTCATTAATCTCGGGTTTGTCGAAGGGGGTGTAATGAAGGAGCACTTTGACGCAATCGGCGCAGGCTTCTTGTTTTATCCGGCGGACCGACCAGTTTTCGTACAACACAGGCATCCTGGGTGGAGCAGCATCGTAACAGGATCGCTCGTATGCTAAGAACAATCCCTTCCCATTGCGAAGGCGCGTCGCAGGCAATCCAAATTCTGGATCCAGCAAAATCGCAGATACATGTTGTGCCAGGGCAGCCGTCACAAGTTCTTTGAATTCCATAACACAAGAATCAGGGACATCTGCTGCGCCTTTCGCTTGTGCGATGGCTTTTTTTAGGATGCCGCGTTGATCAAGAGCAAGGGCGGCGATAACTCCGCGTTCGTTGGAAACTGCTCGCAGTCCTGCTAGCTTTCCGGAAAGGTGGCTTGGGACATTAGCTGCAAGCATCTAGTGAATGGCGAAAGTGAGAGGCGACAGGCTCGAAAATTCCGGGAGTACTAGAAGGACAAAGTGTTCCCCAGCTTGTTTCGATTGTTTGCAGTATAAGGAAGCAACTTTTGCTTGTCAATCGATTGCAATCGGTAAATACTGAGTGGCCTGTTTCTGCAGAATGAAGTTCACCAATGGAAGCATTCGAACGAAGTCGAATGCAACAGATATATGAAGCATGTCCACGCGATCTAAGGGCGAGCAGAACTTGATTGAATCGTCTGGAGTTCAGGATGACGCAATCAGCGATACCGATGCGAGCAGAGTGACTCGCTCACGGTCATCACGGCGACATTTGGTACTCACGCTTCTGTTCACAATCACCGTCATCAACTTCATCGATCGCCAGACACTATCGGTGCTTGCCCCGGTAATTCGCGCGGCTTTTCATCTCTCCAATGAAGCCTACGGCAGAATTGTTGCCGCGTTCCAGTTCGGGATGATGAGCGGCGAACTGCCGATGGGCTGGATCATGGACCGCTGGGGATCCAGGCTTGGCTTGTTTTGCGCAGTTTTCCTGTGGTC
>CAYNPS010000152.1:1518-8691 GCA_964399125.1 uncultured Terriglobales bacterium
GCAATCTGGGCTGTTTTCTGGTGGCTAATCTATCGGAATCCTGCGCGCGTCGAGTCCGCGACCTCCGTAATACAGGAGCCTCTACGCTCATTGTTCCGACAACCATCGACCTGGGCTGTGATGCTATGCCGTTTTTTCGTCGGACCCGTGATCCAGTTTTACTGGTACTGGCTCCCGAGTTTCCTTTTCAGCGCGGAAAAGATGTCGATGACCCGCATCGGCGCATTATCCTGGATTCCCTTCTTCCTCGGCGGAGTAGGCGGGGTAGCCGGTGGCTGGTCGGCAGGGTGGCTGCAAAAAAGGGCCTTCGGTCAGTATGACGTTCGCCGAATCACGATGTATGGAAGCAGTATCCTCTGCTTGACTAGTCTCGTCGTACCCTTCAATCACAACACCGTTGTCTTGCTGCTGATGATGAGCATCGCCATCTTTGGGCACAACTTTCTTTCCGCCAATATGTACGGAGCGATCACGGACCTGTTTCGGGAAAACGCTGTTGGCCGCGTCACGGGCCTAACAGGGGTAGCGGGCGGATTGAGCGGATTGTTATTTCCTCTGCTTACGGGATTTCTCGTCGATCGAATATCGTACACGCCTGTCTTTCTACTTGCTTCGGTGATGCCTCTGACCGGGACGGTGGCGCTGCTGGTTGTCGCGAAACGTCACCGGTTCGAACGAGCGATTAACTCGACATCCGACTAACATCCCGCAAAGAACTGCCATAAATCGACGACGGAGTTCTTCAAGCGCGTAGGCTTGCGCGTGAGGCTCCATTCAGGGGTAGAGCAGAGTTCTTTGGCGGCTTGCCTTCGAGAATACGAGTGATGTCTTCACACACGGCTCTGGTCACTCGCTCCTGAGCTTCGCGAGTAAATGCCGCGATATGCGGAGTAAGAATCACGTTCGGCAGCAGCTCCAATTCTCCTCTTTGAGGAGGCTCACAGGCACGTACATCGAGAGCCGCGCCTGCGATTTGTCCTGACTTAAGCGCCGCGAGCAAATCCGCTTCATTAACGACTTCACCACGGGACGTATTAATAAGAAAAGCGGTCGGCTTCATTCTCGCGAATCGCTGCCGATTCATTAGTCCAATCGTTTCAGCGGTCGCAGGCACGTGACAGGAGACGAAGTCGGCGCGTGACAGCAATTCGTCCAGTTCTACAAGTTCGGCCTTCAATTGAGAAAGATAGACGTTATCCGGGCTGAGTTGTGGGTCGCAAGCTAGGATTCGCATTCCAAATGTCTGAGCCCGGACGGCGGTTAGGTACCCGATCTTTCCAGCCCCGATTACGCCCAGCGTCTTTCCATAGACTTCATGACCCACGAAATGATGCCGGTTCCAACCACCCGCTTTGGTATCGGCGTTTGCTTCTGTGATCCGGTTGGCAAGCGCCAGCATGAGGGCGATCGTATACTCTGCGACGCTGATGGAATTTTGGTCTGGAGCATAGGTGATAATCACGCCGGCTTGCTGGGCTGCGTTGACATCGATATTGTCGAGTCCTGCCCCTGCTCGGGCGACCGCGACTAGACCGTCTGCGGCCCGAAGCACGTCTGCAGTCACACGGGTCTGGTTGCGAACAAATAGCACACGAGCGTCGCATGCATGCTGTATGAGACTTTCGGCGTCTCTCCACAATTCCGGCAGGCGCAGGACGTCGAATCGAGAGCAGAGATCATCCACTGCCGCCCCAGCAATGTTCTCTGAAATCAAGATATCGCGCATACGTCCTTGTGCTCAGTTGAACGGAGAGAGAAAGGTACGTGCAAACGAATACACCATTCTTCCAGTTCGGCCAGAGTTTCTCCCGCAACGGGAATACCTTCCTTGCTGTTGTGTGCGGCAACTCGCGAGGATCGTTCGCCCGGAATAAGAATTTCCTGTACTCCTGGGCGCTTGCGGTTCGCCTTGAGCCTCTCGATGGTCGTATCTACGCGTTGGACAAATTCGTTTCGATCCATGAATGCGGCGATGTCGAATAGACAAAAGAAATGGCCGACGTTCTGATTTCTATCCAAGTTCTTGTACATCGACCCTACGTCGGAACCGATGGCGGCTCCCGATAACACGCTGCTGAACATCTCGATCATTAACGCGAGGGCGTATCCCTTGTGACCAGCCATCGTTGCGACGGTTCCGGCCAGGGCGCGCTGAGCGTCCGTGGTGGGCTCGCCATTCACGTCAAACGCCCAATCGTCAGGAATTGGAATGTTCTTTTTGCTCGCTGCAATGATCTTCCCGCGCGCGATCTTCGAAGTTGCTAAATCGATCTTGACGGGAAAACCCTTGCCGGTTGGAAATGCGCAAGCAATCGGATTCGTTCCGAAGAAGGCCTCTGAACCCCCTTCGGGAGACATGGCTGGTTCAGCATTGCTCATCGCCAGAAGAATGCAATTTTGCTCGGCTGCCAAGCTGCAGTAATAAGAAAGAGCTCCGAAGTGCTGCGAGCGTCGGATGGTTGCCGCGGCGATCCCATTCTGCCGTGCTATGGGGAGAAGCATCTGCAGTACTTTGACGGCCTGCACCTGTCCGAGGCCATTCATCGCATCCAATACAAGAATGCCTCCTAAGCGGCGATCCACGTGCAATTCCGCTTTGGGATCGATCAGTCCCTTCTCGAGCCTCTTCAGATAGATTCCGAGACGCGAGATTCCATGCGTCGAGGTTCCCCGCAAATCTGCATCCACCAACGCATCCGCGAACAGACCCGCATCTTCCTTTGAGACTCCAACCGCCTGGGAGAGGTCGACGATCAGTTTTCTTAAGAGAACTGCGGGAAAACGCCTTTCCATAATTGTGTCCCGATCGGCCAGACGCTGTGCATCCTGCTGCTTCACGCTACGCGCTGCGATACAGTTTTGTCAGAACAAATTCGCGATGACCAAGAGCTTCCGCGGCGGTGAATCGCCCGTTCGCGGTACGCACTACCACATCAATGAGAGCGTCGCCGGCCTGGTCAAGTGTCATCTCGCCCTGCAGGATCGCGGAAACGTCCAAGTCGATGTGCTCACGCATGGTCTTGACCGTTTTTGGGTTTCCAGAGAGCTTGATAACCGGTTCGATTGGATTCCCAATCACATTTCCCTGACCCGTGGGAAAAAGATGCACGACTGCCCCGGAGGCCGCCCAAAGAGTGACCGCCTCGGCCGCAGCACTCGAGGTATCCATAAACCAGAGCCCCGGACCTGAAGGCGCTTCCGCCGGCTTAAGGCAGCCGACAAACTTCGTCTTTTTCCCAAGTTTCTCTACATTCCCTAAGGCTTTTTCTTCGATCGTCGTCAATCCTCCGGCGATGTTGCCCTTGGTCGGTTGCGATTCAGAGAGATCATCTTTTTTCTGGGAAAAGACGAGATTCGAGTAGTCATTAAACGCGGCCATGAACTGGTTTCGAACCGTCTCATTAATGGCTTTTGAAGCGACGATGTGTTCTGCGCCTGTGAGCTCGGTTGTTTCTCCGAAGGAGGCTGTACCTTTATTTGCGCAATGCTTATCAATAAGGTTGCCAACAGTCGGACAACTGGCGAGACCTGTGGTGGTGTCGGATTCACCACATTTCACGCTGATATAGAGCTCGCTCAAATCGCATTCGGTGCGCTGCAGTTCCGTCGCTTCCTGCAACATCTCTTTTGCAGAATAGGACGCTTCGGCGATCGTGCGAATGTCTCCCTTTCCCTCGATGGAGAAACCCGCTACGGGCTTGCCGGTCTTAGCAATGCCATCGACGATGCGCTGCGTCCATCCCGACTCGATGCCAATCACAACCGCCGCCGCCACATTCGGATTGCTGCCGATTCCGATCATGGTGCGGAAGAAAAGCTCCAGATCCTCTCCAAACTGAAGCCGGCCATATGAATGAGGCAACGCCATCGTGCCTTTCACGTTATTGGCGACGCCTTCAGCAGCCGCGTTGGAAATATCATCCACCGGCAAAATCACAACGTGATTGCGAACTCCCACCCTTCCGTTCTTGCGACGGTATGCAAAAATCTTGCGCGATTTCACGATCAGGCCCACCTCTTGGTTTTCAAATTGTGAACATGTACGTGCTGCCCTGCCTGAATAGGCGCAACCACTTTGCCGATGTCACAGCCATATTTCTTCAGCGTTTCTCCGACTCTGCAATCGCGACGTGCGAGCTTGTGCCCAAGCGGAATGTCCTGCGTAGCCTTCAGTGCGATTTCTTTATTCGTGACAAGATCACGTCCCCTGCACTGAGTGCCTGCAGCGATATCGACAACGGCTACTGCTACATCATCTGATGGATCATGAACTAGAAAATGAATCACGATTTCTTCCTCTGCTTCTAAGCTGCCATCAACCTGAAGAGCAAAACTTCACAATTCAATCGGGAAACACGGCGTTAGATTGCCGCAATGGAAACGTGCTTGGTCTCCAGGAATTCTTCAAGGCCTTCACTCCCCAATTCACGCCCCCAGCCGCTCTGCTTGATACCTCCGAATGGACACTGGCTCGTCGAAGGCGCTCCATCATTGACTCCGATCGTGCCTGCTTCCAGCCGTTCGGCACAACGAAGAATGCGTCCGACGTCGCGCGCCATTACGTATGCGCTCAGCCCGTAGCAAGATGCGTTCGCGCGCTCAATGCCCTCTTCCTCTGTGTCGAAACTCACAACCGGGGCGACGGGCGCGAAGGTTTCTTCGCGCATGCATAGGGCTTCACCGCGCATTCCTTCGATCACTGTAGGTTCGAGGAAATACCCTTCCGTGCCAGGCAGCCGCTTCCCGCCACAGCGCACAGTCCCGCCGTGAGTAACGGCATCTTCTATCTGAGTAAGTGCGGAGTTCAATGCCGCCTCACCAATCAGCGGACCCACGTCGACGCCCGTTTCAAGACCGTCGCCAACTTTCAGCTTACGAACTGCAGCAACAAATCTCTCCATAAACTCAGCGTAGATCTTTTTTTGAACGTAAACGCGATTGGCGGCGATGCACGATTGTCCGGTGTTGCGGAACTTGGCGATGACTGTTTCGCGCACCGCAGCATCGAGATCGCAGTCGTCGAAGATCAGCACAGGAGCATGCCCGCCAAGTTCTAAGGAGAGCGGCTTGATGCAATCGGCTGCTTTACGGATCAACTGCCGTCCCACTTCAGTCGATCCCGTGAAGGTTACTTTTCGACACAGCGGGCTCTTCAGAAATTCGTCGGCGATCATCACAGCATCGCCGATCACCAACTGGAAGACGCCTTGTGGCACACCAGCAGCTTCCATGCATTCGGCGAAGGCAACTGCACAGAGTGGGGTCTTTTGCGCGGGCTTCAGGATCACGGGACAGCCGGCTGACAGGGCCGGCGCAACTTTGCGAACCGACAGCACTAATGGAAAATTCCAGGGAGCAATTGCGCCGACCGGCCCAATTGGCGTCTTTATTACGAGATGACGTTTGCCTGATGCCTGCTGCGGAACCGTTCTCCCATATGCTCGTTTTCCCTCTTCGGCGAACCATCGCAAGTGGTCCTGCGCCATCGCCACTTCGCCCTCGCTCTGAGCGAGAGGCTTGCCATTTTCCAAAGTGATCGTGCGAGCAATCTCGACATGCCGACGCTGCAGCTCGTCAGCAGCGCGGTTTAACACTGCTCCGCGTTCGCGTGGGGCAAGCGCGCGCCAAGCGGCAAATGCATCATCCGCAGCCTGCAGCGCTTCTTTGATATGTTCCCGATTCAGCGCGCATACTCGCGCAAACACCCGTCCTGTAGCAGGATTCGTAACTTCGATCTCATCATCCGTGACCACCCATCGGCCGTTGATGTAAGCCTTGGCGGGTAAGGTTTCTACCTCGCTGACAGAAGAAGGCGAGCTCGCAGAACGATTCATAGCTAAACCCAATTTGGAACGAAAGTGCCCTCTTCTGCATGCTTCTCTATTGCTCGCCGCGCATCGCGCACGTGCTGCCGCGCGAGTCGTTCCGCCTCATCGGCGGAATTGGATTCAATTGCGTCCACGATTCGAAGATGTTCGGCGTGAACGATCTTCGGATCACGCTCGGCCCAAACGGCCATGCCAAGAATCCTGTAGGTCTCCGCAAGGCGAATGAGGATTTTGTTGCGCGATAAGCCGATGATCCGGAGGTGAAATGCATGATCCGTGGTACCCATGCTCTGCACATCGTTCTTCTTGGAAAAACGCAGCACGTCGTCAGCCATGGCCCGCAGATCGGCGATATCCGCGCGGCCTACATGATCGCAGGCCAGTCTCGATGCCAGACCTTCAAGCACCTCACGTACCTCGTAAGCTTCACAAATGCGCGCGGCGTCAAGCTTTTCGACGAATACCCCGAGCCGGTCGATTGAGTCGACGAGGCCGAGCCATTGCAGTTCAAGCAGTGACTCACGAACGGTGCCCTGAGCGACTCCAAGTTCTTTCGCAAGACTTTGCTGGCTAAGACGATCGCCAGCTTTCCGTTCTCCCGAGAGAATTCGCCTCTGGATTTCCTCTCTTACGTCGTGCCTTGCAATGCGAGGCTCAACACTCACCCTCTGCCCTCTTCTGATTGTCTGCACACTTGCTATCCTGTTGTTTCGTTTCATTTTCGTATCTGCTTGAATCATGCCACCCATTCGACTTGCAAAAGTCGACTCAAACGGCGAAACGTCTCCTTGCAGCGGTCATAAAAAAGCAGAACATGATGAGGCATTCCGCTGTGAATCAACCTGTCGAACACTTCTGGAACATTGTTCTCAGCTACTTCCACCAGCAATGAATTTCCTGTCACCTTGCGTCGAGGGGGTATAGCTTTGCCTTCCAACGCGCTCATGAAGTACTGATTATCGCAATGCCACAAGCGCATGATGGTAGCGGGCTGCCCGGTCTGGAGCGGAGCATCGACGACTAACGGCTTCACGATATTAAAATGTCGCGCCAACACAGGCCCATCGCTCGAGCCGACTGAGTAACACATATGGAGCGGAGCCATACCCGGGTGCCACAGAAAAACGGTCGATTGATCGTGCTCCAGCCAATCCGTGAGGAATCCAGGACCGAGTTCGAGCGAGATTCCGATCAGCTCCGCAATGGCTCCATCAACATCGCCTTCCATCGACACAGCTCGGCCTTCTGTCGTGAGCCGGGAAATCGCAAGATACGGCCACTGCCCCAAGACTTCCGGCAGCTCGGGCCAGCACTGAATTGAGAGAGCATCCAGGCTCTCTTCTTT
>CAYNPS010000153.1:0-1517 GCA_964399125.1 uncultured Terriglobales bacterium
GGCAGCTCCCAGAGCTTCGTCAGCGTGACTGACAAGAAGATCACCGATGCCATGGTGAAGCTGGCACAGAATGCCGAGTACTTCGAGCAGAAGGCGCCCTGGGACGCAAAATATAAGAAGACGGCCTTCACTCCGCCGGTGGTCAAAGCGGTTGAGACTGTGATCGAGACGGGCGACTTCCACGTAACCACCGTCGGCGACAATCTGCCCAACGAAAATCAAATTCACGAAAAGTACGGAACTAAGAACTTCCTTTTCACAGGAAGCAGTCGCGCGCTTTCTGATGCCTCGGGCACCGCTGCGGATAGAGAATTCGATCCCGATCCGCAGACGCTTGCGCGCGACATCAAGTACGGCAACGAAGCTCGCGATCTGTTCACGGCGATGCACGAGGTCATCGGACATGGGTCAGGAAAGTTGAGCGATCGGCTGAAGAGTGGAGCTGAGCCGTATCTCAAAGAGTATTTCTCCACGCTCGAAGAGGGCCGCGCCGACCTGATGGCGCTGTGGAACGCCTTCGATCCTAAGCTGAAACAACTCGGCCTGATCACGAATCAGGATGAAGTGGCAAAGGCGATGTACGACTCGGCAGCGATCGTCGCGCTTACGCAGCTTCGACGAATCCCAAAAGGAGACACAATCGAAGAAGATCACGAGCGGGATCGTGCGCTGATCGAGGGCTACATTAAAGACAAAGTGCCGGGATCCATCGAACAGTTTGACCGAAATGGGAAGACATACATTCGGGTCAAAGATTATCAGCTGATGCGCAAGGGAGTCGGCATGCTTTTGGCTGAGCTGATGCGGATCAAAGCCGAGGGCGACTATGACGCGATCAAAGCCCTCGTCGATAAGTACGGAGTCCACTTTGATCCTGCGCTGCGCGATCAGGTCGTCGCCCGCTATAAGAAATTGAATCTGCCGACGTACTACGCCGGCGTGTATCCGATGCTTACGCCGAGCGGTTCTGGGAAAGCTGAGCGCATCCAGATGACCTATCCGCGCGATGCCGTGAAGCAGTATCTGTCGTACGGCTCAATGTACGACGACGGATTACACAAATAGCCGAGCTGCCGCTTTACTATGAGCAAAATTGACGTCAATCGTGAACGTGCGCGGCTCACCGATGCCTACAGTCGCATGGCCGATGAAGAGTTGGATAAGCTTCTGCAGTCGTCCAATGAACTTACGGAAACAGCGCGCGAAGTCTTAAAAGCCGAGATCGAGAGACGTGGAGGACACGTTGAATACTCCACCATACCGGCAGATGTGGAAGCAGCTCATCCACAGCTTGTAACCGTCGCGAGATTTCGAGACTTGCCGGAGGCAATGCTCGCTCGCGGTCGCCTGCAGTCGGCCGGAATCGATTCCTTTCTTGCCGACGAAAACTACATTCGCATGGACTGGTTCATGTCGAACATGATCGGCAACATGCGTCTTCAGGTCAGAGAGGATGACGCTGAAAGCGCAAAGGAGATCCTTGCGCAGGAAGTCCCCGAAAATTTTGAGACCGACGC
>CAYNPS010000153.1:1617-8612 GCA_964399125.1 uncultured Terriglobales bacterium
TACGACTGCTGTTACCTAATTCAGAGACTCTGGATTGATTTCGCCCTGCCAGTGGCGGGATACTCTTGCCATGCATTCGCGGCAACTGATCCAGATCCTTTTATTGATGGCGGGGATCGCTGTCGTCGCTTTGCTTATTCTGCCGGCCGTTCACGTTCCTTTCATTGTCGTGCATGGGCCGGTGAGCGCTCTTCGTGCCCAGCGAGCTGCGTTGCTTTTCCAGATTTTGATCCAGGTATCGGCGCTCACTTTTGCTGGTTTCTGCATTCGTTCGCACGGTAGCGATTGGCGTTCCCAAAATGAACTTCAAGTGCCTCTCGTCAACTTTTTTTCCAATTTGGTTTACGTCATGCGCTGTTAGCTGGCGCGCCATCTTTCAAGATTGAACGTCCTATTCGTCTAAAGTCTTAGCTAACGAGGTCCTGAGGGACTCGATAAGGAGAATTATGAAGTCGCGCGTATCTTTACTCACATTCATCTCTATGTTGGCATTAGCGCTGCTGCTGGTCACGGGCTGCGCGAAGAAGCCCGTTGCAGCAAAGGTGCAGGCTCCCCCTCCGCTACAACCACAACCCACGGTTACTTTGAACGTCTATCCCTCTGATATCACTCAAGGACAATCGGCGAAGCTCACTTGGGAGGCTCAGAATGCTACCGACGTTACAATCGAATCGTTGGGAAGCGTTTCGGCAAACGGTTCCAAAACGGTAAGCCCAAGCGAATCGACCACGTATCGCATCATTGCCAAAGGTCCCGGCGGCACTTCCGACGCAACCGCACGGTTGACCGTCAACCAACCGGCCGCGGCAGTCGCCGAGTCAGGTCCGAGCCTCCAGGAGCTCTTTCAACGCAACGTGAAAGACGCCTTCTTCGCCTATGACTCCTACAAGCTCGATGACGAGACTTCGCAATTGCTCGCTTCCGATGCGAAGTTCCTGCAGCAGCATCCTGAGCTGAAGTTCACGGTTGAAGGGCACTGCGACGAGCGCGGATCGGAAGAGTACAACCTCGCTCTCGGCGCCAGCCGCGCCGAAGCTGTGAAACAAGCCTTGGTCGCGCAAGGCGTGGATGCGCAGCGCATTGCGACCAATAGCGTAGGCAAAGAGAAGCCGTTCTGCTCCGAATCCAACGAGGAGTGCTGGCACCAGAACCGTCGCGGACACTTCGTCGCGCCGGAATAAATTTCCCAAATTGAAAAGGCGTCCGCCTCGGCGGACGCCTTTATTTTTCAGCCAATGGTTTTGCTCGATTTAGGAGGCCGCGGCCATCTTCCCGCTAGTCGCGGGAGTGCGGTGCGCCGCCTGCTTTGGGACAAGGACTCCCAGCAGCTTCGTTCCGTCGGGCGATCCCAATCCGGTACATGCATCCCACCCGGCTGATGCCGAATACGATCCGTTGCTGCCCTGAGTCACGTCGTGGAATACCCCTGCGGCTTCAGCCTGCTGATAAAGCACGGGATTGAGGAATCCGATTGGCTTTCCTGCCTGCTGATTTAGCCGTGCGGCAAGGCCAGCCATTAGCGGAGCCACAGCGCTGGTACCGCCGAAGACCGCCGACTGGCCATCGACAAAGATCTCGTAGCCGGTCTGCGGATCAGCATCGCCGGAAACATCCGGCACGCCGCGCCGCACTTTGTGATCGTTCGCCGAAGGCGGAACATCCGCGTTCTTCTGATAGTCGGGAAGAGGAAAGACATCGCTGATGCCTCCGCCGGTCGCTCCTCCTTGCGGCTGCTCGTTCCACACGCTCTCGACCGCGGTTTTGCCGGTGATCCGCAGGCTCGTGCCGCCGCAGGCGAGAACAAACGGATCCGAAGCGGGGAAGTCCACATGCTGCTTGCCGTCGGTTACGCCGTCGGTCGAGCCGTTGTCACCGGCTGCGGCACAAACTGTGACTCCCAGCGCAGCAGCGGCCTGGAAAGCTTCGTCGTAGGCAGTAAGTGATTGCTGCGTGAAGCTCTCCTCCGGACCGCCCCAACTGATCGAGACGACCGACGGTTTGTTTGTTGTGTCATGAACCGCTTTGGTGATTGCGTCAAGGAAGCCGGCATCGGTGTTCGGCGCAAAATAGACGACGATCTTCGAAGCCGGAGCGACTGCTCCTGCCACTTCGATGTCGAGTACGACCTCGCCATCGGGCCCGTTCGGATCTCCAGTAGCTTTGTTGGATCCCCCATCAACGGAGACTGCGGTGATCTTTGGCTGCTTGATGCCGAGCTTCTTGAAATAGCTCGACAAGTCGCGCGAGCGATAACCTCCGCCGAGTTCGATCAACGCGATGGTTTGTCCTGAGCCATCGAGTGCAGAGGGAAAGTTGTACGCCTGTGCGACTTGAATCGGCGTGTAGGAAACGCTGCTCGCGTGTGCAGCTATTCCTGGCGTTGTGCTGCGGCGGCGAAAATGCGGCTTCGCCTGCGGACGATTATCCAATCCGAAGACGCCCGTCACAATTCCGCTCAGCTCGCTGGGAATGTGTACTGCGCCGACGCGTCCGCGATAGCGCATGCCTTCGTGCTCGCATTCTTTTAGTTCCACGTCAAAGGCTTTGTTGAATGCCGAAACAGTTCCGCTCAGGATGACGGAGCGTCGTCCCAAATCGGTCTCAGCAATCGCGAGATGGTGCTGGTGAGCGAAATCTTCGATTTTCGCGACGTCATCGGGACTCGCGCCGTGTCGTTGCTCATACTCTTCGTGCGTGAGGTACTGCCGCTCGTGCGCAGACTGAGCGCCTTTGCGAAGCAGGTCCGCTGCGTTCAGCGGAGTGCGCGGCCTGAGCCGCATGGTGACCTGGATAACTTCATCGGGGTTTGCGGATGCAATGACTCTTGAACCCGGCAGAGCAGCGCGTTCGCTGCCCGCAACTGGGACTCGCTGATTGTCGCTTGTCATGGTCTTGCTCCTCGAGTCTCGGGGAAAAGGCCGGCAAGAGTTGGAAGCGTGGAGGCCATGAAGATTCATGGCGCGCGGAAGGAATCGGGAGCCGAAAGAAAACAGCCGGCCGGAACAATCCCGAAACTACTTGCGGACAGTAACAAAGCTGCTGGTTACCGTCAATGCCGGAAATTGGTGCACGTTTTCTTTGCAGCCGCAAATTCCCTGCGCAGGGAATTTTGCAGGGAAAAAATTCCCGCAGAAAAAAATTTCATCGTCAGACCCGCATAAACACTGGCGATTCGTGATCGACCAGGGAACCTGCAGGGAATTAGCAGGGAATCTCGTCGTAAGCCCTTGCGCAAGTGAAAGTTGCATCCCGATTCCCGCAATGGTCCAAAGCTGCCCAGGGAGTTTAGCAGCGAATCCTGTCCTTGACTGTGGGTATGCGTCTTTATTCGTTGATTTCATTGGTCCTTGCGATTGCAGTAGCGCGGCTACTCGGACTGCAGCGTCGCAGCTGCTCTCGTCGTTTACCATTACCGCTTATGCAGATGCGACTCTGTATCCTTTCTCTCCTTCTTTTCCTGAACTGCGCCTATGCGCAAAACGCCCAAAGTGGAACCAAGCCCATCGTCCTCCACGCTGCTCGGCTACTAGACATCGAAGCTGGACGCATCGTCCAGCCCGGTGAGGTGCTGGTGGAAGGCGAGCGCATTCGCGAGGCGGGCAGCAGTGTGACTCACCCGGCGGGAGCCGAGGTTATCGATCTCGGCGACACCACGCTTATGCCGGGACTTATTGACGCGCATGTTCACCTCTTCCTGCATCCCGGAGCAGAAGACTTGCAAACCGTCGAAGAGTCGGTGCCTCAACGAACAATCCTGGCGACGCTGTCCGCACGCGACGATCTCATGGCCGGCTTCACTGCCGAGCGCGACATGGGCACTGAAGGTGCCGGTTCGGCCGACACCGCCGTGCGCAACGCAATCAACAAAGGCCTGATACCCGGCCCAAGGCTGCGCATCAGCGGCAACGCCATCGACATCCTCGGCGGCCACGAAGATGCGCGCGGCTACAACCCCGAGCAGCATGTTCTCAGCAATGCAACTTACGCGAACAACGTCGATGAGATCGTCAACGTAATCCGCGAGCAGTTCAAGCAGGGAGCCGATTTCATCAAGATGTACGAAACCGGCAGGGACTCGCTCCAAAACGGGAAGTTCTCGACGCCGTACCAATACACCGAAGCGCAGTTAGCGGCGGCGGTCGAAGAAACTGCGCGCGTCGGCAAGCATGTAGCCGTGCACGCGACCGGAGAGCCGGGCACGCTGTATGCGGCTCAGGCCGGAGTGGAATCAGTGGATCATGCGTTCCAACTCAGTGATCAGACCATGAAGTTGATGCGCGAGAAGCACATACCTGCGGTCCCGACTTTTACCATCATCGAATACTTCGCCAACCACGCAGCGACTCCCGAGGCGGGACAGCGCGAGCGGGCCATGCTCGACTTTCACGCCCAGGAATTTCGTAAACAACTTGCTGCAGGAGTGCCGATGGCAGTGGGCTCCGATGTCGGTCCGTTCCCGCACGGCACACAGGCACGCGAGCTTGTGCTGATGGTGCAATACGGGATGTCGCCTTTAGCAACATTGCAAGCGGATCTGATCAATGGAGCGAAGTTGCTCGGCTGGGAAGGCCAGATCGGCGCGCTCAAGCCTGGATATTTTGCGGACGTAATCGCCGTCCAAGGAAATCCGCTGCAGGATATCTCCGCGACCGAGCATGTGCAGTTCGTGATGAAAGGCGGAGTGATCTACAAGAAATAGGGCGACTCGGGTTTGCGAGGACGCGCTGAGGATTCTTGGGTTGTACACGCCGCGCACTTGGACGGCGAGTAACATCCGATCACTCGCTCGTCACTTCTCGTCAGCTTCCAGCAATGTCACTGAATATGTCATACTTCCTTCGCCCACTTCGACGACGTTCTTGGTGTGTCTATGCCTCCTGTGGAACTGGTCAAGAGAGTGGGAACGAAGACAGCGGTCAGCAAGCCTCAGAACGCGATCCTTCTTTTGATCCTGGGCGAACGCTACGAAGGTCTTGAACAGGTTCTGCGCAAGAGAGGCTATACCGTTGTTGTTCCGTCCACTGCCGACCAGGCGGTCGCCCTCTGTCTCCACAATCCTATTGCCGCCACCCTGATCGATCGCAGCTCCCTGGCCATGGACGGGGATTGGTCATTGGTCCACTCGCTGAAGATGGTCGCGCCGCACACGCCGGTACTGCTCCTGGTGAAAGGCAAAGTTTCAAAACGGGATGGAGTTCCCACCGGCATCGACTGGATGGTGAGCGACAAGGAACCGTCGCAGGTCCTTGGGGCTGTGAAGCGGTTCGTGCGTTTGAGCATGGAGCGTATGCAGGCGCAAATCGTGCCCGAGGATGAGCAGGTTCCTCGCGGATAACCGCAGATACGACTCAATGAAACCGCGTTATCAGCGATACAGGTGATCGCTCTCCGCGTTGTAGATTCGGTTCAGCCTGGCGCGAAAGTTCTCAAAGGCAATCTGCGCGCCCAGTTCCAGCAATTGCTCTTCGGAAAATTGCGCCCGCAGCCTGGCGTAGAGATCATCGGAGACGTTCGATGGAGTTGATGCCATCGCGTCAGCAAGATCGATCACGAGCCGCTCAACATCGGTAAATACGGAGAGATCGTTACCGGGAATCGCGGCTAATTTCTCTGGAGTAAGTCCGGCTTTTCTGCCCACGGCAGAATTGATGTCGACTCAAAACGGACAGCCGATGCGAGCGGCGGTGCGAATCTTCCCCAGCTGAGCGTAACGCAGAGATACGCGGCGCTTGCGACCGAGCGCCATCTCCATTCCGATCGCGCCCCAAACGATTCCAGGCACGCGCATCTGAATCTTCGCCGGAGTGAGATCCTTGCCGAACATCTTGCGCATCATTCCGTAAAACCAGCGCAGATGCCATGGAGCTTCATTTCGTTCGAGGCCGACCATTCTGGGCATGTGGAGATCCTGTCAGCAGGAAGTTGTCATCCATTTATCTGGATGAGCGCGTCGGCTTTCATGACTCGAAAAAAACTGCAGCAGTTCTGAGTTCGTGTGATCTTGTTTGCAAGTGGCACGATGTCTACTCGGATCGATCATGCTCTACTCACGACGCTTTTCGACGTCTGTCATCCTGAAGCGCTTCTGTTGCGCGAAGGATCTCGCGCAATGCTGCGGAACTGAATTGCACTCTTCAGGCTCTTGACCCATGGACGTAAATTCTTGGTGAGAGCCAAGTCAGAGCATTTCAGCCTGAACCATTCCGGGAGATCCTTCGCGCAACAGACGCGCTTCAGGATGACAAACCATTTCGACCGCACAATCGCACTCACTGGGGCGCCAACCGGAGGCGGTTCCGTTACACCGGCGCGCTGCCTGCGCCGATCGTTTCTGGTGTTGGGGGCTCGCGTCTCGGGCGATGCGAGCTTAGGCCTTTTTCGATCTTGTCGTTGATGCGGGTCTCAGCGAATTGCGCAGCTACGCGGATGGCATTCTTGATGGCAGTCGCATTGGAAGAGCCGTGGCCGACGATGCAGATTCCTTTGATTCCCAAAAGGGGAGCGCCGCCGTATTCAGCGTAGTCGAGCCGCTTTTTGAAATCGTCAAAAGCGCGCCGGGAAAGGAGGAAGCCTACTTGAGAGCTGATCGTAGATTTCAGCGATTCCTTTAACAGGAAGCGAACAGCAGAAACCAATCCTTCAGAAACCTTGAGGGCGACGTTGCCGATGAATCCGTCACAGACGATGACATCGACGCTGCCGTTGTATAGATCCCGGCCTTCGACGTTCCCCGCGAAGTTCAGCGGAAGCTGGCGCAAGAGCGTATAGGCTTCCCGCGTCAACTCGTTGCCTTTGCCTTCTTCCTCGCCGATCGAAAGCAGTCCCACTCTCGGCTTGTTCATACCGAAGATGCTGCGCGAGTAGATCTCGCCCATGATCGCGAACTGCTCGAGGTGATGTGGCTTGCAATCGACATTGGCGCCGACGTCGAGCAAGATCGCAGCTTTTCCGGCCGAAGTAGGAAAGACAGCAGCGAGCGCGGGACGATCGACTCC
>CAYNPS010000154.1:0-4804 GCA_964399125.1 uncultured Terriglobales bacterium
GCCTCGCTGCGCAGCACCGAGCTGCCGAACTTGAGGACAATTACGCGCATGCAGCGCTCCTCTCGGTGCTACAACTTTCCGCCTTCTCCAAAGCTTGCTCGAGATCAGCAATGATGTCCGAGGCGTCTTCAAGCCCGACCGACAGCCGGATCAGTCCGTCGGGAATTCCAAGCGCGACGCGCGTCTCCGGCGGGATATCTGCGTGCGTCATGCTTGCCGGATGCGTAATCAGCGTCTCGGCAGCGCCAAGATTCTCCGCGAGCGAGCAGAGCTTCACAGACTTCATCAGTTCCAAAGCCGCCGGAGTGCCGCCTGTTACTTCGAAAGAGAGCATTCCGCCGTGCGCCACGTGCTGACGGCACGCGAGTTCGTATTGCGGGAAAGAACGCAATCCTGGGTAGGAAACGCGCTGTACCGTCGGATGCTGTTCAAGCCAATTCGCGATCTTGAGCGCATTTTGGGAATGACGTTCGAGTCGCATGCTTAGCGTTTTCAGTCCGCGCTGCGTTAGCCAAGATTCGAGCGGCGATTGAATGCAGCCAATTGTTTTGCGAACGAGCCGGAAGCGCTCCAGCAGAGTTTCATCCTTTGTCGCCAGCGATCCGCCGACGGTAGCGTTGTGACCTTCGATGTACTTGGTGGTCGAGAGCACACTGATATCAGCGCCAAGCTCGAAGACAGGCTGCAGCGCGGCAGTGAGAAATGTGTTGTCAACCGCGAGCAGCACGCCGGCTTTGCGCGCTACGGAGGAAACTCCTGCGATGTCAGTCAGTTTCAGAGTGGGATTCGCGGGCGTCTCGATGAAAATCAGCTTGGTCCGCGGTTCCACGGCAGCGCTAACCGCAGCAATGTTTGAGGTGTCAACGAAGCTCGCGCGCACTCCCAAGCCTTCCAGCACCTGACGGAAGAGGCGGACCGTTCCGCCATAGACCACGTCAGAAATGATCGCGTGATCGCCTTGTTTCAAAATGGAAAGAAAGAGCGTGGTAATTGCGGCCATGCCAGTGGAAAAGCACAGCGTCGGCGCTGTTTCCAGCGAGCCTAGAACATCTTCCAGGGCGGAAACCGTTGGGTTGGCGGCACGCGAATAGGTGAATCCCTTGTGAACTCCAACTGCTTCCTGAACGAATGTCGTGGATTGATAAATCGGGGTGAGAATGGCTCCCGTAGCGGAATCGGGGGGCAGCGTGCCATGAATTGTGCGTGTACAAAGACCGCGATTGTCTGAAGACATGAATCCTCCTGCGTAAGCTTTGGAATTTGCGCTGAAAATACGAAGACCGCCGGGATCCCCAGGCGGCCGCTCACGTCAGGAAGGTTATTGCTCGACTCTCACTTTCCCGATGTGGACAGGTCACCGCCCGGGGTGCACATGCCCATATACATTCGGGTTCTTGTGAGAGGAGTCACTGAAGCTCAACGCCCGCTAGCTGCGGGTTAAGGTGATTCTACACATTGCGGTGGGTATGTCAACTCAGCGGGAAAGTGCGGTGGCTTATCAAGACACTACCGAAAAGTGGACGAGGTGGACTTTGTGGACTCGGTGGACCATACAAGAAACATTTTTCGATTTAACAAACAAAAGTTTTCGATTTGTCCACTCAGTCCACAACGCCCATTCCGTCCACCACGGCCGCGATGCCTGGCTATGAGGCTTGTTGCAGCGCCTCATGAAAGTCCCTGTGATTGCGCGTGGCCACCAACTCCCTACCGCTCAGCAGCGTAACCAAACTATCTCCCCGCCGCAGCGACTTGCAATCCTTCACCTGCATGAGGTTGACGATGGTCGAGCGGTGAATTCGGGCAAACACCTTTGGGTTTAGCTTCTTCTGCAGGTCGTTCATAGTTGAGCGCATGGTGTAAGTCGCACCGGCAGCATGAATCTCAACGTAGTTAGCGGCTGCGGTAAAGCACTCGATCTCTGCGATGGGAATCACGATGATTCGCCCGCGTGAGATCACGCGCAGGTGTTGGCGCGCGCTGCCATCCGCCGCGTCGCGCCTTTGGACTACTGACGGACTGTTCGACGGCGCAGCCGCAGGCCTGGAGTCCAGAATGGCAGGATTTACTGCCGTCCCACTGTGGCCGTTGCTGGTACCGACGGTCGTGGCGCCCATGCTCATTGCGAATGCTTGCCCCTTGAAACCTTGCATCGATTCCCCCGCGAATGTGATTTGTTACGAGGAAAAATAGCGAACTACGCTGTCCGGTTTGTCACAGAAATGTCATGGGAATGTAAAACGTTGAGGACGTTGGCTTTTGTGTTGCCTCGAGAGGGGAAAGGCAGCCCACAAGCCAAGGACGCCAGAGCCGGAAGAGAAGGGCCATTTCTTACGGTCGTAACCCCCGATTACCCTGTCGTAACCAGGCGCTGGTAATTCCCATAAAGGATTTCCAATTCCGGCGTTACTCTTCATTCTGCGCCACTTAGATCGCCATGAAGAGCGAGTCCACCCTCCCGCCTCGCAAGGAGACCGTCTACGACGGCCCGGAGGTGGACCTCTTTAAACCCCGACAGCTCCAGCCCTCCGTTGCCGAAACTCACGCAGGAAAAGAGACGGTACACCAAGGCGACATTCCCGACTTCATCAGCCGGCGCTTTAAGCAAAAGGATGAGCCGGCACCAGCAGCGAAGCCTCAGACAGAGACCGTCCACCAAGGCCCAATCCCGGAGATGTTCGCAAAGCTGGGGCGTATTGCGCAGGACCTCGTCATGCCGGATCGGGAAACAATCTACCAGGGGCCGGAGGTCGTCTTTCACAAAGTTGTCGACGTAAAGGAGTTGAGTTCCGAAACGGGAGAAAAGAAAGAAACCGTTTTCGACGAGGCGAGCTTTGTCGCCAAACGGGTGGACACAACCGCGGCGCGCAATCTGGTTACAAGACTCGTACAGCGCGCCTCTGTGCGCTTCTTCGCCGTCGCTGTCCTATCCGGAATCGAGCTTTACGTTTGCCGGGAGAATTTGCCGATCGCGATCGCGTCGGGGATCATGGCGTTTACGTTCGCGATCGTCGGCTTCTATACGTTTAGGCTGAACCTCAAGGCGCTCCTCTTCGCCATTGGGCTCTATGCCTGCAGCACCTTGTTCATGATCGTGAATGGGGTGATGGGCGATCACATGTTGGAAATGATCGTTCCCCTGTTCTCGCGTGGCTTCATGTTGTATAACCTGCTCAGGACTTACGGACTGCTCGTCGATCTCCATCTGCTCGAAGCCGAAATCTACTAGCACGAGCGGCCGCTCCGCCGCATGGTCAACGCACTCGTTCGCTGGCTGCTGATGTCACTCAGTCTGCTGATTGTTTCCTACATCGTTCCCGGATTCTTCGTGAGAAGCCTCGGCGCGGCGCTGGTTGCCGCGATTGTCTTCGGGTTCCTGAACGCCACGCTCGGCTTCATCGTGAAGATCATCACTTTTCCCTTAACGGTACTCACGCTGGGAATCTTCTGGTTCGTGATCAACGCCATCATTCTCGAAATCACGTCGGCGCTGGTGCCCGGATTCTTCATCCGTCACTTTCTCTCGGCTCTGCTCGGGGCGATCGTGCTGATGCTCGTGAACATGCTGCTGCGGGCATTGGTGCGGGAAGTCGAAAGTCCACAACGCTAATGTGGAGATCCTCTGTTCTACTTCACTCTGCTCACAGTGACTTCGACTTGAAAGCGCTCGGTTCCGTCCACCTGGTCCACGCTGCTGAGCACTGTTGACTTGTCCAGGGGAACTGTATTTTTCAAGTGAAGCTGGTTGTGCCGGATGATGGGATTTCCGGTCCGACGTTCCGCGTTCTGCTCTGGCACAATGCTGTTAACGTCAACATCGGTGGTCAAGATCACGCTCGAGTCCAGTGGCTCGATTGTGTAATCGATGTTTACGCCCGCATCGACGTATTGAAACTGAGTATTCAGAAGGGGGTTGACGCCTTCCTTTGTCCCGGAGGTAAAGCTTCCCGTGACCACCGGTATGCGACTACTTACGCGAATGTTGTTCCTATCCTTTTGAGGACGGACAAGCGCAGTATATGAACGAGCGTTAATCCTCTTATTGCCTTGAAACTCAGAAAGCAGATACTCCAGCCGGTAAACGTCATTTTGGGAATGAGCAGCCTGCTCCTGGGCGCGTAGCGTTGTGGAGGCGCAAACAACGGCGATGCAAAGCGAACTCATGAGCTTATTCATAATTATGTGAGTCATCGTTTCCTTCCGAGTCACTGATGTGGAGTTGAGCTCTCAGGACTTGCTTCCAACGGCTCGATCCTGAGTTCCGTAATTGCCAGATCCTTCTTGGGCGAATCCAGGGACATGTTTGCAAGTTGCGAGAATTGTCCTTGTGCCGCGAGTTGGGCTGCCACCTGCGCGAGCAATCGCTCTTGTTCAGTTTCAGGACGAGCAGCCGGAAAGCTAGCCAATTTAGGCAAAGTCTCTTCGCGCTCATGATGGGCCGCAGCACGCCGAGAGGCACAGCACCGGGCATTTGCCCGGAGCATGGACTCATGGTGCGGAGCTTTGTGAACGGCTGTGATCTTAGGTATCGGATTCGTGCCAAGCGACGAGCCATTCACGACCGAACCGCCAGCTTGTGGAGCGCGATGCGCTATTGCGCGATCTGGCTGAGTCGGACGCAGCAAAACGACCGTGATCGCAATTACGACCATCGCCGCTGCGGCCATTGCCATCGCAGGCCACAAGGTGAATCTGCATTGAGGTTCCGATGCCAGCCGCTCCAGCACGCGCTCCTCCAGCCCGATGCGCGGTTCGGCATCCATCCTTGCGCGCAAGGCCGAGTCCAGCCACTTATCAAAATTGT
>CAYNPS010000154.1:4904-8518 GCA_964399125.1 uncultured Terriglobales bacterium
GCGGGCGCGAACTGAAGTCTCACTCGTGCCCAAAATCTTTGCGGCCTCCGCACTGCTGAGCTCTTCGACCGAAGTAAGCAGCAAAGCCTCACGCTCTTTTCTGGGAAGCACAGCAATGAGCCGATCGAGCACCGCGAGCCTCTCGCGGGAGATGAGATGATCTTCGGTGCCGGTTACTTGAATAAAGGGCGCGTGAATTCTCTCGTCAAACTCTTCTTGCTCTTGCTTGAGCGCAGTGCGGTAGCGGTCTACGGACGCGCGCCACGCAATGCGCGCGACCCAGGCCTTCGCATCCTCAATGTCTTTAGCCCCGTACTTCGCGACTCGCAGAAAGACCTCCTGCACGATATCCTCGGCGTCCGCATGGTTGCGGACCACAGAGTATGCAATGCGGAACACCAGCCGCGAGTGCTCGCGGACCAGCGTCTCGATCCGCGGCGAAACGCCGGAGTCAGTCACGCAGCGTGACTCCGCTTGTGCGAGATCAAACGCCATCGTGCCGGAAATGGAATGCTCCAGGCCACCCATGCTACGTCTCATGAGTGAAGAACGGGGCGTCATAGATAACGTTCGAAAATTTTAACCACGGAGGCACGAAGAGACGGAGGAAGCCTGATTTGTTGGCTCGAGCTACTGAAGCTTCTGCGTTTCACCGGCACAGGCGTACTCGACGCGGAACAAGGGCAACCCAATCTCCGCGTCTCTGTGCCTCGGTGGTGAAAAGGCTTTTATTCCAGCTTGCGCGTGAGGATTTCGTTCACCAGCGCAGGATTCGCCTGGCCTTTTGAGGTTTTCATTACCTGTCCGACGAAGAAGCCGGCGACGGTCTTCTTGCCTGCGCGGTATTGCTCGACCTGTTTGGGATTGGCGGCAATGACCTCGTCGATCATCTTTTCGATGGCAGAAGTATCGGTGATCTGCTGGGGCTTCTCTTGTTCGTAGATGGCGGGGAAATCCTGGTTACGTTCGAATGCGAGATCGTACAAGTCTTTCAGAATCTTTCCCGAAATCGCGCCGCTCTCGACCAGATCAGCCGACATCGCCACGCCCTTCATGCTGATCGGCGATTGCTCGATTTCCAGTCCGCGCGCCTTCAGCCGGCCCATGATCTCGCCTTGCACGAGGTTAGCGACGCGCTTGGGGTTCTTCGCCGATCGGGCGGCCTCCTCGAACTGGTCTGCCAATGTGCGCGACGCGGTCAGCACAGAAGCGTCGTAGGCGGTGATGCCATATTGGGAAACCATGCGTTCTCGACGCGCTTCGGGCATCTCGGGCAACGATGCGCGGATCTCCTCCTGCCATTTCGGATCGACATTCAGGGGCAGCAGATCGGGTTCGGGAAAGTAGCGATAATCGTGCGCCTCCTCCTTCGACCTCATGCTGTAGGTTCTGCCTTCGTTGGCGTTGTACAGGCGAGTCTCCTGCACGACCTTTTCGCCGGCTTCGACGATCTCGATCTGGCGTTCAATCTCATACTCCAGCGCATCGCGAATAAAGCGGAAGGAGTTTACGTTTTTTACTTCGGCTTTCGTGCCGAGCTTTTGCTCACCTTTAGCGCGAATGCTCACATTGGCGTCGCAGCGCAAGGATCCCTCTTCCATGTTGCAGTCACTTACCCCGGTGTATAGGACGATCTCTTTCAATCGCGTGAGATATTCGTACGCTTCATCCGGCGAGCGCATATCCGGCTCGCTGACGATCTCGATCAGCGGCACGCCAGAGCGATTCAGATCGACATACGTGAAATGTGCCGAATCGGGAAGGCCATCGTGCAGGCTCTTGCCGGCGTCTTCCTCGAGGTGCAGGCGTGTGATGCCGATTCGCTTGGTTGTGCCATTTGCGCCTGAAATGTCGATGTAGCCATGCTCTGCAAGCGGCTTGTCGTACTGCGAAATCTGGTATCCCTTGGGAAGGTCTGGATAAAAGTAATTCTTGCGAGCAAAAATCGAGAGCTCGCGAATCTGACAATTCAGGGCCATCGCCGCGCGCACCGCGAATTCAACCGCTTTGCGATTCAAGACGGGAAGCGCTCCCGGCAATCCGAGGCACACGGGACAGACATTCGTGTTGGGCGGAGCTCCAAACGCCGCCGAGCATCCGCAGAATGCCTTGGTGCTAGTGAGGAGCTGAACGTGCACTTCGAGTCCGATCACGGCCTCGTAGCGCGTGCGCACGTCAGGAGAAAGCAGAGTGGCCATTTGCGAAGATTATAGAAGGCCAAGGTTTGCCGACGTGGAGCCGGGCGCCCTCGCCCGGGTTTTCGTTACCAATGCGAATCCTGTTTATGTTGTCTTGTCTGTTGATCTGAGCTTCGGCATAAAAGTCGAAGCAAACACCCGGGCGAGGGCGCCCGGCTTCCACGTTATTTGGAAGATGACAGCAGAATCAGAATGCCCTTGTCTTCTCCTTTTTGCCGTCAACGCCTTCGCCCAGCAAACGCCCAAAAGGCTCCAGGCCTTCGATGTTGTCGCAAACGATTTTAATTGCTCCCAGAACGGGAACGGCGAGGATCAGTCCCATGGCGCCCCAGATCCAACCCCAAATCAATAGCCCAAGAGTAACGGCCAACGGATTCAATTCCAATCTCCCGCCGATCACCTTGGGATAAAGAACGTTCATGGAGAAGACGTGCAGCCCAAGGATCACGGCCGCAATAATGATGATCCCTGTTCCATGCAGCACTCCGAGTCCCGAAGCAACAGGCGGCAGCAAGGCAAGAATTACTCCGAGATACGGGACCAGGCTGAGGAATCCACTGATCAGACCAAGAAAGTAAAAGTATGGCAAATGCAAAAAAGCGAAGAGGATTCCGCTGGCAATCGCCATGAACACCCCGATTACGAAGTTGCCGACGATAAAGCCTTTCATCATCTCGGAAATCTTTCCCATTGTGGTATAGGCTTTGAGGCGCTTTTCCGGAGGGAAGAGCCGAACAGTCGAGCGCCGCATATGCTCCTGCCAGGTGAGCATGAAATAGACAATGAAAGGAATGAAGGCGATGGTGAGGAGTATTTCGCCGATATTTCCGATCGAGGATTCCCCAAGCAGGCCTCGAATACCGTTTGCCTGCTGAACTTTCACGGGAACAGCATTCTTGTCCCCGCTCGGCATTACGGTTTGTGTACTCTGCCGGATTTCCTCCGCTCCCCGTTGATACTTGCCTATCACTTTCTTGATCTCGCCTTGCACCCTCGGCAATTGGTGCGCGAAGTCCACAGCGCGCTGATAGAAGAAGTAACTGAGTCCATATAACAAGGCGAGGACGAGCAGCACTGCGATGCCAGAACCTACCGTGCGCGGAATCTTGATCTTTCCCATCGCGCGAACGAGCGGTTCCAAAATGAACGCGATAAGAATCGATGTAAAGATCGTGACTAAGACCAGTTTTGCGAAATAGCAGATCGCCAGGACCACGAGAATTGTGAGTACAATCTGGGTGATCGTGGCCTTGCGGAGTTCTTCATGAACCTCCTGCACGCCTTCGCCGAGACCTTCTAACTCTGCTGCTGTTTCCTGAGAGATCCCGTTTTGGATCGGAGCCGGCCCCTTCTTCTTCCGCTCTTCCGATTCCTTTGGCCATAGCGATCGCGAGGACACGGCGTCGTTTCTCCCCT
>CAYNPS010000155.1:0-5717 GCA_964399125.1 uncultured Terriglobales bacterium
TGTATGAAAGAGGGAACGGTGTAGTTCAGGACAAGTCCGCTGCTTTGCGTTGGTACCAACTCGCCGCCGAGCAGGGGGATCCAGAAGCTCTCTCGAGTCTCACCCGACTATACGCCCTCGACGGGAATTCGGATCGCGCCTACTTCTGGGGATCGATTGCAATCCACAATTCATCGCATCCCCAGGGGCTTGCAGATGCGATTGCGAATTTACGCGCGCAACTCAGCGATGCAGATGCGAATCGACTGGACGCGGAGATAGCCGGATGGTTACAAATGCATCCACCTCATCAGTCGGACAAGATCGATCTCACCTTCACTCTGCAACCTAAGTCTCGTGCAGCGCCGTTTAACGCAGCTGCTTCTGTCTCGAAAGGATTTGCGTTTTGACTTTTCAATAAAGTGTCGGCGCAAAGCGCGCGGCCGTCCGGGTCACATGCATCTACTCATACCTCAGCGCCACCATCGGATCTACCTTTGATGCGCGTCGTGCTGGGGCGTATCCAGCGAGCAACGTAATCGTGATAATTGCGCCCGCCGCGCCGATGATGGTGAGCGGATCGTGCGGCGACAACTCGTATAGCTGATGGCTGAGAAGCTTCGCGCCTATCCATGCCAAGGGAAGTCCGACTGCGATTCCGGCAACGACGAGGACCGACACCTCTGCGAGGACCATGAGCAGGATGCGTGCGCGCTCAGCTCCCAGCGCCATGCGCACGCCGATCTCTGCCGTTCTGCGCGTTACTGAGTAGCCGATAGTGCCATAGAGTCCAACGCACGCCAGCAGCAGAGCCAGGCCTGCGAAGGCGCCGCTCAGAAGCGCGAAGGTTCGCTCCAGCAGCAGGGAGCCTTCGACTACCTCTTCTTCCGTCTTCATGCGCACGACCGGGACACCTTTGTCCAGATCGAGGCATATCTGCCGTACCGAGTTGGCAATCGACCACGGATCTCCCTGGGTGCGGACCAGAAAAACCATCTGCGCGGAGATAAGTCTCGATTGCTCGTAGGACCAATAAGCGGTAGGCAGAGGATCGCTGCGCAGGCTGCCGTACTTCGCGTCGCCGGCAACGCCAACAATTTCATAGGGAACGAAATTGTTGTTCCGGCCGTAGATCAGATGCTTGCCGATGGGATTGTCGCCGTGAAAATACTGACGCACCACCGTCTCATTCACCACCACTGCCTTCGGCGCACTGGGAGTGTCCCGCTCATCGATGGCTCTGCCAAGGAGGATGGGAATATTGAGAGTCGCAAAATAATTCGGGCCGACCTCGTGGCGATACATGTTCACCGATTTTCCAGGAGCGGTATAGCCTGGAACTTGCGGAGCGTTACTGCTGTAGCCCGAATCGATCGGGCCATGCTGGGCGAGAGTTACGGATCGTACTTCGGGCAGAGATTGCAACCGGCGCTCAAGCTCCTGGTAGTAATCGATTAGACGTTGCTCTTTGTATCCGTTGAGTCCGGGACGGACCTCGAACGTGAGGAGGGCATGCTGATCGAAGCCAAGGCTCACATGCTGCAACCGATTCAGCGTGCGCAGCAGCAGGCCCGAGGCGACGAGCAGAAGCAGCGAAAGCGCGACCTGCCCGCCAACCAGAGCTTTCCCGATCCGGAATCGTCCTCCCGCCAGTGACGCTTGCGCTCCCGTCTCCTTCAACGAGGGGGCGACGCTCACTCGTGTTGCCGCCAGCGCGGGCACCAATCCGAAGACAATCCCGCTAAGGATTGAGACGGCTGCGGTAAAGGCCAGTACGCGCGAATCGAGTCCGGCAGACAAATAGAGCGGGGTTCGTCCCGAACCTAGCAGGCGTACCAACGCGGAACTTGCCCAGATCGAAACGGCGAGGCCTGCCAATCCGCCAATAATCCCTAGCAGAACACTCTCGGCGAGAAGCTGGCGAACGATACGTCCACGCGAAGCTCCGAGACTCAGGCGTACAGCGATCTCCTTCTGGCGCGCGGACGCACGAGCCATCAGCAGACCTGCGACGTTCGCGCATGCAATCAGCAATACCAGGGCGACCATGCCCATCAGCAGAAGGAGGGATGTGGAGAATTTTCGACGCAAGTCGTTCAAGCCGCGACCAGCCGGAAGGAGTCCGATTTTGGGAATTTCGGCGCCGGTCGCCGTGTTTACCCTGGCCCTGAGTGTGCGATCGAAGATCACTTGTAATTCCGAGCGCGCCGCTTCCGCGCTGACGCCCGGCTTCAGTCGGCCGATCACCTGCAACCACCAGGTCTTAGGAGCGGCTAGATCGTCGCCGTAGAGCCGCGTCCACTCATCGCGATACAAGCTCAGCGGAATGTAAATATCAATCGGATTTCCCGGAAGAATGCCGAAGAACTCTGGTGGAGCTATACCGAGAATGGTTATTGGCTGGCCATTTAATGTGACTGCCTTGCCGTCTAAGTGGGTATCCCCGCCGAAGTGTTTGCGCCAGAAGTTGTAAGAGACGACCGCAACTGCCGAACCGGAGTTAGAGTCGTCGCTGGGCAGTAACGCTCGGCCCAAAATGGGAGTGACACCGAGGCCGGCAAAGAACTCTCCGGTGACGGCCTGTAGATGAGCAGACTCTGCTGTCCCATTGATTGCAATGTTCACTTGGGAATCGTTTGCGGCATAGGCGAAGGTTAGATCAAAGACATCGTTCTGCTTCTTGAGTTCCGCATAGTCATCCGCAGAGAACGAAGTACTGGACATGATTCCGCCCGCATCTCTTCCGCCGTTGCCCTCAAGGTTGTCAATGAACGTTAGCGGCCAGTCCTTCGCCGACCAGTTCAGGAGCATGAGGCGTTCGGGTTCGCGTACCGGCAGCATCTTCAGACTCACGGCGTTGATCAGGCTGAAGATTGCTGTGTTTGCGCCGATCCCCAGCGCAAGCGAGATGGTGATGACTAACGCAAGCAACGGATGTTTGCGGAACGTGCGCAGGGCATAGCGCAGATCGGTGATGAGGTCCTCGATCCAGCTCACGCCGCGCGCTTCGCGGCATTTTTCCTTCTGCTGCTCCATGCCGCTCATCGCGCGCAATGCCTGATTGTGCGCCTCGGTTGCAGGCATGCCTTGCGATTTGAGGTACTCGATTTTGCGCTCCAGGTGATACTCGAATTCTTCCCGCAGCTCCTGCTCGACTCGGGAACGGCGAAAGAGAGAACGCAACCGCAGCGGCAGTTTGTACAGCCAGTGTTCCAGTCCCATCTCAGGCCTCCCGAAGCTGGATGACGTGCGATATCGCCGATGAGAGCCGATTCCAGTTGGCGGTTTCTTTTTCAAGCTGTTGTCGGCCAAGGCGGGTTAGCGAGTAGACCTTGGCCCGGCGGTTGTTCTCGCTTGGCTTCCATTCCGACTTGATCCACCCTTCCTGCTCGAGCTTGTGTAGCGCCGGATATAACGATCCATCGCTCACCTGCAGTACATCACCGGAAATTTGTGTGAGTCGTTGGCTGATCGCCCATCCATGCAGAGGTTCCAGCGCCAGAATCTTCAGCAGTAGCAGGTCAAGCGTGCCTTGAACGAGGTCAGAAGGTTTGCTCAAGAAAAGGCTCTCCTCGGTTACCGAGATTAGACGCATGCTACTCCTCTCGGTTAGCAAGGGGAGGGCTGCAGGCAGAGCAATGCACCCTGCGATTCGCGGAGATCGCCTCAAGAGATCTTGGAGCGAATTCAGCCTCTATTAGGCGGCTGAGGCCTTGGCCTTCGGCTGCGTGGCGGGCATTGCTGGAACTGATTCTTCGAAGCTATGTAGCGCCCAGCCCAAGACGAAAAACCAGCCAACAATAGTCCAACTTGCAAGAAGGTCGATGGTGAGGATGGCCATGCGTTTGGGGTGCTTCCGGCTGAAGGCGATCAGAGTGGGAACCATCCACAACGCGAGGGCAAGCAGTCCGAAGAACACAGCGACGACCGACTCTGTGGTCATAGGACACCTCCGGCGGCGAGTTTAGCACCGGTGGGAGAGGAGTTGAAGGAATTGATTCCCATGCGTTTTGGGCGAGCTGCGGTAAAATTGAGCATTCCCCGTCCAAGCTTTAGGAGGCTGTTTCTGGGTCCGCTCTTTCCCCGTCGATCTTTTTCTGTTCTGGCGTTTTTGCTGATTTCTTCAACTTCGGCGCTGTTCGCCCAGCAGACGCCTGCGGCTCCTGGCGCGACCCATGTGGCGGCGCTGGCGCCAACCAAGATCACTCTGGACGTAAGTGAAACGTTCTTCTCCTTCTTTGCCGGGCTGAATTCGTGTGGATACGACCAGGAGCTTTCGGCATCCGATCCGGTCCGCAATCAGATTCGCGCGGATGTGATTCGCGCTGTGGCTGCATCAGAAGATGCGCAATTCCAGCGCAAGCAGCTTTGCGATTTTGTTCACGATCATCCTGCGCCGGATGCTGCCCACAATATCTCGCAGTACGTCTCGCTAGCGTTTTACACAAGTGAGCCTCCGCAATTCAAAACCACCATTCGCGAGTCGGACCTTCCGCCAGATTCGCAAAACGTGCTTGGATATTTGCCGGTGCTGCAGAAGTTCTACGATGCAGCGCATCTGCACGATCTCTGGAAAAAATATCGGCCGCAGTACGACGCCTATGTTGATCGTTTCCATGATCCAGTGGCGCAGATGATTCTGACCACCGATAGCTATCTGCGAATACCCACGAATGGACCCGAGACTCGCGGCTTCTCCTTATATATAGAGCCGCTAATTGCGCCGGGCGAGGTGAATGCGCGCAACTACGGCGTGAACTACATGATGTTAATGGCGCCTGATCGTGGGGAGCTGAAGATGGCGCCTGTCCGGCACACTTATCTTCATTACGTTCTCGATCCGCTGGTTCTGAAGCGCTTCACGCGCATGCAGCCGCTGAAGCCTCTGCTGCAGACCGTCCAGAATGCTCCGCTTGATGAAAAGTTCAAGAGCGATATCGCGCTACTGGTGACGGAGTCGGTAATTCGCGCGGTCGAGATTCGCACGGAGCCGATGATCCGCGTTCCCAATGAGGACAAGAAGGAGCGCGAGAAGAGGATCGAGGCGATTCGCATGCACGAAGTCGAAGGAGCGATGCAGCAGGGCTTCGTCCTCACTCATTATTTTTATGAGCAGTTTGGCGATTTCGAAAAAGGCGAAGTCGGATTCGAGCAGGCGTTTGGCCCGATGCTGACGAACCTCAGCATGAGCCTCGGCAGGGAAGAGAAGCGCGCACGCGAGGTGAACTTCGCTAAGCAGGGTGCGCCTGATCTGATTCGGGCGACGGTTCGCGCGCAGGGCGATACGCTCGATGCTGCGGAGGAGAGCCTCGCTGCCGGAGATCCGAAGTCGGCTCAGGAGATCGCCGAGACCGCAATGACTGGCGGCTCGGGAGATCAGGGACGCGCCGCATTTATTCTGGCGCGCGCTTCGTCGATGCAAGGACACATGCAGGAGGCGATCGAGAACTTTCAGAAGACGTTGCGGCTAGCCAGCGATCCGCGCATGCTCGCGTGGTCGCACATTTACCTGGCGCGCATCTTTGATATACAGGAAGATCGCGAAGCGGCGCTCAAACATTACAACGCGGCGCTGAATACCGGTGATAAAGCTCCAGATACTCTGGCTGCGGCCGAACGCGGACTGCAAAAGCCTTACGAGCCTCCCAAGAACAAGTAATATTCTTGAACTGATGGCGAAATCATCTTTCTCTACGCATACGAGCTTAC
This sequence comes from uncultured Terriglobales bacterium, assembly GCA_964399125.1. Classification (GTDB taxonomy): domain Bacteria; phylum Acidobacteriota; class Terriglobia; order Terriglobales; family Acidobacteriaceae; genus Gp1-AA112. The sequence goes on from CAYNPS010000155.1 coordinate 5,689, forward strand.
TTACTTTTCTCTGCGTGATCGCGCTAGTC